>JBGTBA010000027.1:0-23179 GCA_041749595.1 Flavobacteriaceae bacterium | reverse complement strand
CTTCTGTGCGCCACTTCCTTTTCCATAAGCCTGTTGATGAGTTCTAAATAGCCAGTGCTTTCCTTTTCAGCTTCCGCTATGGCAATCTCCAGATGGGATGCCAGGGCAGTTAATTTTAGCTGTTTACAATGTTGCTTGATTTGTTCTGTTTTAGTCAACTAAGGATCGGGCAGACTATACAGTGTTCATGCCCTTTACCTGTAGATCATGGAACGCATCCGCCTGTAACCGCAACAACTCCTCCGCTTTCTTTTTCTTGTAGGCGTAAACTGCTTCCTCTTCGGCAATTTCACCGTATATCTTGTTGTTCAAGGAAATGTCCGTAGCCAAGAGCTGCTCCCGATGTTGCACCTTTTGCGACACCCAGCTGGCTACCACACTTTCCTCTTCTTCCAGTTTATAATCATAACTGCCTTTTGGCGATAGCAATTTGGCGATGATAGGGGCGGTTTCGATGGCCAGGAACAGTAGAAAAAGAAAGAAAGAAGGCCACCAAGGCAATTTGTTCAACGCATCGATCCGTGCCATAAGGCCGTCAAATCCATCGATGATGGGCTGGGAAATGGTGACAGCTTCAGTGTATTCCGCATTTAATGTGGCAATCTGCGCTTCCAGTGATGCAATTTTATCGCTGTTGGTTTCTTTTAGTGTCCGTAATTCGGTCAGCGCGGCATCGTGCTTCTCTCTTTTTTCCCTATATACGGGTCCCTTTCCCAGACGTTTGGTGCCGGACGTACCTTCTGCCTCCGAAATAAAGGTGTCATAAAGGGCATTGGTCTCGGTTTCTTTTTTTGTTGTTTCGAGCCTAAGGGCATCAATGTTTTGGTTTAATGTGGATAAGGAAGGATTATATTGTAATGCAATCTGGTCTTTATTGGCTAAAGTGAGCTCATTCTTCTTTTCCAATAATACTTGGTTTATTTCCTTTTCAAAGATTTTCATTTCCAAAGGTTTGGAAATTACCACGGCAATGATGACCGCAAGCAGAATTCGAGGCGTTGCTTGTAGAAGCTCACTTTTAAAACTATTCCTTTTTTTGATCGTAGAGACAATAAAACGATCCAGATTAAAGATTAGCAATCCCCAAATGAGGCCAAAGAAAATGGCGGTATATACATGGTCAAAAACCGTGTATAATGCATAACCGCTGGAGATGAAGGCCATTACGGACGTAAAGAATACGGTGGCCCCAATACCGGCATACTTGTTTTGTTCCCCCGGGGAACAAGTGTTTAAAATGGCGGTATCCGCCCCGGAACAGAGGATAAAAAAACGGTGTAGCATAGTGTTCTGATTTGATTGATGATCATATAGAACGTTAGAACGCTATATTTGATGAATTGTTACATAAAAAGCCTTCAAAAGCAACGACTTATTTGAATAATCAATGATTTTCGTTCGATAATCCAAATCAATGATTTTTTGGGTAGGTTACACGCTGTACTCGTTGCTGTACGAATTTATCCGGATAAGTGCGGGGGCGGTCAGTTTTGTTTTTTATAATCCATAATGTAAATAAAGTAAATTGTTGTTCTTCATTAGAGTGCTATTGGGAATCCTAAGAGAAGAAAAATATTTTTTTAAAGTGTAATGTGCTAAGTTTACAACTCTTAAATAATGATTAAAAATGAGTGTACTGGAGGAACTAAGGTCGAGAAGTGGTAATACCTGCGAATTGTGCGGGGCAACAGGGAATTTAAAGGTATATGAAGTGCCCCCGGTTTCGACGGGCGGGGTTGATGGCAGTTTGTTGGCCTGCGAGGTTTGTATCGGTCAAATTGAAAATCCCGATACCATAGAGGTTGATCATTGGAGATGTTTAAATGAAAGTATGTGGAGCGGGTTCGATTCCGTAAAAGTAGTGGCATGGCGTATGTTGAACCTCTTAAAAACAGAGGGCTGGCCCCAGGATTTATTGGATATGCTGTATTTGGAAGACGATACCCTGAGATGGGCAAAGGCCGCGGGAGAAGGCCTTCCAGAAACCGAAAAAATGATCCATAGGGATGTAAATGGCGTTGTTTTGGAGGCGGGAGATAATGTGGTGCTCATAAAAGACCTAAAAGTAAAAGGCTCCAGTATGGTCGCCAAGCAGGGAACGGTGGTCCGTAAAATTTCCTTGGACCGTGAAAATTCGGAATATATTGAAGGGAAGGTTGGCGCCCAGCAAATTGTACTAATTACCAAGTACGTAAAAAAGATGTAGGCTTTAAAAGATAAAAAAAGAACGTACAGAAAGTTTTTTTATGAAGATCTTTAGGTTTTAGATTATCTGGTATTGTGCGGCCATCCTAATCAAAGCTGCAGTATTTTTTACATCAAATTTAGCCAATAGGTTTTTTCGATGGGTATCAACCGTGGTCGTGCTTACAAAGAGCTTTACTGCAATTTCACTGTTGGTTAAGCCATCTGAAATGAGTACCAGTACTTCTTTTTCCCTTCGGGTAATCAAGGGTGTTCCGATGTTTTTGCTTATGTTGATGTTGGCTTCAACCTCTTTGCTGATATACGTTTTGCCCTCCATAATGGTATCAATCGCCTCCAGTAATTCTTTTTTTGTAGCGTTCTTCAGCACGTAACCAGAGGCACCATTATGGAGCATTTTTTGAATAAAGCTATATTGATTAAAGGAGCTAAGTCCTATTATATGGATTTTAGGATACATTTTTTTAACCAATAAACACAACTCAATGCCGCTCTGATCCGGAAGATTTACATCCATAAACAAGACATCGGGACGTTGTTTTTCCAAAAAGGCCAAACAAGAATCCGCATTCATGGCGTGACCCATCCACTCCAGTCCGGCTTCGTGCTGCAGCAGGGAACGAATCCCCTCAATGATCATATAATGATCGTCAACAATAAAAATCTTTATGGTCATCTACACCTCAAATTCAATATGTACAGAGGTTCCTTTTTCAGGCACCGAATCAATAGCCAAGCTACCCTTGAGAAAATCCACCCTGTTTTGGATGTTCGTCCAACCTATTCCCTTCGATTTTTCCAAAAGATGCGTATCAAAACCCTTCCCATCATCCTCTACTGTAATGGTTAAAAGTCCATTATTTTTCGCCACTTGCACCAATGCCGTTTTAGCCGATGCATGTTTTAAAATATTACCAATAAGTTCCTGAACAATTCTATATACTGCTATGGCCGTTGTCTTTTCCAAATTTTCACGATTTAATCTAATAGACTGATAATTAATTTGCAGTGCCCCACTGTTGCTTATTTCCATACAGAAATCTTTAAGGGCCGTGTCTAACCCGAACTTTACCAGAGATTCCGGCATCATATTATGGGCCACACGGCGCATTTCTTTTATGGAACTGTCCAACATATCCATACTGCGCTCAAAGGATAACAGGTTTTCCGGGGTCATAATCAGATTTTCTTTCATGTTTTGAAATGCGTATTTAATTCCTGAGAGCATGCCACCAAGGCCATCGTGCAGGTCTTTGGCCAAACGGGACCTCTCCTGTTCTTCTCCTTTTAAAACGGCCTCAGTGGCCATAAGCTGCCGTTCTCGCTCCAGTTCGGCAATGCGTTGTTGTTGCAGGTTTTGTTTGTGCACATAGTTTCGATAGGAGAGCAAACTTAAAAGTAAAATAGCCAGGGCGGCACCAATAAGGATATAATTCAAAAGATCTTTTTGCCTTATTCTCAGCTGTTGTATTTGTTTTTCAGTTTCCAATTGGGAAATCATCGTCTCCTTTTTTTCAACTTCAAATTTGGCTTCCAATAAATTAATGTTCGATTTGCTTTTTTCTCCGACTATGGAATCGTTCAACATTTCATATTGCTTTCTGTAATTCAAGGCCTCTTTGAATTTTCCGGTTTGTTCTGCCAGTACGGACGCCTTTAACACTAAGTCTTTCATTTCAAATTGCGATTCCAGTCGTTCTGCCAATGCAATCCCCTTTACTATATTATTGCCTGCATTTGGGTAGTCTAGGGCGTTTAAATACAGGTCGGACAATCCCATATAGGCATACATTTCATATTCCGGTGCCTCTTTTTCCTGAGATAGAACAATTACTTTATTGTAGTATTCCAGTGCTTTCACCATGTTTTTTGTGGCCGAACAGACATCGGCCATCCCTAACTGTCCGTCAAGGATTAGAATATAGTTGTCCGTTCTTATTCCAATTTCTTCAATAGTGGCATAATTTTTTAAGGCCATGCCATATTCTTTTAGGTATAGTTCGGCTGTGGCGATATTATAGGTTGAGGAAGAAATTGCATATTCGTTTTTCAATTCTTGGGCTATGACCAATGATGCCGCTGCATATTGCTTCCCTTTTTCGTACTCCTTTAAATTAATAAAAATTGATGCCAGATTGTTGTTGGTAATGCGCTGTAGTTTCTTATCCCCAATATCTTCTGCAATTTTCCTGGCTTTTAGATAGTATTCGGTGGCCATTTGGAAGTCGGCTAGGTAATGCCATTCACTGCCCACATTGAGGTAGGCCACGGCCAAATCCTTTTTGGAGCCCTCGGTTTCGTATATCCTAAGTGCTTCTTGGGCAACCCCAAGTGCTTTGCTAAACTGTCCCTTATTGTTCAGGATCACGATTGCATGGCTGGCATAGGTTGCCTTTCCTTGGGCATAATCCAAGCCTATTGACCGTTCCTTTGCCAAATTGTAATACCACATGGCAGAATCCGGAAACTTTTTTTCCAGCTCGCGACCATAGGCATAGTACATTATAACCCTACTTGTGTCATCTTTTGAACTTGTTATTTCCCCTCTAAGGCTATCCAATTTTGTGGTCTGTGCAACACCTAAATGCGCACTGAGAAATAGTGCCAATTGCCAATGCCTTTTTGTATTTGTAAGAATTCTTAAGCCCATGTGCGCCAATTAGACATATCTAAATGTAAGGCGTGAAACCGAGGTTTCCATCCCCTTTTTACATGATTTTTTAAAATCCTTTAAAAATCCTGTTTTTAGGGGATTGCCTAGTGTTACTATTTAACAGAGCTTTACTTTGAAACTAAAGAAAGAATGTGGTTCTACATTGTGTGTTTGGAAAAACATGGCATAAAAAACGAATGAAACCAAGACCTAATTCTTCCAAATAGTAACTAAACATAAGAACAAATGAAAACAAAAACGATTATCTTGATTGTGCTACCGGCGGTACTGGTCCTTTCCTCATATAGGTATGGTGAGGATATTATCACTAAATTGGGATTGGACCACGCTAATGCCCAAAACCATATTCTGGCCAATTTTACAGGTGGTTTTGGAAACTCTTTTGGAGAGGACGCCTTCTTTAGACTTCCCTATGCAAAACTTTTGCCATCCGTTATTGCCGGAGACAAAGTGGGTTCGGCCAAGGAACTCCTCGCCTATATTAAGATGTATTGCAATAGTGCGGAGTTTGTTGAGGCATATAACAAGAAACGTGTGGGAAGCAAACCAACTTCCGAACCTCCCAGAATGGATGAGGAGACCTTGGAAAACATGAGGAAGAGCAATAAGGAAATGGCCTTGCAATTGGCCGAGATGAAAAAGGATCCAAAACAAAATGCACAGGTTATTCCGATATATGAAAATATGTTGAGCGAGCAGAATAAGTTACAGGCCGAATGGGAAGATCCTACACCGAACATGACCAAATGGAAAAGGGAATTTCCTGAAAATCCGGCCATAGCAGTAAAAAACAGATTGGAAGATTATCTAAAATTGGTTTCAACAGTAGATTTTAATGCGCAATTGACCGCACCGGACAAATACAAGATAAAAAAATTCGTCAATTCCGATTATGAAGAAAAAAGCGGGGAATGGAAGGCATGTTTTAGGGCAGGAAAGGAAGTAAACGATGCGGTCACCACATCGGTAAAGGATTGGCTGAAAGGCGAGATCATATCCGCTACCAAAGTGTCCATGCCCAAAGAGGCCCAAACTAAAAGCGATCCTGTAGATAAGGTTTCGGCTGATAATACTTCTGAAAATGAAACGCCTGCCGTGGAATCCCAACCGGTAAAAACAAAAAAATCATTGCTCGGCAAACTTAAGGACAAGGCAAAGACGATTATAGAATAGGGAACTGATTTTTTTAAACCAACAGGCAGTCAATTGTTTACAAGTATTTATTTTGAAAGTTGGGTAAAATACAGATAAAAATACGGTATGGTCTCTATGCCCTTTAAATAGTTCCAAATCCCGAAATGCTCGTTGGGTGAGTGGATGGCATCGCTGTCCAGCCCAAATCCCATAAGAATGGTTTTGCTGTTCAGTTCGCGTTCAAAAAGAGCCACAATGGGGATGCTGCCCCCACTGCGCTGTGGTATAGGGGTTTTGCCAAAAGTGGTCTCATACGCTTTTGAGGCCGCTTTGTACCCAATGGTATCAATGGGGGCAATATAGGCCTGCCCACCGTGATGCGGTGTAACTTTTACCTTTACGCCTTTTGGCGCAATGCTTTCAAAATGCGATTTGAAAAGTTCGGTAATTTCCTCCCAATCCTGATGGGGCACCAGGCGCATGGAAATTTTGGCGTATGCTTTACTGGCAATGACTGTTTTAGCACCTTCCCCGGTGTAACCGCCCCAAATGCCATTTACATCCAGAGTAGGGCGGATGCTGTTCCGCTCATTGGTAGTATATCCTTTTTCGCCATAAACAGATTCAATATCAAGAGCTTTTTGATAAGCTTCCAAGTCAAACGGAGCTTCAGCCATTTTGGAGCGTTCTTCTGTACTTAATGCTGCTACTTTATCATAAAATCCCGGAATCGTAATATGATTGTTTTCATCGTGAAGTGATGCAATCATTTTGGTTAATACATTGATGGGGTTGGCCACTGCTCCGCCATATAGCCCGGAATGTAGGTCGCGATTTGGTCCGGTAACTTCTACTTGCACATAACTCAGGCCACGTAATCCGGTAGTGATGGAGGGCACCTCTTTGGCAATCATTCCGGTATCGGAAATGAGGATAATATCGTTGGCTAATTTTACCTTATTTTCTACGACAAAAGCGGCCAGACTTTTGCTGCCTACTTCTTCTTCGCCTTCAATCATAAACTTTACGTTGCACGGCAGTTGGTCGGTGGCCACCATAAATTCCAATGCCTTTACGTGCATGTGCATTTGTCCTTTGTCATCACAGGAACCACGCGCAAAGATGGCCCCCTCGGGATGCAGTTCCGTTTTTTGGATCACAGGTTCAAAAGGAGGCGAATTCCAAAGGTCCATAGGGTCTGGGGGTTGCACATCATAATGGCCGTAAACCAAAATGGTAGGTAGCTTGGGATCTATTGTTTTTTCTCCGTAAACAATGGGGTATCCCTTGGTCTCACAAATTTCGGCACTATCGCAACCACTGTTCAGGAGCGAATTTTTAACGGCCTCCGCGGCAGTTAGCACATCTTGACGGTATGCCGGATCCGCACTTACCGAAGGGATTGTAAGGAGTTCAACAAGTTCTTGGATAAATCGCTCTTTGTGTTCGGTTACGTAGGCGGCACTGTTTAGCATGGAAATAGGTTTGAAGAAAGGGTAAAATTACGAAATCAACTTTTTGTGGCATAAGTATTTCCGAATTGATTTTTTGATTTATATTTGCAACCCCAATGGAATTGTAGCAGCGACATTCGGGACTTTTGCAGGCGTGATGGAATTGGTAGACATGCTAGACTTAGGATCTAGTGCCGCAAGGTGTGGGAGTTCGAGTCTCCCCGCCTGTACAAAGGGAAAGCCGACTTTTAGGAGTCGGCTTTTTTATTTCTGGGTAACACATAGGTAACACAGAAATAATGTAAGAATATGGGTTTTTTAAATAGTCTAACTTTAACATGTTAGATCCAAAATGTATACTTGTTGGTATCGATAGGAAATCTAGAATTTTTCACCCCCAAATCTTACCACGGAAATTTGTGCGTGGATCCTATCCGGTTTTTGTAGTGTTCCGGTAGATAAGCGTTAAGCAAAAACCGGATAGGGCGCTTGCTACTTATCATTTGGAATACTCTTCTCTTCCTTAATCCAATTCTGGTAAGTTTTGTAATGTTCCGGATAGTGCTCAAAATAGTTGTTAAGTTTAGATATCGTAGCCTGCTCCCCTTCAGAAAATGCCCTTTCCTACAATTTATCTATCCGAGAAACCTGAAATACCAAATAGCCAATGATAATTAGTGAAATCAACCAAATAGCATATTGAAACCAAAGTTGCAGTTTTGGGATTACTCTTGCTTTAGACAACTGTTTGTTCATACTTTCCAATGACTCTTCTATTCTTGAACTCTTGGTTTGTTCCGTAAATGTTCTTTTAGGAGATACTCAATTGTCGTGGTTTCGGCTTTGCCATTGATCGAAATCCCTTTCTTGATTTTTCGTAAAGGCTCTCAAAGCCCGGAACTTCTGCGATAGCGGTCTCTACTATCGTTCTGCTTTTTTTTTGTACATCATATTGATTTTTATAATTTCCATAAATTTATGAAAATCGTATTTTGTATGCTGTAAAGCTTCCGACCGGTAGGGAGGATTCGTTCAACATTATGTATAAACCAAATGGCCAAAGCTTTATAAAGATAATAAAGTAACCCTATTTCCCTTACAACACCTCCGGATTTACAATATGCGGCACGTTTTTGTTTTTGTAAAAGGAGATAATATTCGTGGCTGCCATACGGGCCATTTCGTTTCTGGCCTCTATGGTGGCCGATCCAATGTGGGGCAGTACGGAGACGTTTTCCATCTTCAAAAGAGGGTTGTTGGGCTGCATGGGCTCCGGATTGGTAACGTCCAGCCCCGCACCCCAGAGGGTACCTTGTTGTAACGCGGCTATTAAATCCGGTTCGTTATGCACCCCGCCCCTTGCAGTGTTGATGAAAATAGAAGTGGGTTTCATTTGGGAAAAGGCGGTAGCATTGAAAACTTCTTTGGTTGCGGAACTGAGCGCACAATGTACGGACAGTACATCGCTCTGTGCCAGCAACGCTTCAAAACCCACATAACGGGCACCTAAAAGTTGTTCGGCTTCCCGATTGGGCGTACGGTTATGGTAAATAACGTCCATATCATAAGCCCCTTTACAGCGTTTTGCCATTTCCAAGCCAATACGGCCAAGGCCGTAAATGCCCAAGGTTTTGTTTTTTAGTTCCATGCCCAAATGGGCATTGGGTTTAAAGTAGCCCCATTCGCCCTTGAGGATGGATTTGTGCATATAGCACATTTTCCGGGCAGTGGCAATGAGCAGGCCAAAGGCAATATCGGCGGTGGCCTGGCTCATGGCACCGGGGGTGTGGCCAATGGCGATGCCAAGTTTTGTGGCCTCCGGGATATCAATGTTGTCATAGCCCACGGCAAATTGGGAAATTATGTCCAGGTGGGCGCATTGGTTCAGAAACTGTTTGTCCAAGTTATCGGAAAGGGTGCAGAAGAGCGCGTTATGGGTTTTGGCTTTTTCGATCAACGTATCATGTGGCATGGGCGCATCTTCGTTCCATTGAGTAACGGAAAACCCGGCGTTCCGCAATAATTTGGCCCCTGTCTCAGGAAACTTACGGGTGATCAGTATTTTTCTGTTTTCCATGGGAACTTGGCTTGGGAAGGTTTTTGAAGGGTATTTTAAAAAGTATGTTAACTAACTTAAAATCAATAATTTTTAATAAAAATCAGGCAATCAGCTCCTTTGCATTCTTGGAAACTGGACTTATTTGTTTAATGCTTTTAAAATACGTTCTTCGTTTATAACGATATCGCGAAATAGTACGTGCGGAAATTCCTGATATTTTGACATTTTGAAAGACTCGAATATATTCAACAGAATGGAAGCTGAAATTAAAGATAGATTCATTTCAGTATCCATTTCGCAATCTGTCACAAAATCATCACTAAACTCAGGTGCAATCAGTAACATTTTAACAATTCTTAGATTATTTTTCAAGGCCAAACTTTGGTATGATTTTAATTGTCTGGAAACGGCACTAAACTTATTGTACCCTTTTTCCTTGCTTGTTTTACACTCCACTATAATGATCTCGTTATTTCCTAAATTTAGAAGAATGTCAATCATATCCTTGTTTGTGTTGAGTTGGTTTTTAAATTTTTCATCAACGTTAAAACCTAAACCTTTAAAAATGACCTTTGTTAATTCCTCGAACTTTAGCCCTAATCCACTTTCTTTTATAGAAATCCCATTTTCTTTTAATTTGTTTAAATTTCTAAAGCCTACATTTTCATAATTTTCTAAATAAAGATTCTCTACATCTTTGTAATGTTCAAGAATATTTAAAATATCATCTCCCCGTTGCTTAACACAGTTATCCTTTATGAACTTTGATAAATCTTCTTTAATTAATAAATCTAAAATATCTCGTGGTTTTATGTTGTAATCAAGAAGAAAATTTGCATTTAAAACATATTCATCCTGTAATTCAAAATGATCTTTTAACTGCTTGTTTAATTTTGGCAAAGATTGATTAAGTTCTGTTAATAATTTCTCGAAACCGTCTAAAGAAATTCCAATTTTTTCATCTTTTTCTATGGTTTCAAAATATTCGATTAAACTATTGATTTTTTCATCTAATGTATTTCCTTTAAGGTTGTTTACGTTTAAGCCTTTTTCGCACAATTCATTCAATGTCTTTTTCTTTTCTGTCAAGGTAATTCCGTCTTTGTAAATTTCTGTTGAAAGTAAAACTCTAAAGGAAACCCCTTCCGCTACGATTTCTTCAATTTTTTGTGAATAGCTTAATTTTCTGTCGATATTATGTATTTTGGCAATTTGATTAATTATAGGTTCTCTTAACAGTTTTAAGGTTCGCCTGTAGAATTTTTCAGCAACTTCTTTTCCTCTTATTTTTCTTAAAAGTCTAACCATTTCATCGGTAATATAAATTGTGCCATCCTTCTTGGAATAGAAAATCACACCAATGTTTTTTAAGCTATTTATTACATCCTGAACATTTAAAATTTTAATAGGTAAAACGGTGTAATTAATTAACTTAATTTCTTCCTGAGAAAGACTAAGTTGTTCAGAAAGGGTTAATATTATGGACAACTCGTCAGAAGTTATTTTTGATTCACGGTTATTCCCCGAGTCATTATTATAAGCCGTTGACAAGCATGATTTGTAAATTTTGTAATCCCTTTTCCTCTCTTTGCTTAGTTCTGATTTCTCATTTTCAAATTCAATATTCAGCACTTTGATCTTGGCGTTTAAATTCAGGATTTCCTTTTCGTATAATCTTGAAAACCAATCTTGTTTCATTATGCAATTCCCATCGCGAATAATAATATCAATTAGTATATCCAGCTGTGATGTAATTTCCTGAAACTCGCATTTTATGTAGGTTGAAATGTCATCTGATGTTAAATTAAAAATAGTTGATATGTTTTGGTTATCAACAGATTTTAGCCCCTTATCCACAGAAACTAAAATTTTCTCGATCTCCTTAATGTTTTTTGGGTTTTTGGAAATGATATTATCTATAATTTTTATAAATGAATTTTTCTCAATTGATCCGAGTTTGTCTAATATCTTTTCTAATTTCATATTTCAACATTTTTTATTATTTGTTTTGGCTTTTGCGAATACAAGGAAACAAAAAATATAACCACATTTTCGTTATCCATTCCATAAAGATAACAAAGCAAATTTACTCCTCGGTACTGCTCTTCTCAAAAAAACTAAAAACACTGCCACTGTATTTTCGGCTATGGGAATAGTTTTCCAAATGGGAAAGGCCCGTATGTGTAGAGTGTTCTATGATGAGCAGCCCGTCTGGTAAAAGCAGTTGGTTTTTAAAGACCAGGGCGGGTATTTTTTCAAAATCGGTCAGGGGCAGATCGTAGGGCGGGTCGGCAAAGATAAGGTCCGCTTTGGCATCCGTTTTTTCCAAGAACAGGAGGGCATCACTTTTAATGGACTGGATACCGAAACCAAAGGATTTTGCCGTTAGGTCTATGAACCGGGTACAGCCCGGATCCGCATCTATGGCAAGGATGCGTTCGGTGCCCCTAGAGGCAAATTCATAACTAATATTGCCCGTACCGGAAAAAAGGTCCATAACGCTGATCTCATCAAAATAAAACCGGTTGTTCAGGATGTTGAACAGGGCTTCTTTGGCCATGTCCGTAGTGGGCCGTACGGGCAGGTTTTTTGGGGCCGAAATGCGCCTGCCCTTGTATTTTCCCGAGATAATGCGCATTATAGGGAATTTAAGACCGCAAAGTCTATGGAGTCCTGTCCGCTGGCCCCCATATGGTAGGACGGGTGCGACGGAATAAAAATGGAGATGTGCTTAACGTAGTTGTAGCAGATATCGTAAATCCCATCCCCTTCCTCTACGGCACCGAACAGTTTCAGTTTTATGGTTTCGGTGTTCAGGTTCAGTTGTTCCAAGGTAAATAAGAGGTAGTAGATAAAATCTTCCTTGGTAAAAAAATGATAGCTGTTGTACAGCAATAGTTTTTTATGGGCTATGACCGTAATATCCATTTGGTTTTCCAGTACATGCACATAACAAATGGGCTCGTTCGCGCTGCTTTGGCTGTTCAAAAGGGTCTGTATGAGTACGGTGCCGTTGTGTCTAAACTCGAACTCCCCAAAAAGATCATAGATATAGTTGTTGATGTTTACAAAGGGCACGTACACGTTTACCATATCATAACTGTCTATCCCATCATAGGCAATATGGTCATTGGCCAAGATTTTGGCATTGAATTTTAAATAATTGGCAAGTTCCTTTTCGTTAAAAAGGGCTTTGGGCACCAAACTGAACAGGTTGTTCCGGTGGATGACGATGACCTCTGAAAAGGAGATCTGCGTTATCTGATTTTTTTCAAAAAGCTCCTTTAGTCTTTTTTGCACCACATAAGGGGTCAGTTCTTTTTCAAAGACAATGGCTTCAGTGGCCAAAATGGTATTGCCAATGATATCGAGTACACAAAAAGAAAATCCACTCAAGCTAACTTGAATGGACAACTTGTGATAATCCGATGTGGAATTTCCTAACGTGTTATAGGTCTCCTTTTTTGTCATATATAGGGGGCCAGTTACCATTGGTACTTACATCGTTCATGGAACCCACCTTAATTTCGCTTCCGTTGACTTCTTCCACATTTATCTGTACATTTTCCCTTGCCAAAAGCTCTTTGGGCTGATCATAAAGCACAATGTCTTTTTTTACCTTGGCCTCAAAGACAGAGGCTTTGTAACCGCCTTTGTCTATTATGCCTGCCTTCATTTCAAATTTTTCGCTGTTTTGGGCATAGGGCACGTTCATCATGGTCTTGTAACGGTCGTCTTTTTTGAAAAGGGAATCCTTTACGGAAACAAACCCCAAGGTGTCTATGATCTTTACCTCTTTCAACATATCTATGCCGTATGCCTTGTCAAACTCCATATACGAAGAATCCCTCTGTTGGGTTATGATATATTTTCCGGTATCGATGAAACCGACCAAAGTGTTAAAATCATTTGCAAATTTCCCGTTTACGGATTTATAGGCCTCTTGGGAGTTGCGGATGTCTTTTAGTGTGGAAATAACTTTGGCAAAACGCTCTTGTTTTATTTTTTTGAATTCAATAGGAGCATTAACGGATTGATAGATAAAGTATCCAAATACTATCGATACGATCCAAAGTACTATTTGAGATATGGTCTTCATTGGAAAAATGTTAATTAATTTTAGTGGTTATCACAAATCTACAATTTTTTTTTAATCACAAAAGGTTTTCGCCCAAAAATCATGATTATCTTTGGACGCCTATGGATTCATTGACAGCCGCCTCCTTTTATACGATATTGGTAGAAAAATTCCCGCACAAAACTACGGTGCAGCAAGGGGTGGCATTACATAAAATCGCCCAATTTGTGCTGTCCAAAAAAACGGAGGCCGTTTTTTTATTAAAGGGGTTTGCAGGTACCGGAAAAACCACTATCGTAGGAACCTTGGTGGGCAATCTATGGAAAACAAAATATGCCTCGATATTGATGGCCCCCACGGGAAGGGCGGCAAAAGTGATGTCCAATTATTCCGGTACACAGGCCTATACCATTCACCACAAAATCTATTTTCCCAAACCACAAAGTGGGGGAGGGGTACGGTTTGTGCTTGCGCCCAACAAGCATCGTAACACCGTTTTCATTGTGGACGAGGCCTCAATGATTTCCGATACGCCGGCCGATTCCAAGTTGTTCGAGAATGGTTCGCTGTTGGATGATCTGATGTTGTTTGTATATACCGGGCACAACTGCAAATTGATCTTGATCGGGGATACGGCACAATTGCCACCAGTGCACCTAACGCTTAGCCCGGCACTTGATGAGACCCAATTGGCATCGCATTACCACAAGGAAGTGGTGCATTTGGAGCTGAACGAAGTGGTGCGCCAAGCGGAAGATTCCGGGATATTGGTCAACGCCACCCAATTAAGGGAGCAATTGCAGGGCGATTTTTTTGGGCAGTTTAAATTTCATGTCGGCCCCTATAAGGATATTGTAAGGCTTCTAGACGGCACGGAGATACAAGAGGCCATAGATAATGCCTATTCGCGGAACGGAAAGGAAGAAACCACCATTATAGTGCGCTCCAATAAAAGGGCCAATGTGTACAATGAAAATATACGGACCCGCATTCTTAACTTGGAGAACGATTTGGCCGTGGGCGATTTTATGATGGTGGTAAAGAACAACTATTTTTGGTTAAAACCCGATTCCGAAGCAGGCTTTATTGCCAATGGAGACATTATTGAGGTGCTGGAGATTTTTGCGATAAAGGAACTTTATGGTTTTAAGTTTGCGGAAGTAAAGGTAAAAATGGTGGACTACCCCAACCAAAAGCCTTTCGAGACCGTTTTGCTATTGGATACCATACAGGCGGTAACCCCTTCGCTATCTTATGAGGATGCCAATAAATTGTACCAAGAAGTACTAAAGGATTATGCCCATGAAAGCTCCAAGTACAAGAGATTTTTAGGGGTAAGGAACAACAAGTTCTTCAATGCGTTACAGGTAAAGTTTTCGTATGCCATAACCTGCCATAAATCGCAGGGAGGCCAGTGGGATACGGTTTTTGTAGAGCAGTCCTATTTGCCCAATGGGCCGGACAGGGAATATTTTAGATGGCTATACACGGCGGTGACCCGAGCCAAGCGGCAATTGTACCTTATCGGTTTTAAAGACGATTTTTTTGTTGATTGGGAATAACTTAATTTAGCCCAAAGATTTAAAAATGGCATCCGAGACCATTATCAGTATATTTTTGGGCATAGGGCTTGCCGCATCGGTGGGCTTTAGGATCTTCCTGCCGCTGTTTGTTCTGGGCATGGCCTCTTATTTTGGCCTTTGGGACCTTAATGAAAACTGGCGATGGATAGGCAGCCTAACTGCCGTTATCGCCTTTGGGGTGGCCATGTTGATAGAAATAGCGGCCTATTTCATCCCTTGGGTAGATAACCTTTTGGACGGCATTGCCATTCCATTGGCCGCTATTGCAGGGACCGCGGTTGTGGTGGCCACCGCGGCCCATCTAGATCCTTTGGTAACATGGTCCTTGGCCATTATTGCGGGCGGCGGCACTGCCACCGCCATAAAAGGCACCTCTGCGACAGGGAGGTTGGCCTCTACAGGGACTACGGGCGGATTGGCAAACCCTATAGTCTCCACATTTGAAACGGGTACTGCGGCAGTGGTTTCCATGGCTTCAATTTTTGCGCCAATATTTGCGGCCATATTGGTACTGACCATTTTTTTTGCACTATTCTGGATATACAAAAAAATCAGACCGAAAACGTAACAACATAACCCAATATTTACAGTCAATGAAAATTATAGCCATGATACCCGCTCGCTATGCCGCATCCCGTTTTCATGCAAAACTGATGCAGGATTTGGCGGGTAAACCGGTCATCGTAAGGACTTATGAAGCTACGGTGAACACCCATTTGTTTGATGGTGTATATGTGGTAACGGATAGTACGGTTATTTTTGATGCCATAACGCATGTGGGGGGAAACGCACTGATGAGTGTCAAAGAGCACGAATGCGGCAGTGATCGCATTGCAGAGGCCGTGGCCCATATGGATGTTGATATTATAGTGAATGTACAGGGCGATGAGCCTTTTACGGACAGGGATAGCCTTAGTGGGGTGTTGGAAGTCTTTAAAGAGGATATGGACAAGAAAATAGATTTGGCCTCTCTGATGGTACAAATCATAAGTGAAGATGAAATAAACAACCCCAATACGGTCAAAGTCATAGTGGATAACCAGAACTTTGCCCTATATTTTTCCCGATCGCCCATCCCATATCCTAGGGAAAAAGAAGTTAAGGCTGTTTATTACAAGCACAAAGGGGTCTATGCATTTCGTAAAAGTGCGTTGATGGATTTTCAACGCCTTCCCATGTTGCCCTTGGAAGCCACGGAAAAGATCGAGGCCATACGCTATTTGGAATACGGGAAGAAAATAAAGATGGTCGAGACCCACGTTACGGGAATAGAAATAGACACACCGGAAGATTTGGAAATGGCAAAAAAAGAATGGAAATAGATTTCAGCAAGATCAGTGTCATAGGTTTTGATGCCGATGATACGCTTTGGGTAAACGAAACGTATTTTAGGGCCGCGGAAGAGCAGTTCGCCAATTTATTGGAAAGCTACGAGACCAAGAACCAAATAGACCAGGAGCTCTTTAAGATGGAAATGAAAAACTTGGACCTCTACGGCTATGGTATCAAAGGGTTTATGTTGTCCATGATGGAATCTGCACTTGAAATCTCAAATAACCGGGTTTCCCAAGCAACGCTCAGGGATATTCTGAATCTGGGAAAAAGTATGATCCTGCACCCGGTGGAACTTTTGGACGGCGTGGAAGAGGTGTTGCAAAAATTGGCGGACAATTACCGGTTAATTGTGCTTACCAAAGGCGATCTACTGGATCAGGAACGAAAACTGGAGAAATCCGGGCTTGCCAGATACTTTCACCATGTAGAGGTTTTGAGCGATAAAAAGGAAGAAAATTATAGAAACCTATTGGACCATTTGGAAATAGATGTAAATGAATTCTTAATGATAGGGAACTCTTTAAAATCGGATGTCCTGCCCCTATTGAACATAGGCGCAAAGGCCGTCCATATTCCATTTCATACCACTTGGCAGCATGAAGAAATCCAACCGGAAGAACGGACCAATAACCATCTTACCCTGAACAAGGTTTCAGATATTTTAAAATATTTACCTTAGCCCTATGAATTCGCAAAAACAGATCGACATGAAGCCTACGCCCCAGAAAAAAAGGAACACCTACAGGAATTTCCCTATGGTATCAAGAGTGATTTTCGGACGTGGCAGTTTTGACCAGTTGGGAGATGTTTTATTGCCACAGCGTAAAAGTTCCGAGGCACCGTGCATTTTTTTGGTGGACGATATTTTTGAGGGAAAGGAACTTGCCTATAGAATTCCATTGCAATTTAACGACCAGATTATTTTTATTTCGGTAGAGGAAGAGCCCAAAACCGCACAAGTGGACCTATTAGCGGATAAAATAAAAAGGGATTTCGGCGAACTGCCCTCCGGTATTATTGGAATAGGTGGCGGCACTGTTTTGGATCTGGCCAAAGCGGTTGCCCTAATGCTTACCAATAAAGGAAATGCGGAAGATTATCAGGGGTGGGATTTGGTAAAAAAGCCGGGCATTTACCATGTGGGCATACCCACAATAAGTGGCACGGGGGCGGAGGTGTCCCGGACCACCGTTTTGTTGGGGCCGAAAAAAAAACTGGGCATCAATTCAGATTACACCACTTTTGACCAAGTGATCCTAGACCCTGATTTAACGCAAGGGGTACAAAAGGAACAATGGTTTTATACGGGCATGGATTGCTATATCCATTGTATAGAATCGCTTAACGGAACGTTCATCAATGCCTTTAGCCAAAGTTATGGTGAAAAGGCATTGGACCTTTGCAAGGAGGTATATTTGGGAGACTTGTCCCCGTTGGAATCCAGGGATAAATTAATGATGGCTTCCTGGCATGGGGGGATGAGCATAGCCTATTCCCAGGTAGGTGTTGCCCATGCACTTAGCTATGGGCTGTCTTTTTTATTGGGCGTAAAACATGGCATTGGCAACTGTTTGGTATTTCAGCATTTACAGGAATTTTACCCGGATGGAGTGAAGATGTTCAATCAAATGATGGAAAAAAACAGCATAGTGCTTCCCAAGGATATCTGTAAAAACTTGAGCGAATCGGATTACGATACTTTGATCTCAGTGGCATTTAGCTTAGAGCCTCTTTGGGAAAATGCTTTGGGAACCAATTGGAAAAAGGCCATCACACCCGAAAAAATAATGGACATTTATAGAAAAATATAATTGTGGCCTGTTTTTAGGATATGTATTCATGCCCCTATCGTTGTAATGACAAGTTATGGCCAATGCTGGGACCACCGTTACAAAGACGTCACACCAATCTAAACTTAAACTGTATCGCACAGACAAACTATCTTGACAAGTGGACCATAGGGTGGCAGACACTCCGGCCGACCCGATGTTTTTTATTTTTCCATCGCACATTTTAAAAAAAGGATTACCATAGGAAAAACTGGAAAGACGGCAGTGGGGAATTCCAAATAATTATGATTACATTTAGCCAGAACCTGCCCTATTTCTATTTTAGACAACGACATGCATAGAATAGCCAAATTCGTTTACTTCAAATTAATGGGATGGAAGTTGGTGGGCATTTTTCCGAAAATAGACAAATGTGTTGTTATTGTGGTTCCCCACACCAGTTGGGTCGATTTTTTTCTGGGGCTTTTAATTCGGGAAGTGTTACAAGAGAAGATCCATTATATTGGAAAACAGAGTCTTTTTAAACCACCTTTTGGATCGTTTTTTAGGTGGACCGGAGGGGCACCCATAGACCGAAGTAAAAATAACGATACGGTTGCCGCAACGGCACAAATTTTTAGGGAGCGCACCATTTTTAGATTGGCACTTTCCCCGGAAGGAACACGTAAGAAAGTAGCACAGTGGAAAACAGGGTTTTATTATATCGCTAAAAAAGCCAATGTCCCTATTGTAATGGTGGCTTTCGATTTTGGAAAAAAACAGATCAAAATCTCGGATACTGTGTACCCTACAGAAAATAAGGAGGAAGATTTTAAAGCCTATAAGGCCTTTTTTGCAGGGATAAAGGGTAAAATACCTGAAAATGGCCTCTAAAGGCCAAAAGCAAGATTTAGAACTTTTCCATTAATTCTTTTTTTGGCAGTTCTTCCACTTTTTTGGTATTGCCCGGAAATACGAGGTTGGTACTGGTGTAGGTGCTTCCGAAAGTAATACTGGCGGAGTATACCTGATCTATGGCATCGATCACTTGGTGTTCGGAAAGTTCTTTCAGGGGATGAATAAAGACGGACCAAATAATTTCGTCGCTCAAAGCGTATTTTACGTCCAATGCGGAGTGGAAATTGGCAACCATGGCATTTAAAAGGTGTTCTTCCCCTATTTTTTCACGTTCGACTATGGGGGAAATGATCCGCATTCGATTTGCTTTTTCGTCATACACACATATCAATGGTCTTTCCTTGTAGATAAACTGTAGCGAATTGCCATTGGTTGCCACGGTATCGGAAACCTTACGGATTATTTCATGAAGCTTTTTAGGGGTCATTTCCTGGGCATCTACGTATTTTACGTTTATGGTGCCCAGAACAATACAGAAAAATAGCAACTTGCCCATGGGTTGGTTTTTATGACTACTAGGTCGGGCTGCGATGGCTTTCTTTACAAAACCAAACATAAGCCCGTTTATGTTGCTTATTCCTGCATGGTATGGTACACGTTCTGTACATCATCATCTTCCTCTATTTTTTCCAACAGTTTTTCCACATCGGCAATTTGTTCATCCGTCAATTTTTTGGTCACTTGCGGTATGCGTTCAAACCCGGAGGAAAGAATCTCGATTTTCCGGGCTTCCAGCTCTTTTTGTAGGGTCCCAAAACTTTCAAATGGGGCATAGATCAAAATGCCGTCTTCATCGGCAAAAACTTCTTCCGCCCCATAGTCGATCATCTCCAGTTCCAATTCCTCCGCATCCAAGCCTTCGGAATTTATCCTAAAATTACAGGTATGGTCAAACATAAACTCCACAGATCCGGATGTGCCCAGACTGCCATTACATTTATTAAAGTAACTGCGGATATTGGCAACGGTCCTGGTGTTGTTGTCCGTGGCGGTCTCTATTAGAATGGCAATGCCATGGGGGGCATATCCTTCAAACAAAATTTCTTTATAGTCTCCCTGCGTTTTATCACTGGCCTTTTTTATGGCGCGCTCTACATTTTCCTTGGGCATGTTTACGGCCTTGGCATTTTGTATAACGGCCCTAAGCCTGGAATTGGAGTAAGGATCGGGGCCACCTTCCTTTACGGCCATGACGATATCCTTGCCGATTCGCGTAAACGCCTTGGACATGGCGGACCACCGCTTCATTTTTCTTGCTTTCCGAAATTCAAATGCTCTTCCCATTTCTTGGTACATTAAATTGAATGACGGCAAATTTAGCAAATTTTACTACCGTGGCAAACGACCTTTGTCCTACAATTTCAGGCAATCTCTATAATATCTTCGATGGTCTTGGCCAACTTAAAATCTTTTTCGGTTACCCCATGGGCGTCATGTGTGTTTAATCGAATGTGTAGGGAATTATACACATTGCTCCAATCCGGATGGTGGTTTTGTGCCTCGCACTCAAAGGCTATGCGCACCATTACGGAAAAAGCCTCCTTGAAATTCTTAAATTCGAACGAAGTCTCAATGGCCCCGTCTACGTACTCCCAGCCATCTAGCTGTTCCAGACGTTGTTCTATTTGTTCTAAGGTCAATTTGCCCATATTCTTTAGTTTTTATCTAAAGTTAAAGAAAGGGATTTGGAAGATTTCAATAAAGTATCGATTTTAAATAAAATTAACTAAAAGCATGGTGGTCTATGACTTGCTGATAGCTTACCTGTAAATTTTTAGGGAGTTTGTTTTCTTTGGGCAATACCGCCAAATAACGTTCTTCGTTCGTGGTAAAGACCTGTTTATAAACAACCTTATGAAAAGCTCCGATGCGTTTTACAATGTCTTTTATGAAATCTTCATGGTGTATCAAATCGGTGCTCCCGAGGTGATAGACTCCGCTTTTTTTTCTGTTGATGAGGTAATGGATCTGTTGCGTAAGCCTGTCGTCATTGGTCACATTTATGATCAGATTGGGGAAGACCTCTATAGGTTCCTTTTGTGCCAAGGCCATTTTTATCTCCTTTATCCTTGGGGAATTGTTGCCAAAAACCATGGGGACCCTTAGTATTGTCGACTTTTCTTTGGGCAAACGCAGTAACAGGTTTTCTATTTTTATTTTTAATCTACCATAGATACTTTCAGAAAGGGTTTTGTCGTTTTCATAGGATGGATATTTGCTATAGGCATCGAAAACGTTGGCCGAGGAAATAAAATACAGTTGGCAGTCGTGTGCCATTATATATTTTGCAATGTGCTGATGGGCAACTATTTGGGCATCAAAATTACCACGAAGGGCAGAAATAACGATCTGGGGCTTAAGATGTTCCAAAAGTTTATATACATCGTCTTCCTCCAGATTGTAAGATATGAACTGCTTGTTGTTCCCGAACTCCTTTGTTTTGGAAAAATAGGTGGCGTAGGTATCGAAATACGAACAGAGCTCCTTATAAACCGCGTTCCCAATAAACCCGCTACCGCCCAATATGAGTATTCTCTTCATTTCCTTATTCTTCTGCCGAAAATGATTATCCCTTGAAAAACGGCAGTTTTACCACGGTGGCGGGAATATTGTTTTTCCTGATCTGAATATGGATTTTACTTCCAATCCCGGAAAATGCCGTTGGCACATAGCCCAGTCCTATGCCTTTGCCCAAAGAGGGTGACATGGTACCGGAAGTGACGGTGCCAATTACAGTGCCATTGGAATCCACAATGTCATAATCATGTCTGGGAATGCCTTTTTCATCCAATTCAAAAGCGATGAGTTTTCGTTTGGGACCTTCTGCTTTCTCGCGCTCCAAAGCTTCTGAGTTCACAAAATCCTTGGTAAACTTGGTAATCCATCCCAAACCGGCCTCAATAGGGGAGGTGCTATCGTTGATGTCGTTGCCATAAAGACAATAACCCATCTCCAAACGGAGCGTATCCCGTGCCGCAAGACCTATAGGTTTTATACCATAGCTTTCTCCCGCTTTGAACACTTTTTCCCAGATTTGCTGCACTTCCTCATTTTTACAATAGATCTCAAATCCACCGGAACCGGTATATCCCGTAGCCGAAATAATGACGTGTTCCATGCCGGCAAAATCGGCGACCCTGAACGTGTAAAATTTTATGGTCGATAAATCAACAGAAGTCAGCGATTGCATTGCCTCAATGGCTTTCGGGCCTTGGACGGCCAGAAGGGAATACCTATCGGAGATGTTGCGCATTTCCGCTCCGATAGCTTCATTGTATTTGGAAATATGGCCCCAATCCTTATCAATATTGGAGGCGTTTACAACCAGCATATACTGTTCTTCCTTTACTTTATACACGATCAAATCATCTACAATACCACCATTTTCATTGGGAAGACAACTGTATTGAGCCTTTCCGACGGTTAAATTTGAGGCATCATTGGAGGTTATTTTCTGGATAAGATCCAGTGCTTTTGGCCCAGCGATTAAAAATTCACCCATGTGGGACACATCAAAAACACCAACGCCGTTGCGGACCGTTTGATGCTCAATATTAACCCCTTCATAAGAAACAGGCATGTTATAGCCAGCAAATAAAACCATTTTAGCTCCTAAAGTTTCGTGTATTTCCCTTAAAGGCGTATTTTTCATATCCATAAATTAACTGGGCAAATTTATCGAAAATTAATGGGAGGTCCTTAAAGGTTGTGTATCTTTTGTGAGTTTTGGCGAAAACTGATTTTTAGGGAAAGAGGCATGTCCTAGTGTCACCGCAAGTTAATTATGCAACATAGTGTTTAGATAATTTGTTATCTGCATCTTGTCTTCTAAATAACCACTTGATTTTTTGATTTTTTTCATTTCTTTTTAATGACCAGATTTTAATTTCACTTTCAAGTTTTTCAGCTTCACCAATTCTTCTTGACAGGCATTCCCTATCCATCATGTTGATTTCTATTTCAGCCATAT
>JBGTBA010000026.1:0-61758 GCA_041749595.1 Flavobacteriaceae bacterium | reverse complement strand
TCTATAAGCGAGTTGGTGTATGCGGTGAACAATGCGCCATTGGGTGCAAAATTACCCGCTTCCCCATAAGCACTCCTTAATTTTAATTGGCTTATGGCCCCGATGTTCCAAAAATCGAAATTATGGAAGTTTATGGCTGCGGAGGCCTTGGGGTAATAGAACAGTTCATTGGCATCCCCGTTGTTGCTGGATTTGTCCCCTCTTAGGCCAAGAGTGCCTATTAGCTTATCCTGATAGTTTACCTCTTCCTGAACAAAGAAACCGGAATCTTCCTGTTCCAACCGAAACTGCTGTACGCTAAAGTTGGCACCTTGGTCCACATTGGTCTCGGAACCGATGAGGTTTGTAGTTGAGTTGCGGACCGTATTTTGAGAAAATGTCTGTTTGGTTACACCGGCTTGCGTGGTAAAATTGATGCCATTCTCCGTGAAGTAATTATGCACCAGAAAAGCAGAGTAATTTACGTCCTTGTTTTCCGTAGTTCCTTGGGCGGTAAGCCCGTTAAGGCCTCCGTTGGAAACTTTTTGAAATTGTAGTTCCTTGGGAAAAATTGCCGTGTTCACCAATTCAAAGTAATCTACGCCTCCCCGTAAGATCAATTTTAAATTGGATTTTTCGTTCTGAAACAGGCTTACGTCCAAAGTACTTCCCACAATAAATCTGTTGATGCTCTCATTATTGGTGATCAAATCCCTAGTCTGTAAGGGATTGGAGGCACCATAAGGATTATCCGGATAGTTTCCATTTTCGTCGGGAAACAACTGTGCCCATGGCGGTGTGGAGGTTAGGGCTACCCCGATGGTAGTGCCCGTATTGTCGTTGTTGAAAAATCCCCTATCGGCAGAAGAATTGATATAATTTGAATTTAGGGACAATTTGGCCCTGTCTCCCCAGAATTTGTGGTCCAAATTCAACCGAATAGACTTTCTGTTATAACCGGTACCCTTTACGATACCCTCTTCCTCATTGTTTGAAAATCCCCCATAAAAAAGGGTATTCTCAGACCCTCCCGAAATATTTACGTTGGAATTGGAGATAAACCCCTCTTCCCCAAAAATCTCCTTTTCATAATCTGTTAATGTGCCATTGTTCTGGGCGGCGGTAAACAATGCCCCCTGACCGGCACCAAAGCCCGCTTCCGCAATTTCGGCCGTAAAGTTGCGCAGTCCTCTAAGGCGTATCACTTCGTTAAACCCAAAGGCCTGGGAAAAAGAGACTTTTGTCTTTCCCGCTTTCCCTTTTTTGGTGGTAATAATGACAACCCCGGCAGCGGCACGTGCCCCATAGATAGCCGCAGCAGAAGCACCTTTTAGGATTTCCACACTTTCTATGTCGTCCGAGTTGATATCGGCGATCCTGTTTGATGGGTTATCCTGATTGGAAGCATTGCCCCCAGCTGCCGCTTGTGAAACTGCATTGAGACCCGGAGCTGCTATACTGCTGTTGTTCACATAAACCCCATCGACAATATATAAAGGCTGGGAATTTCCGTTTACGGAGGTTACGCCCCTAAGCCTGACGGAAATACCGCCTCCCGGGGCACCGGAGCTCTTGGTGATAAGGGCTCCCGCAAATTTACCGGCCAAAGCACCATCCAAAGTTTGTGGTGGCGTAACCCCGGCCAATTCCGCGGCGGACAAAGAGGCAACGGCATTGGCCAGGTTTTCCCGTTTTATGGAAGTGGCCAACCCCGTGACCACAACCTCATCCAATCCGGTTGCGGCCTCGGACAAAGAGATGTTCAGGACCGTAGCGGAAGTTACGGTTTGCTCTTTGGTTTCATAGCCCAAAGAAGAAAAGACCAATGTTGCCGGAAATCCAGAGATGTTAATCTGGAAGTTGCCGTCAAAATCGGTGGTCGTTCCATTTGTGGTGCCCTTAACCACTACATTTGCACCGGGCAATGGCTGTCCGGTGAGGGCTTCTGTAACGTTACCAGTAAGTGTCCCCTGCGAAAACATAAAAAAAGGCAGCGCAAAGAACAAAAAAGGAAGTACACCTCGCAATAAAGTTGTATTCATTTTCATTTGTTTAGTTGTTTTATTTGAAACTAAAATACACAAGAAATTTAAGATTTTGTTTTTTTTAACATAATTCGTTTTTTTAACGCATTGATCTTTATGTTGGAAAAAATTCTTTGCTGTTGTTACTCCTCCTTAGAACTAGAACTTCTACATTTGCATTTATTTTTTATTGCACGGATAATGTACAGAGACCATACTTGCGGCGAATTAAGAGCATCCCATATTAGTGAACAGGTTATCCTTTCCGGATGGGTGCAGAAAACCCGGGACAAAGGCTTTGTCATTTGGGCAGATCTGCGCGATAGATATGGCATAACACAGCTCATTTTTGACGAAGGGCGCTCCTCCAAAGAATTGCTGGAGCAAGCCCGAAGTTTAGGGAGGGAATTCGTAATCCAGGTTACCGGAACCGTTATTGAACGTGCCTCAAAAAATCCGAACATGGCCACCGGAGACATCGAAGTGATGGTTTCCCGGCTCACTATTTTAAACAAATCCTTAATCCCGCCCTTTACCATTGAAGACCAAACCGATGGCGGTGAAGATATCCGCATGAAGTACCGCTATCTGGATATCCGCAGAAACCCGGTAAAGAACAATCTTATTTTTCGGCATAAAGTGGTCATGGAAGTACGCAAATACTTGTCTAATGAGGGTTTTATAGAAGTGGAAACGCCGTATCTCATCAAATCCACACCTGAAGGGGCACGGGATTTTGTGGTGCCCAGCAGAATGAATGCCGGCCAATTTTACGCCTTACCACAATCGCCCCAAACCTTTAAACAATTGTTGATGGTTGGTGGTATGGACAAATACTTTCAAATTGTAAAATGTTTTAGGGATGAGGATTTAAGAGCCGACAGACAGCCCGAATTTACCCAAATAGACTGTGAAATGGCGTTTATTGAGCAGGAAGATATCCTAAACACCTTTGAAGGCCTTACCAAACACTTATTAAAGGCAATAAAGGTCGTGGAAGTTGATGATTTTCCAAGAATGACCTACGATGAGGCCATGGAAAAATATGGGAACGACAAACCGGATATTCGCTTTGGAATGGAATTCTGTCCCCTTACTCCTTATTCAGGCTCATTTAATTTTAGTGTTTTTGATGAAGCCGAATTGGTAGTGGGGATTACCGCACAAGGATGCGCGGAATACACAAGAAAGCAAATTGATGCGTTGGTAGATTGGGTGAAACGCCCCCAAGTTGGTGCCAGTGGATTGGTTTGGATAAAATACAGCGCAGATGGCGCTTTAACCTCGTCGGCAAACAAGTTTTTCGATGAAACCCATTTAAAACACTTTAGCGCACAAATGAACGCCCAACCGGGAGATCTTATGCTGGTTATGGCCGGAAAAACGGATAAAACCAGAACACAGCTAAGTGTCCTCCGTATGGAACTGGCGCAACGATTGGGTTTGAGGAAACCCGATGAATTTGCACCACTTTGGGTCATCGATTTTCCTCTTTTGGAATTGGATGGGGAAACCGGTCATTACCATGCCATGCACCACCCATTTACGTCTCCTAAACCGGGACAATTGGCATTGTTGGCAACCAATCCGGGTGCTGTAAAGGCAAATGCGTATGATTTGGTATTAAACGGCAACGAAATAGGCGGTGGCTCCATTCGTATCCACGATAAAGAGATGCAGGGCACCATGTTCAGACTTTTGGGCTTTACCCCGGAAGAGGCCAAAGCACAATTTGGGTTTTTAATGGATGCCTTTCAGTACGGTGCCCCACCGCACGGCGGTATTGCCTTTGGTTTGGATAGACTTACAGCTATTTTAGGCGGCCAAGAGACTATTCGCGATTTTATTGCGTTCCCTAAAAATAACAGTGGCAGGGACGTTATGATAGATGCCCCGGCCCCATTGGACGACAAACAACTTGATGAGCTGCATTTAAAACTCAATTTAAAAGCCTAAATTTAAAAGTCCAATATGTCTTGGAGCTGGATGGCAATTAAATGAACACACTTAAAAAATCTTGGTTCACCAAATTTTTGGTTTGGCGCGCAAAACATATATCCCAAAGGCAATTTGTCTATATCCTTAGTGTTTTGGTGGGCTTTACTTCTGGTGTTGGGGCCGTTGTCCTAAAAAACCTTACGCACTTCTTCCAACATTTATTGGAAGGGAATTTGGTGCGCCACTACCACAGTGCATTCTATTTTGTATTCCCGATCATTGGTTTTGCTTTGGTGTACCTTATCATCAAGTACGTCATCCGTAACAAAGTGAGCCATGGAATACCTTCTACCCTATATGCCATTTCCAAGCATAAAGGGATCATGAGAAAGTACCAAATGTTCGGCTCTATTTTAACGGCCCCCATTACGGTAGGATTTGGCGGTTCGGTAGGGTTGGAAGGCCCTACCGTGGCAACGGGTGCGGCCATCAGTTCCAATATTTCACGCATGTTCCATATGAACCAATCCACGAGGAATTTATTGATTGGTTGTGCCGCCGCAGGAGCGATGTCCTCTATTTTTAAGGCGCCTATAGCCGCCATTATCTTTGCCATCGAGGTTTTAAGCCTGGATCTTACGATAGCTTCGATGTTACCCTTACTGCTGGCCTCTATATCGGCCATCATTACCTCTTATTTTTTCTTTGGCAGCGATGTGCTCCTTCCTTTTAAAATTCAGGATGTTTTTAAAATTACAGATGTGCCCTTTTTCATAGTGTTAGGGTTTTTTGCAGGCCTTACTTCCATTTATTTTGCAGAAGTCTATGAGCGCATCCAAAAATTATTTGATGCCATAGGTTCTCCCATCAAGAGATTGTTGATCGGCGGGACAGCCATAGGGATTTTAGTTTATTTGGTACCCCCACTCTACGGTGAAGGTTTTGATGTGATCAATAATCTGGTTCTAGGCCATCCGGAGAACGTATTGCACAATAATATTTTTCAACTAGATCTTGCCAATATCTGGGTGGTGATTGCCCTATTGGCGGGACTTGTTTTTTTTAAGATCATTGCAAGCGCACTAACTTTTGGAGCAGGAGGTGTAGGCGGTATCTTTGCACCTACCCTTTTCATGGGCAGTATTATGGGCAATTGTATAGCTAAGATCATTAATGCGATGGGGGGGTTTCCCTACAAGGTTTCTGAAAGCAATTTTACTTTGGTGGGCATGGCCGGTCTAATGGCCGGCGTACTCCATGCACCACTAACGGCCATTTTCCTGATTGCCGAATTAACCGGTGGGTACGAACTTTTTATACCGCTAATGATTACGGCGGCCATTTCCTTTTCAATTACGAAATTTGTACGTCCGCATTCCGTGTACAATATGGAACTTGGCCGAAAAGGAGAATTGATTACGCACGATAAGGACCATGCCGTTTTAACTTTGATGGATATCGACAAGGTAATAGAAGACAATTTCATGCCCATTTATCCCGACATGAATTTGGGGGCCATGGTACGCGAGGCAGTAGTTAAATCCAATAGAAACATATTTCCTGTCTTGGATAAAATAGACAATACGTTGCTGGGAATCGTTTTATTGGACGATATTCGTCCTATAATGTTCGATCAGAAACTTTACGACGAGGTTTTAGTGCATGACATTATGCACACCCCTCCGGATATTATCAACTTGGAGTCCGATAAAATGACGGACATCATGGAAAAATTCCAGAGCAGTGGGGCTTGGAACCTACCGGTACTGAAAAACGGGAAGTACATAGGGTTTATTTCAAAATCCAAACTGTTGACGGCCTATCGCAGAAAGTTGATTACCTTTACCAAATAACATAGAGTTACACCATGAAGTACATCATAATAGGCATAGTTCTGGCTTCCTTGGCACTCATTGTTTACGGTTTTAGCATTCAGGATGAAGCGGTAGCTTTGGCCCATAAATGTATCGGTTTCGGTACGATAGGGCTTTTTTTGGTGGCCATGCCACTGTTTCTTATAAATGCCAGTAAAGGCAAAAATGTAAAGGACTATATGCTAACAGAGGAAAATATTAGAAAAATGCAAGGGAAAAAAGAGAAAAAAGATAACAATCGATAATTTTACTAAGATTTAGACCACATTTCAGATAGGAATAAACAAAAAAACATAAATTAGCAAGACAAACTTTATATTATTTTAATTTTTATTTGAATGACTGGAACAGTAAAATTTTTTAATGGATCTAAAGGATATGGGTTCATTACCAACAGTGACACCGGAAAAGACATCTTTGTTCATGCTACGGCATTGAACGGAGTAGAGTTAAAGGAAGGCGACAAAGTAGAATATCAGGAAGAAGAGGGCAGAAAAGGCGTAGTTGCGGCCAAGGTTCGCAAAATATAGCAGGTATTTATTTTGAAAAAAATGCCACACCTGTTTTTACAGGTGCTTTTTTGTTGGAACTACCGTATTTTCATAAATCCGAAAGCGTTAGTTTAGATTTCGCTTTCGAATAAAAAACCGTTTTAATAGAGTTGAGCACTCGTTCTCCAATGTTCCCCCCATTATTTCCGTCTTCGGATGCAACTTTGTTCCCAAAGCCGTGAAACCCCTTTCTAGGTCATGCGCACCAAACACTATTTTTGAAATTTGGCTCCAATATAATGCGCCGGCACACATCTGACAAGGCTCCAAAGTAACGTATAAGGTACAATTTTTAAGGTATTTGCCCCCTAAAAAATTAGCGGCCGAGGTAATGGCCTGCATCTCTGCATGGGCCGTAACATCGTTCAAAAGCTCCGTAAGATTATGCGCTCTCGCAATAATTCTACCTTCCACTACAATAATGGCCCCCACGGGCACCTCTCCTTTTTCAAAAGCAATTTCGGCTTCCTGAAGTGCCCTTTGCATAAAATAGGTGTCATCTATTTCCATAATGTCAAAAATACAATTTTAGGCCTTGCTTTCATGGTTTCTAAAAATGATTTTGCCGTACATTTGTGCGCAGCAATGAGATACTTGGAACATATAGATTCCCCCGAAGACCTTCGCAAACTTAACCCCGACGAACTGCCGATCCTTGCCCAAGAATTAAGGGAGTTTATCATTTCTGCGGTTGCTTCCAAGGAAGGCCATTTGGGTGCCAGCCTAGGGGTTGTGGAACTTACCATAGCCTTGCACTATGTCTTTGATACCCCAAATGATAAATTGGTTTGGGACGTGGGTCACCAGGCTTATGGCCACAAGATATTGACAGGACGCAGGGGCATTTTTGAAAGCAATCGACAACTGGGCGGCATCAGCGGTTTTCCAAAACGGGCAGAGAGTGTTTATGATGCTTTTGGCACTGGACACAGCTCCACATCCATCTCGGCGGTTTTGGGAATGGCCCTTGCGGCTAACCTAAAAGGCGATGTCGAAAAACAACACATCGCCGTCATCGGTGATGCTTCCATTGCTAGTGGTATGGCTTTTGAGGGTCTAAACCATGCAGGGGTAACCGAAGCCAATATCCTCATAATCCTAAATGATAATGCCATTGGTATAGACCCTAGCGTAGGGGCAATTAAGGAATACCTTACCCATATAAAAACCAACAAAAGACTTGCGCGGAATAATATTATAAGGGCCCTTAATTTCAATTATTCGGGACCTATAGATGGGCATGACCTACCCTGCTTGCTCACGGAATTAAAACGATTGAAAAAAGTTAAGGGCCCAAAATTCCTCCATATTATAACTACTAAGGGCAAAGGTCTAAAACTTGCCGAAGAATATCAGGTAAAGTACCACGCCCCTGGAAAATTCAATAAATTAACGGGCGAATTGGAGCCCGAAAAAATAGAAAACCTGCCGCCAAAATATCAGGACGTTTTTGGCCTTACTTTAGTTGAACTTGCGGAACAGAATAAAAAAATAATAGGTATTACCCCGGCCATGCCTACCGGAAGCTCTTTAACGTTTATGATGGAACGCTTTCCGGAAAGGGCATTTGACGTAGGTATTGCGGAACAACATGCCGTAACTATGGCTGCCGGTATGACCACGGAAGGATTGATCCCCTTTTGCACCATATACTCCACATTTTTACAAAGGGCATACGATCAGGTAATCCATGATGTGGCACTGCAAGATTTGCCGGTAATTTTTTGCTTGGACAGGGCCGGCCTTGTAGGCCAGGATGGAGCCACGCACCATGGGATCTATGACATTTCTTATTTGCGTTGTATCCCCAACCTTATTATTTTTGTTCCAATGAATGAACAGGAACTTCGCAACATCATGTATACCGCCCAGTTGGGATTAGCACATCCCATAGCCATTCGCTATCCCAGGGGCAGGGGCTCAGAAACAGACTGGAACTTACCCTTTAAAAAAATACCAATTGGCGTTTCCCAAGTGCTTAAAAAAGGTAGTGCAATTGCTATACTTTCCGTTGGCCCCATTGGAAATATGGTGGTACAAGTGATAAAGGAATTGGGTTCGCCCACAGAAGTGGGACACTATAATATGCGGTTTGTAAAGCCTTTGGACAAGGCCATGCTAAAACAGATTTTAGAAACCTACCAACATATTATTACCATTGAAGATGGTTGTAAAATAGGGGGCTTTGGAAGTGCGGTTTTGGAATACGCAAATGAATTAGGCGTTCCCAAAACCCTAAAAATTTTTGGGATCGAAGATGTATTTGTGGAACAGGGCACGGTACAAGAACTTCACAAAGTAGCTCAAATTGATGCTGTAGCTCTAAAAAAATATATCAAAAACATTCTTTAATCTTCCTTACATGTTAAAAAAAATTGCGCTTATTTGCTTTTTAATCACGATTCCCGGGGTGATTATTGCCCAAGACAGTATTCCTTATACCAAGGACATCGACACCACAATCGTAGACACTATTGTAATACGGGCTACCCAAAATAGAGTTAAAAACATTCCAAGAGGCATCAATCTTGTTAACCCCTATATTTCCTTTAAAAAAACAAAACCTCTATCCAAGCGTATCAAAAGGTTTAGAGTGCCTTCCTTTTGGGAAAGCATAAATCAAGTCGGGGTAAACATGAGTGAGGTTGCCTTTGTAAACTGGAACGCAGGTGGCGATAATTCCGTGACGGCCTTGGCCAATATGAAATTTGCCCGCAATTATAAATTCAGCCACGTACAATGGAACAATTTGATCGACCTTCGCTATGGATGGAATGCCCAGGAAGGCCGAGTGTGGCGAAAGACGGACGATGCCATACGATTAAGCTCAACCTTTGCCTACCGACGGGATACCATTAGCAATTGGTACTATTCCGTAAAGGCCAATTTTAACACCCAATTTACGAACGGTTTTAAAGTTCCGGACAGGGAAACGCCCATTTCCCGGTTTATGGCCCCGGGATATTTTTTCTTGGGTGCCGGGACTTCGTTTATTCCCGAAGGTAAAAACTTCAATCTCTATATTTCACCCATTACGCACAAATCCACTTATGTTTTGGACCAAGATTTAGCAAACAAAGGAGCATTTGGAGTACAAAAAGCCCTATTGGATGCGGAGGGCAATATCCTTAAAAAGGGGGAACGGGTCTATGTGGAATTTGGCTTTTTGGTCACCAATGACTGGGAAACCGAAGTCTATAAAAACATGGTCCTTAAAAATCGCATAAATCTCTACACGGATTATTTGCAGAGTTTTGGAAATGTGGATGTGGATTGGGAACTCAACCTAAATTTAACCGTTAACGAGTTCGTCAATGCCGTGATCGGCACCCACCTTATCTACGATGATAATATTTTGTTCAACCGGGAAGTAGCCCCCGACGGTAGTGTAATCAACCCAGGAAAGACCAGGATCCAATTTAAACAATTACTCGGTGTAGGCATTGCCTATAGTTTTTAATGATCGGATTCGTTCCACATCTAAATTTCTATCCCATTAATCCTTTTGTGCAATAGGATAGCGGCACTATCGGACAAACTGGCCACATAGCAGCATATCTGCAATAAAAGTTGGTATAAGGGCATATCGGCCTTTCTGTAATATGGGGGCAATGACAATACAACAAGGCTGTCATAATTAGATGGGCAACCTTCTCTTTTGTTCACCATGGACCTGATATAAACATCCAAAACATCCAAAATAATCTTGTGCCCCGCTATCTCTTTTTCGATGACCTCTTTAGACTGATAGATCTTATCTACACTCAATTGGATAACGTCCTGTATCTGCGCTTTATACTTGCTCTTGTCCAGTAATGAAACCTCAAATCTTCCGGAAAGGATAGCCTCTTCATTCTCCACAAAAACAGCCACCGCATCATTGATCAGGGTATTGATGGCCATGGCCCGTAGATAGCCCAATCTATCTTCTTTAAAAGCCAAACCGCCGTACTTCTTGGTATCTATGCCGTCCTTTACCAAATTGATAAGATATTCCAACGCGTAATCTTCAGAAATAAGGCCTAAATTCAATCCATCTTCAAAATCAATAATGGTATAACAAATATCATCTGCGGCTTCTACCAAATAAGCCAAAGGATGTCTGGAATAATGCATCTCACCATTAGATCCCGGTTGTCGCAGCCCAAGTTCGTCCGCTACTTCGGAAAAAAAATCCTTTTCGGTCTGAAACACCCCAAATTTTTTGTCCGCAATATGTTTTGTTGGACTTTTGGGTAAGGATTCTTTAGGATACTTCATAAAAGCCCCTAATGTAGCATAGCTTAACCGAAGTCCTCCATAAACGCCTTCACGCGACTGGGACAACAACTTAAATCCGTTGGCATTTCCTTCAAAATCTATCAAATCCTGATATTCCTTTATCGATAATTGCGATTGAAACGTTTTGCCGTAGCCTGTCTTAAAGTACTCACCGATGGCCTTTTCGCCACTATGCCCAAAAGGTGGATTCCCAATATCGTGCGCCAGTGCAGCGGCCGCCACAATAGCTCCAAAGTCATTAAAATGATAACCGTGTACTTCCCTTAAATGTGGGTGTTTTTCCAATATTTTTTTTCCTGTAATCCGGCCAAGGCTTCTGCCCACTACGGAAACTTCCAAACTATGCGTTAGCCGGGTATGCACAAAATCGGTTTTGGATAGGGGTATCACCTGGGTCTTGTCTTGCAAACTCCGAAAAGAAGAAGAAAAAATAACCCTGTCATAATCCACCTCAAAACCCAAGCGGGTTTCGTCTTGTTCCTTGCGCAATCTTTTATGGGTGTCCCCCTGCCGCTTTAAGGAAAGTAATTGTTCCCAATCCATCACTAGCTTTTAAATTTAGTGCAAGATACATTTTACGCCCTTGCTTTTAAAAAAAAACAGGAACGGCAGTAAAATACATAACTATTTCTTAACCCAATGCCAACATTATGTTTAAATAGCTGTGCTTTCTTTGCACAATAATTTCTTCTAGAGATGAAAAAGGCGTTTTTTCTTTTAATTTTTCTGTGTTCCGTAGTAATTTCAGCTCAAGGGAAAGGTACCCTAGCCGGTGAAATATTGGATGCCGAGCTGCATAATGAGCCCCTGTTGTTTGCAAACATTCTCCTAAAAGGGACGGATAAACAAACACGAACCAATTTTTGGGGAAGGTTTGAACTTACCGATATAGCACCGGGCGACTATATTTTAAACGTTGTTTTCTTAGGATATGAATCTTTGGAGCTCCCTGTAACCGTAGCAGCAGACAACACAACACAAATTACCGGGAAACTAAAAGCCTTAACGATTACTTCAAAGGATATCGCACAGTTAAATTCTAATTCGGATGAAATAGGGCAATCCTCCACCGTTCGGTTGGCAGTCAATAATCAGTAGGTCTATATCTTCCGCTTTATGCCCTAACTTTGCGGCATATAGGCAAAAGAATAAATGTGAAGTCGATTTTGTTCCAATTTATTTTTTTGTGCTTATATTTGGGCGCATAAATTTTCGATCCCTGCCTATTGACATATAGCAAATTAGGACATTGGTATTGAGCATTGAACCAATAGATGGCCGCCAGATTTTATACCTTTTTATTTGTCTGCTTTGCGGGGTTTACCGGGATCTCACAAAATACTCCAGACAGTATTTCAAAAACAACTTCGGACAATAATATTAAATTGTCCGCCCTTCCTTACTATAATTACGGTAAAGGGCTTGGGATTACCTCGCCGGACAGTTTGTTCCAGTTCAATATTCGGTTCAGGATGCAAAACAGGGTAAGTTTTGAATTTGATGAGGATGAGGAAACCGTGATTTCCGCCCAAATAAGAAGATTAAGATTGCGGTTTGATGGTTTTGTGGGCGACCCGAAGTTTACCTACGCCATTCAGCTTTCATTTGCCCCTGGCGATGTTGGCGTTATCCAAGAAGGCCAAAATCTCAATGTAATTAGGGACGCCGTTGTTTTTTACCGCCCCAACAAACATTGGAACATTGGTTTTGGACAAACCAAATTGCCCGGAAACCGCCAACGCATCAACTCCTCCGGTGGGTTGCAATTGACGGACAGGAGCATCAACAATGCCAATTTCAATATAGATAGGGATTTTGGTCTGCAAACCTAATTTTTTGAACTCAAAACCAGATCACTTTGGTTATGAGATAAAAACCGCAATGAGTACCGGTGAAGGGAGAAACTGGACCAGGACTTCGGACAATAAGCTGGCTTATACTGGACGGATGGAATTGTTCCCATTTGGCCAATTTAAAAAGGGAGGAGCCTATTTTGAGGGGGATTTAATGCGGGAGCCCTCCCCAAGGCTAATGCTTGCCGGCACCTACCATTTCAATCACGGTGCCGTGAGAACGCAGGGACAACAGGGCAGCGAACTTTTTGAGGCAAGGGACCTTACCTCTATTTTTGTAGATGCCGTATTAAAATATAACGGTTGGGCATTCCAAACAGCCTATATGTCCAGAGATACGCCCGATGCCATTACTGTTAGCCCAGTAGATGTTACCCAGCAGCGTCTTGTTGTGGCCGGACGGGGATTCGATGCGCAATTGAGCTATGTTTTCCAAAAGAGATAGAACTTATCGGGCGGTTTTCAACCAGTGCCCCTAAGGATCAAATAAAGGGACTTATTCCGGAAACCGAGCAATATACATTAGGCGTCACCAAATATATTTGGGAACATGCGTTTAAGTTGCAAGCTGAGGTGACCAATACCCAGGTCCAATTTGATTCCTTGGAGGCTAAGAGCAACTGGTATGTTCGATTTCAGGTTGAAATAGGTATTTGATAGTCTGGCGCAAACAGTTAATTATCCCGGATTTAAGCTATCTTTCGGCAACTATTTATTTTTTTTCCCCGTTCGTATAGGGAGCCGTAAAGGGGGCCATCGGTAAAACATAACCTTAAGATAACATTCTACTGGGGCCAACTACTGATATTTGCAAGCTGTTTTTTAAGGATATATGGAAAATATATATTTTATGATGATCATTGCCCTTGCCATCCTTGCAGTGGGCGATCTTGTTGTTGGCGTGAGCAATGATGCGGTGAATTTTTTGAATTCCGCTATCGGTTCAAAGGCCATCCCTTTCAAAACCATTTTATTGGTCGCAAGTTTGGGCATAGCCATCGGGGCCATTTTTTCGGGAGGTATGATGGAGGTTGCCCGGAACGGGATTTTTAATCCCAGTGAATTTGTGTTCAGTGAGATTATGATCATCTTTATGGCCGTGATGATAACGGATATATTGTTGTTGGATTTTTTCAATACCCTGGGCATGCCCACCTCTACAACGGTTTCCATTGTTTTCGAGCTCCTTGGTGCGGCAGTGGCAGTGGCATTGATAAAAATAGGGGCATCCCATGGCGATTTTACCTTGGTAACCCAATACATAAACACGTCCAAGGCTACGGAAATCGTATCGAGCATTTTGCTTTCCGTTGGCCTTTCTTTCACCCTAGGGGCCATTGTGCAGTATGTATCGAGGCTTCTACTGTCGTTCGACTTTCAAAAAAAAGCCAAATGGATAGGCGCATTGTTTGGTGGCATAGCATTGACCGCAATAACCTATTTTGTATTGATCAAGGGACTTAAGGGATCTGCGGTCCTAAATGTGGGTACGGATACGTTCATTAAGAACAATGGTAAACTCATCATTATGGTAAGTTTTGCGCTTTGGTTCTTGGCGTCCTATCTTTTGGTGAGCGTCATCAAATACAGTATATATAAAGTGGTCATTATCGCAGGTACTTTTTCCTTGGCATTGGCCTTTGCCGGTAACGATCTTGTCAATTTTATTGGGGTGCCCATAGCTGCAATGCAATCTTATGGGGCTTGGCAAAATTCTGGTATCGACGCTTCTAAATTTAGCATGGACGTGCTTGCCACCCAAGTGCCTACCCCTACGATGCTGCTGTTTATTTCCGGTCTGGTAATGGTTCTAACCCTCTGGTTTTCCAAAAAGGCGAGGCACGTAACCCAAACGGAGATCAACCTTTCCCGGGAAGGGGAGGCAAAAGAAAGGTTTCAACCAAATTTTCTTTCCCGGGGGATTGTAAGGGCTTCCGTGGGAATAGCGGAAGCATTTTCCTCCCTCGTTCCGCCTTCCATAAAAGAGAAGATAGATCTTCGGTTTAAGAGGCCAATAATTTCATTATCCAAAGATAAAAATTATGAATTGCCTGCTTTTGACATGGTTCGGGCAGCAGTGAACCTAATGGTTGCCGGGATACTTATTTCCTTGGCAACTTCCTATAAGCTGCCCCTGTCCACCACATACGTAACCTTTATGGTGGCCATGGGAACATCGTTGGCAGATAGGGCATGGGGAGCGGAAAGTGCCGTTTACCGGGTTGCAGGGGTCCTAAATGTTATAGGCGGGTGGTTCTTTACCGCAATTATTGCCTTCGTGGCGGCGGCCACCATAGCCTACCTGATCAATCTGGGTGGCCCAACAGCCATTGCCATTCTATTGTTCCTTGCAGTACTGATTTTGGTCAGAAATTACATCAACCACAACAAAAAATCCAAGGAAATACGGGCCGAGGACAGTCTTCGCAGGGCAGAAAGCAGTTCCATTCAGGGCGTTATTGTTGAAAGCGCAAAAAACATATCCAATGTCCTTAAAAGAAGCAATAAATTATATACCAACACGGTCGAGGGTTTGGCGAAACAGGATCTAAACCTTCTCAACAAAAACAATAAAGGCGTTGTTAAGCTCTCTGCGGAGATAGATGATCTTAGGGACCATATTTTTTATTTTATAAAAAACCTGGATGAGGCCAGTGTAGGTGCCAGCAATTTTTACATCAGCACATTGGGGTACTTGCAAGATATGGCACAGTCACTGGAGTATATGGTTAACATTAGCCATAAGCACATCCATAACAACCATAAGAAGTTGAAGTATAACCAAATAAAGGAATTAAAGGAAATCGAGCTGAAATTGGAAACCCTGTTCAGTGAGACCAGACAGGCGTTTGATACCCGTTCCTTTGAAAGGATAGGCAATCTGCTTGCCAATAAACAGGATTTGTTCGATTTGGTTTCCCAGAAAATAGAAAAACAGATAGCAAGGACACGGACCGAGGAATCCAGCCCCAAAAACACAACTTTATATTTTACATTTTTAACGGAAACCAGGGATTTGATTACGGCCGTAATAAATCTGTTGGAATTGTATTATACAGAGCATGACAGTTCGGTAAAACCGGCAAGAATAGAGACTAAATAATCTTAGTAAATGTTTTATGCTTAACTATTCCATCTGCATTGGTATCTACATTTTTGTCTGTGCACAAAGCTTTGGGCAAGAATTATCGTCTATGCAACTTCTGGATAAAGCCATAGCATACCACGATCCCAACGGCGAATGGATATCTTTCAAAGGGTCTTTATCTATTACCATGACTACTCCCAATGGTAATGAAAGGATAAGTGATATCATCATAGATATACCTTCGGAATACTTTAACCTCACTGTAACAAAAGATGAAAATGTCATTGAACAGACCATCCATAAAGACAGTTGCGTTTTTGCGCTTAACGGAAGTTCGGAAATTTCTAAAAGAGACATGGAAACGTTCAAACTAAACTGTGCACAGACAAAAAAGATGAGGGATTACTATACCTATCTCTACGGACTGCCCATGAAATTGAAAGACCCCGGAACGCTTTTAGATCCTGTGGTACGGACAAAATCCTTTAATGGAAAGGAATATGTGGTATTACAGGCAACTTACGAAGCATCAGTCGGTATGGATATCTGGTATTTTTATTTAGACCCCATTACCCATGCCATGGAAGTCTATCAATTTTTTCATGATGAATCCAAAAATGATGGGGAATATATTCTATTGAGCGGGGAAGAAGAACTTATGGGAATAAGGATACCCAAAACCCGTGCCTGGTACTACAACAAAGACAATACCTATCTTGGCACCGATATTTTAACAAAAGCTTCCAAACTCTGACCGGGAAAAAATCAAAGGGCTTATCTGTAAAAATTCATGTCATCCATGTAATCCCATACCGCATCCGGCAACATGGCCCTGATGCTTTTCCCCGAAGCGTGCATTTCACGGATAAAGGTCGATGAAATTTCCATGATGGGGGCGTCTATATTGTGTATTTTGGGATGTCCTTTAAACCGGGTTTCCACTGCCGGACCTACCCTGGGATACACAAAAATATCATGGTTTTCCAAAATCACTTCATGGTTTTTCCATTTGTGGAAGCCTGCGAGATTATCCGCTCCCATAATTAATGAAAATTTAAAGTCTTTCCCATATTTCTCGGTCAAATGCGCCAAGGTATGTACTGTATAATTGGGTTGGGGCAAACCAAACTCTATCTTGCTTGGTTTTAGCTTGGGGTATTCCTTGGTGGCTTCATAGACCATTTGGTACCGTTGATGATTATCCAACAGAGTCGCTTTTTTCTTGAATGGGCTTTGGGGCGTAATTATAAACCAAACCTCATCAAGGACCGAAAATTCCGCCATGTAATTGGCGATCACCAAATGTCCGATATGGATGGGGTTAAAGGTACCAAAGTAAAGTCCGATTTTTTTGCTCATTTTAAAATTCGAATTATTTCGGTAGCACTGTCCAAGCCTGGTTTTAAGCCCATTTTGGCACTGTTTTCTACACTTTTCTTGATGGACCCACAAAATCGGCCACCAGATTGTAAGCTTCTTTCAATGCCACATCTAGTTCGTAGTTTTTAATGATCCTATCAAATTGCGGAGCGGTCGCCATTTCCACAGAAGCCTTGGCAATGCGCATATTTATTTTATCATCGCTTTCAGTGCTTCTTTTTTTAAGCCGGATCTTTAATTCGTCCACACTTGGAGGCTTTACAAAAACGGCCAAGGTTTTTTCGGGGAACTTCTTCTTGATCCGAAGTCCACCTACCACATCAATATCAAAAATAACATTCTTGCCCGCCGCCCATAAACGATCTACTTCGCTTTTCAACGTACCGTAAAAATTATCGCGGTACACCTCTTCCCACTCCAAAAAATCGTCGTTCTTGATGTGTTGCTTAAACTCTGGAATGGTCATAAAATAATAGTGTTCCCCATGTTTTTCCCCACCTCTTAGTAAACGGGAAGTCGCTGAAATGGAAAAGGCTAAATTAAGCTCTGGATGCGCCAGTAAGTGTTTTACGATCGTGGTCTTGCCGCTACCCGAAGGTGCCGAAAAGATAATAAGTTTCCCCCCTTTCATTAAAGTACATTTAACATTTGTTCTTTAATTTTTTCCAATTCATCCTTCATTTGTACTACCAATTGCTGCATCGGGGCAAAGTTGGCCTTTGAGCCGATGGTATTGATTTCCCTACCGATTTCCTGACAGATAAATCCCAGCTTTCGCCCATTGGAGTCGTCCGAATTGAGGGTGTCCCTGAAATAATCCAAATGATTGGCCAAGCGCACCTTCTCTTCCGTAATATCGTATTTTTCAAGATAAAAGATGAGCTCCTGTTCAAATCTATTGGGATCAATAGTGGTTTTAAGGTCGCCGACCGCCTTTTCCAAACGCTCCCTGATGGTTAACAGCCTTTCCGGATCCATCTGGGCCACTTTGTCCAAAAGAGCAAACAATACGGATATACGTACCTTAAAATCATTTTCCAACACCTTCCCCTCAGCGGTTCTGAAAGCATTTATCTCAATGAGTGCGCTTTGGAGCCCTTCCAATATAATATTATATTCGCCCTCATCAATATCCTCCCTATCGGTCTTTAAGGCATCTGGTAGGCGAACGGCCATTTCCAGTAAACGAAGTTCATCTCCTGAAGCTATGTTCCGAAGCTGTTTCATGTATTCCCTTACTACACCTTCATTGACCTCGGATGTAGTCTCATTTCCGGTAATTTCCATATACAATCCAAAATCAATCTTTCCCCTGTCCAAAGAATTGGCGATTACCTTTCTTAATTCCAATTCCTTATCCCTGTATGCGGAAGGAATTCGGGCATTTAAATCGAGTCCCTTGCTGTTGAGCGATTTTATCTCTATGGTCAATTTTTTAGTGGGAAGTTGCATTACATGTTTCCCGAATCCGGTCATGGATTGAATCATAATGGGTTCTTTAATTTTGGCAAAGGTAATTAAAATTAGAGATTGCCTTCAGAGTTCCCTTTTCATAGAAATAGGTGTTAGGGTGAGATTCCTGTCTCAAAAAACCCGCAATAAAATAGGGTTATTTACCCCTAAAAGCAACTCTCAATCTTTCAATTATAGTTCCCTTACCCAAATATTCCGATAACTTACCCTACTGTTATCCCCATGATCCTGTAGTTTTAGGGGCCCTTTTCCGTGAGCAGGATTTTTTGGCCATCCAATATAGGGAGTGGTTCCTTTTAATTCTACATGATCTTGTACCAAAACGCCATTATGGATAACGGTTACCGTACCCGATTTTATTTTCTGCCCTTCCGCATTAAATGCAGGTGCATGATAAATAATATCATAGGTGTTCCATTCTCCAGAGGGCACGGAAGCCTTTACCAGAGGGGTGTGCTGTTTGTAAATAGAGGCTACTTGACCGTTAGTATACGTATCATTGCCATTGTTGTCCAGAACTTGGACTTCATATATCCCATTTAGAAAAATACCGCTATTTCCCCTATGTTGTCCATCGCCCTGCACTTCTTTGGGCGAACGCCATTCAATGTGCAATTGGATGTCCCCAAAGTTTTGCTTAGTCTGGATATCCCCGGTTTTATCGGCAACGGCCATGCTGCCGTCCTTGTTTAAGTGCCAAGCCACCGCAGTGCTGTCTTTGGAACTTATCCAATTATCGAAACTACTGCCATTAAAAAGAACAAAAGCATCACTTGGCGGTGCTCCGTTTACTCCGGGTGTTACCACAGGGGGAACCGGTTCGTAAAATTCTGTTTCCTCTGGTTTGGTAGGCTCCTCCCCGGTGTACTCCGGATGCACAATGACCTTATCTGCCGCTTCCATTGGTTCCATAGCTACTACTTCTTTTGTTTTTTCCTGACATCCGATAAAAATTACTGTTATAACGGATAGTATATATGCGATTTTAAATTTCATTTTATTGGTATTTAGAGGTTTGTATTATTTTAAAGTGCTCGTATTTTTATGTTCCGGAAGGATACCTTATCGCCATGATCCTGTAACCCTATTTTTCCGGTGGGATATTTTCCAAATGCCTCCCAACCCGCAAATTTGGATTTGGCAACCATGGCTTCCCATGCTTCTCCGTTTACGGGAAAGGTTACGATTTCCTTTCCATTAAGAACCACGCTCCCTTTGTTGCTATTGTGGTCTATGGTGATTTCCATGGTATTCCATTCCCCCGCAGGATTTGCCACATTTTCTGAGGGTGCCACCATGTCGTACAAGGCTCCTGCCTGATGAGTAGTCCCCGCCTTGGCATCAGGATGCCTTTCATTGTCCAAAATCTGAATTTCAGGGCCCGTCTGATAGGGCTGTCCAAATTTCGAATCTTCTTTTACACCCCAAAATACGCCACTATTACCCCCTTCGGCAATATTAGACTCCAAGTAGAGGACAAAATTGGTATAATCTTTCTTGGTAACTATATTATAGCTTTCTCCATTTTTTCGATCTTTTATAGGATAAAGCACCAACACGTCCCCTTCAATCTTCCAGTTTGGCGAAACATCTTGGGTAAGGTATCCTTTCCAGTTTTCAATGGAGGTCCCGTCGAAAAGTATTTCCCAATCGTTGGCTTCTTTTGTAATTTCTTCTACCTGTACTATCTCTTCTGATAGTGCAGCATCATGTTGTTTGTCGGTCTTTCCCTTGCAGCCCAATAAAGCCAAACAAAGAAAAATAATCATGGTATTTTTCATATCTTTCAAAATTAAAGTCCTAATATCTTTTTTAAAACGTCCTTATCTATTTCGGCACCGGCAAAATCATCAAACGCTTTTTCCGTAGCTTCTATGATGTGATTTTGAATGAATACCGCTCCTTCCCTAGCACCTTGTTCTGGGCTTTTTATACAACATTCCCATTCCATTACCGCCCAGACATCGCAACCGTACTGGGTGAGTTTGGAAAAAATAGTCTTAAAGTCGATCTGGCCATCCCCTAACGAACGGTACCTGCCCGCACGGTTGCCCCAGTCATTATATCCTCCGAAAGCTCCTTTTTTCCCGGTTGGGTTAAATTCGGAATCCTTAACATGAAACGATTTGATGAATTGGTGGTAATGATCTATATAGGCAATATAATCCAGTTGTTGCAATACAAAGTGGCTGGGATCATATAAAATATTTACCCGTTTATGGTTTCCCGTAGCTTCCAAAAAGCGCTCGAAGGTATCGCCATCGTGAAGATCCTCTCCGGGATGTATCTCATAACATACGTCCACCCCTTCCTTATCAAAATGGTTCAGTATAGGCAACCAGCGTTTCGCCAGTTCCGCAAAACCCATTTCTACTAATCCGGGAGGGCGTTGCGGCCATGGGTGCATGGTATGCCACAGCAAAGATCCGGAAAAGGTGGCATGGGCCTTTAGTCCCAGATGCTTACTCGCTGTTGCCGCATTTTTTACCGTTTTTACCGCCCATTCCGTTCTGGCTTTCGGATTGTTCTTTACACTATCCGGGGCAAAATTATCGAACATCAGGTCATACGCCGGATGTACGGCTACCAACTGCCCTTGAAGGTGGGTAGAAAGTTCTGTAATTTCCAATCCATAGCTATTAATTTTCCCTTTGAGTTCGTCACAATACGTTTTGCTTTCTGCGGCCTTATCCAAATCGATAAGAAAATCTACCCATGTGGGGATTTGTATTCCCTTATACCCAAGATCCGATGCCCATTTACACAACCCGTCCAAAGAATTGAACGGGGCTTTACCATCTACAAATTGAGCCAAAAAAACGGCCGGTCCTTTAATCGTTTTCATTTGTTGTTATTTGTTGTTTTTATCTATTATCCAATGGTTATTCGTTTGTAATTAATCCACTTGGGTCGATGGGAAATTCCGCTTAACGCCCAGAATTAATTTGGTTCATTTCGCCTGCAATCTCAACCGCCTTTTATTCGTTATGTTTTTAACCCAAGTTTAAAATTTTAAGAATTAAATCCTATATTTAGGGTTTTAATCCTCTATTACCATTTGGGTCTAACCGAAGTTATAAATATAGGAATAAGAATAGGACAAATACAAAAATTACGAATGATAACACAAAAAGAATTCGATGCCATTGTGGTTGGCACCGGAATCAGTGGAGGATGGGCGGCCAAGGAATTGTGTGAAAAGGGATTGAAAACCTTAGTTCTTGAACGCGGCAGAATGGTATATCATATTGAAGATTATCCTACCATGCATGACGATGTTTGGGATTATCCCAATAAAGGCGAATTATCTGTTGACGACCAGAACAATTATCATGTCCAAAGAAGGTTGAACTGGGCGCCGAAAGCAGATAACAAACACTTTTTTGTCAACGATTTGGAACATCCCTATGTGCAAACCAAACCCTTTGACTGGATAAGAGGGTATCAAGTTGGTGGCCGTTCCCTAATCTGGGGGCGCCAAAGTTATCGATTAAGCGATATTGATTTTGAAGCCAATAAAAAAGAAGGTATAGGCATTGATTGGCCTGTGCGTTATAAAGACATAGCTCCTTGGTACGACAAGGTGGAAAGTTATATCGGGGTCAGTGGCCAAAAACTAGGATTGAAACAGTTGCCCGATGGCATTTTTCAACCCGCCATGGCCCTCAATTGTGTGGAAGACGCTTTTAAAAAATCCGTAGCCGATAAATTTGATGACGGAAGGCTTGTAACCATTGGACGCACTGCCCATATTACCGATGAGCATTCCGATTTTTTAGGAAGAGGCTATTGCCAAAACAGGGACAGGTGTTGGCGAGGTTGCCCGTTTGGCGCATATTTCAGTAGTAATTCGTCCACCCTCCCGGCTGCCGAACGTACGGGTAAAATGACTCTTAGGCCAAACTCCACTGTCTATGAGGTAATCTATGATGATACTCTAAAAATAGCAACGGGTGTTAGGGCAATTGATACAGTTACCCATGAAAAAATCGAATTTAAGGCAAAAGTTATCTTTCTTTGCGCCTCTGCCATGGCCTCTGTTGGCATTCTGCTACAGTCCAAATCGAAACGCTTTCCCAATGGCCTTGGAAATGATTCCGATGCCTTGGGCCGGGGTCTTATGGACCATCATTATAAACTGGGTGCAAGTGCCAAAGTGGATGGCTATCTGGATAAGTACTACAAAGGCCGTAGACCCAATAATTTTTATATTCCCCGTTTTGTGAATTTAGACGAAAAAACCAAGCGTGAAGGCTATCTCCGTGGTTTTGGGTATCAAGGCACGGCAAGCAGGGGCGATTGGTCCGATTCCATTGCAGAATTGGGATATGGCAAAGAATTAAAGGAAAAAGTAGTGCAACCAGGTCACTGGAGTATAGGTGCCACCGGATTTGGAGAATTTTTGCCTTATGACGATAACCGGGTTACCCTGAGTTCTGATAAAAAAGACCAGTGGGGTTTACCGCAATTGGATTTTGATGTGGAATTAAAAGAAAATGAATACCGTATGCGACAAGATATCATCAAGGAAATTGTCTCCATGTTCAACGCTGCCGGATATAAAGATGTTAATCCTTATGAAGAATCGTATGCGCCCGGATTGGGAATCCATGAAATGGGTGGTGCGCGGATGGGGCAAGACCCTAAAAATTCTGTACTGAACGGCCATAACCAAATCCATGCCGTACCAAACGTATATGTTACCGATGGTGCGTTTATGAACTCATCCGGATGTGTAAACCCTTCTTTAACATATATGGCCTTTACGGCCAGAGCAGCGGCACATGCGGACAAACAATTTAAATCAGGGAATTTTTCATAAACTAATAATAGTGCTATTTCATGCAAAACAACCATTCAGCCAAAAACATGTGGGGAGATTATTTGGACACCCATTTGGAACACGCCTTTGCGGAGGCTCCCAAAGTCTTAAAGTTTTGGGATACGGAGGCTCAAGCCAATACGGCAGTGTCACTGGTAAAGGAAGGCAAAAAAAAAGCGGCTTCCCATTCATTGTTGGGGCTGCAACACCGAAAAGAATCGCTCCCCAAAATAGGGGATTTTATGGTTTTGACGGACTGGGAAGATAGGGCACAATGCATAGTAAGAACGACCTCCGTAAAACTTAAACCTTTTTTCAGTGTGGCTGCCGATTATGTGCGATTGGAAGGTGAAGGCGATAAATCATTGGAACACTGGAAAAAAACACATTGGGACTATTTTACCCGAGAGCTGGAAACTTTTGAACGCTTTCCAAAAGAAAGCATGATTGTGGTTTGCCAAACGTTTGAAAAGGTATTTTAACAGGCTTGTCTTAAGGTAGATTTCTGGCAAACTATACCCCCTTGGAGTTGACGTTCCGACAATAGGAGGAATCTTTCGTCCGCATCAAGTGGGTTGCGTAGTTTTCTTCGTATAAAGGAAGTAGTATAAAAAGGGGCACATTAAAAATATAGACATTAGGTCTTTCAGATCTATCTAAACTAGTTATCGTGTATTTGGCCTAATTCCAATAAAAAAAGAAGCGACTATTATGGCCGCTTCTTTTAATCATCCATTACGCCAGTTGTTATTCCATAACTACCCAAACATTTCCTTTCCTATGGGATGCTACGGTGGCTTCTATAAAATTCATTCCACGAACACCATCTGTCATAGTTGGAAACTCTCCATCATTGTATTTCTCTCCGCGAATAGCTCGCGCCACACCCAAATAAATATTGGCCATGGAGTCGAAAATACCTTCGGGATGTCCGGGAGGTAATTTGGTGCCTTCTAGCGACAATTCACTATTATAACCATGTCCCGGCTTATACACTTGTGTTGGTTCTGTATCGCTCAGTTTGTATAAAAAATTGGGGTTTTCCTGCTCCCATCTAAACGCTCCTTTTTCCCCGTAAATGGTAATGGCCAAACCATTTTCTTCTCCGGTAGCGACCTGGCTGCTACGAATAACTCCTTTTACGTAGTCGGATACCCGAAGTAGCACCGTACCATCCAAGTCCATCTGGTTGCCATCGTACATTAAATTAAAGTCGGCCAAAAGCGATTTTATCTGCAAGCCGGTGGTGTATTCAATTAAATTAAATGCATGCACGCCAATATCTCCCATACAAGAACTTATCCCCGCTTTTTTGGGGTCTAACCGCCAAACGGAAGCTCTTTTGTCAGCATCATGAATTACCGGGTTTAACCAACCTTGATAATATCTGGCATCTACTTTATGAATTTTTCCTAGGACGCCAGCCTTTATCATTTCCCGCATTTGACGCACCATCGGGTATCCTGTGTAGGTATGGGTTAGCGCAAAAACGGTGCCCGTCTTTTTGTGGGTTTCCTGTAATATTTTTGCCTCTGCCAGAGTGGTTGTCATTGGCTTTTCGCAAATTACATGAAAGCCATTGTCCAATAAGGTTTTTGCCATTGGGAAGTGCAGAAAATTTGGGGTAAGCACTGAACAAACCTGGATTCGTTCTTCTTTCGGAAGTTTCATTTCTTCCTTAATAAAAGTATCAAAATCTTTATAGATCCTATTTGTCGGCACATCTATTTCCTTGGCAAAACTTATATTGGCCTCGAAATCGGGATTAAAGACGCCACCTATAATCTGATAATTATCGTTAATATGCGATGCCACCCGGTGCAGTACCCCTATGAGGGAATCCCCCCCTCCTCCTAATATACCTAATCTGATTTTTTTACTCATCTTTTATTTATTTTGATTTAAAAATTACTTCATTTTCATCTGCCCATCAGGTATCCTTTAGTGCCCGAAACAGCCCAAATTTATGTAAAATCGTCAAGATTTATAAGCTATTATTTCCTTTTTAAAAAAGACCGCAAAGAAGATAAACACGAAAAATGCAAAAAAAGCGGGAAACAACCAAATGTTTTGCCAACTATGTGTGCCGTCTTCATTAAGGTACACATCCGCTATTTTTCCGGCCACCCAAAAGCCTATCAACATCCCAACTCCATAAGTCGCTAAAGTAATCAATCCTTGAGCCGCACTTTTGTATTTTGGCCCGGCCTTACTATCGGTATAGATTTGTCCGGAAACAAAAAAGAAATCATAACAGATACCGTGAAGCACTATCCCCAATAACAACAAAAAAGTTAACTCGCCAGCGTTGCCATATGCAAAGAGCACATAGCGTAGCGTCCATGCCAACATGGCGACCAATATGGTATTTTTAAAGCCGAATTTATTAAAAAAGAAAGGCAATAGCAGCATAAAAAGAATTTCCGAACCTTGCCCGATGGCCATTTTTGCCGTTGGATTCTGCAAGCCCGCTTCCACTAAAAATGGATTGGCATTTTGATAGTAAAAGGCCAACGGGATGCAAATTAAAACGGAAGCGATAAAGAAAACCAGAAAGTTGCGGTCCTTGAGCAACTTAAGGGCATCCAATCCCAAAATGTCCGAAAGGGAGATCTTCTCCGTACTGCCTGCCCTTGGCGGGGTTTTAGGCAAGGCAAAACTAAAGACCCCCAAAAACGCAGACGCAATGGCGGTCATCAAAAACGTGTTTTTAAGCATGCCCCGCCCAATACCTGCTTCCGAATCCCAATGAAAGGCATAGCTAATGATGACCCCGGAAATGATCCACCCCAGGGTTCCAAAAACCCGGACAAATGAAAATTCCTTGGTGGGATCTTCCATTTGATTGAAGGAAATGGAATTCACCAAGGCCAAGGTGGGCATATACAAAATCATATATCCCAACACATAGGGATAGAAAAAGTCAAAATCCGTTGCACCATACATTAAATACAACAACACCGTACCCAGCAAATGCAAAACACCTAAAATACGTTCTGCGTTAAAATATCGATCCGCGATGAGGCCTATGACAAAAGGCGCAATTATCGCTCCCCAAGATTGGGTAGAAAAAGCCAACGCAATTTCCCCATCGGTCGCTTTTATGTTATTGCCCAAAAAAGTGCCCAAAGTAACGAACCATCCACCCCAAATAAAAAACTCCAAAAACATCATAAGGGAAAGTTGTATCCGAATCTTAGATTTCATAATGGGAATGGATCATCTTTTATAAAACGTGTAGTCCAGCACTAGTGGCTCAATACCATTGTTCCTAAAATCCGTGGCGATTTGCCCTCTATGGTAGGTAGAATGGTTTATGGTATGGAACAACATATCCTGAAGTGTGTTCGTAAAAAGCCTCCCTTCGGAGTTTTCATAGTCTATACGTTTTTCAAAATCGTCTGCATTGGTGACTATCTCAAAAGAGTTTCTCTGATTCTCATAGTGTATATCGCCCCAATTCTTAATAGGGTGCGCCTGAAAAATTTGATATTCGGAAGGCTTGCCCAAAATGCGTCCGTTCCAGATATGGTGGGCATTTAACACATGGCTAAAAAGCAGGGCGCTCTTTTCGGGCACAACAGCCAATCTGTTGCACTGCTCGATCAGTTTTTTATTACAATAAAAATTATAATCAAAAAGTTGATTAAAAAATCCTTTCATATAAGTTCTATGTGTTTAGCTTAACTTTTTAGCGGAACGGAGCATAAGTTCCTTTGTGGCGATAACGCCCGCTTCCTCACCCAACACCTCTCCTTCATACTCAACGCCTATATAGCCTGTATAACCGGCATCTTTTACGATTTGAAGCATTTTAACATAATCGATCTCTGTCTCATTGCCGTCCGCATCAAACCCATGGCTTTTGGCACTGACCGCTTTGGCATGTACCATTAATTCGGCAACTCCTTTATAGATATCGTATTTTTCCGCACACCCGGAGTCCCCATTCGGGGGGTCGTTTCTTCGGATACAAAAATTTCCGAAATCCGGTAAAGTACCGCAATTGTCCATATCTACTTGATCCATAACCTCGACGAGCATTGCCGCATTGGAGGATAGTCCACCGTGATTTTCGACGATGACATTGATACTCTTGCCCTTGGCATAGGTTGCCAATTGGGTCAATCCATCCACAGCACTTGCTTTCCATGTCTCGGGTTCCGTGCTTCCGCTTAAATTTACCCTTATGGCGTGGCAACCCATATCGGCAGCGGCATCGACCCATTTAAAGTGGTTTTTCACTGCTTTTTCACGGTCTTTGGTGTTGGCAGTCGCTAAATCGCCTTGGCCATCTATCATTATAAGGACATTTTTTAGCCCGTGTTTTGCCGCTTCTGAATTAGACCTTTGGACAAATGCGAACATCGCCTCCTTGGAATAGCCCAATGGTTCCAACTCCTTATTATACAACTGGTTTACGTATTCCAAGCCTGAAAAGCCCCAATTTTTGGCCAATTCGGCAAAGGTGTACGGATCGCGACCTTCCCGGATCATGTTATGGATGGACCATTGGGCAAGTGACAATTTAAAAAACGGCTCTTTGTTCGGAGCGGCCTCGGTCGGTAAGGCAGTTTCACCTTCACTTTTTTTGGTTTCCTTGCATGCATATAAGCCCGAAAGGGAAACCGCTATACCAAATTGGGAACTACGGGCAATAAATTTTCTTCTCTGCATGGTTGTTGGTTGTCTGATATTTAAACAATTAACAATTACTATAACGTTATAGTGAAACTTCACTAAGAATTATAGCGTTTAAATGTAGAAAATTAATTTTATATTTAATAAATTTATGAAATAAACAAATCAATACATGTCTAAATTTTATTACAACGAAGAAAAAGAGTCCTACGATGCTATTGTCGTAGGTACTGGCATTAGTGGTGGATGGGCTGCCAAGGAATTATGTGAGAATGGGTTAAAAACCTTGGTGCTCGAAAGAGGTCGTATGGTAAAACATATTGAGGATTATGAGACCGCCAATTTGGATCCTTGGGATTTCCCCAATGCTGGAGAACCTACCCATGAGGATATTGCAAAGCAAGAAAAACAGAACCGAACGGGTTATACCACAAATGCGGCCAGCAAAATGTGGTTCGTAGATGACTTGGTTCACCCCTATAATGAAATCAGGCGTTTTGATTGGATGCGTGGTTATCATGTGGGCGGTCGTTCCTTGCAATGGGGCCGGCAAAGTTATCGTTGGAGTGATATTGACTTTGATGCTAACCGAAAAGATAGGATAGCCGTTGATTGGCCTGTTCGTTATAAAGATATCGCACCGTGGTATGCCAAGGTAGAAGACTATATTGGGGTAAGCGGTGAGGCCTTAAGCCTGCCCCAATTACCGGACAGTAATTTTTTGCCTGCTATGGAGTTGAACTGCGTTGAAGAGCATTTCAAGGGAAAGGTTGTTGAAGGTTTTGATGGTCGTGCCGTAACAGTAGGTCGCGTAGCCCATATAACAGGCACAAAAAACTTCGATGGCCGTTCCAAATGTCAATACCGCAATAGATGTATACGTGGATGTCCTTTTGGAGCATACTTTAGCAGTTTATCCTCTACTTTACCGGCGGCCGAAGCTACAGGTAATATGACACTCAGGCCCGACTCCATTGTCCATGAAATAATTTACGATCCCAATACCAAAAGGGCAACCGGAGTTAAAGTTATAGATCGGGTTACCAAGGAAACGTATGAGTTTAAGGCCAAGGTTATCTTTCTATGTGCATCTGCCATTGCATCTACCTCTATTTTAATGCAATCCAAATCGGATCGATTCCCGAACGGTATGGGTAACGATTCCGATCAATTGGGCAGAAATATTATGGATCATCATTTAGGTGTGGGTGCCTCCGGAAAATTTGATGGTTTTGACGACAAATATTACAAGGGAAGAAGACCTAACGGAGTTTATATACCAAGATTTAGAAACCTTGGTGGTGCTTCAGATAGAAAAGACTATATACGCGGTTTTGGTTACCAAGGTGGCGCAAGCAGAGGCAATTGGGAAGAAACAGTTGCCGAACTCTCGTACGGCAAAGACCTAAAAGAGTCCATACTTAAACCAGGAGGGTGGACTATGGGTATTGGAGGTTTTGGCGAGGTGCTGCCCTATGAAGATAACCGAATGACCTTGGATTATGACAAACTAGATGGCTGGGGACTACCCACCGTAACGTTTGATGCCGATCTACAGGAAAACGAGTTCAACATGCGTAAGGATATGCAAGAATCTGCAGTTGAAATGTTAGAAAAGGCCGGATGTCGAGATGTAAAAGGCCATGATGGGCCAACAGGTTTAGGTTTAGGCATTCACGAAATGGGAACGGCTCGTATGGGAAGAAATCCTAAAACCTCGGTCTTAAACGGTCACAACCAAATACATGCCGTGCCCAATGTGTACGTTACAGACGGGGCGTTTATGGCCTCCGCCAGTTGCGTAAACCCATCATTGACCTATATGGCATTTACCGCAAGAGCAGCGAACCATGCCGCACAAGAACTTAAAAAAGGAAATATATAATGGATAGAAGAATAGCATTAAAAAATATGGGGCTGTCACTTGGTTATATTGTGGCCACCCCCACTCTAATCGGTCTTGTACAAAGCTGTAAAAATGAAAAAGTAGTGGAATGGACACCCGATTTTTTCTCCAAAGAAGAAGGTGTCATGCTAACACATTTGGTAGATATTATTTTGCCAAAAACCGATACGCCATCAGCTTCGGAAGTTCAGGTACATTTATTTATAGATCGATTTTCGAATGAAGTTTTAGATCAGAAACAAAAGGATTTTTTAAGGTTATCTACTTCTAAATTTGTAGAAAAGGCTTTAAAAGACTCGGGTAAAGAAAAAGTAGTGGATCTAGAATCTGCCGATTTAGAACCTGTTTTGGCGAATGCGTTAAAGGTAACAAAAGAAGATGAGACCGCTTATTTCAAGTCTATAAATTCCTATAATGAAGCTGTGGCCAGGGGAGAAACTGCACAATTGGAGGATTCAGTATCCCGTTTTGCTTTTGCCAATGATCTAAGACAAATGACTATTTGGGGCTATAAAACCTCCGAATATGTAGGTGAGGAAGTACTCGTTTATTTACCTGTGCCGGGTGAATACATAGGCTGTGGAGACCTTCAGGAACTCACGGGGGGCAAAGCATGGTCACTTGGATGAAACGACGCGATTTTATACAGAAAACAGCGTTTTCCGGTGGTGCAGTGTCCCTTGGAGGTGCTTTTGCTTTTGCCAGCAGTAGTGAAATATACATTACTCCGCATAAGTTCAATCTTCGTTATGCCCCGCACTTCGGTATGTTTAAACACCATGCCGGTGATGATATCATAGACCAGCTGAACTTTATGGCCGATCAGGGATTTACCGCTCTGGAAGATAATGGAATGATGGCGCGCGATTTAGCCATGCAAACCAAAATTGGCGAAACCCTTGCAAAACGCAATATGGGCATGGGCGTTTTTGTTATTGATAAGGGTGGAAATATGGCCAATACCCTGGCCGAGGGGAAAAAGGAAAATGTGGATATTTTTTTGGATGGATGCCGAAAAGCCGTGGAAGTGGCCAAACGTGTAAATGCCAAATGGATGACGGTAGTACCTGGAGCCTACGAAAGAAACCTCCCTCTGGGCATCCAAGATGGTCATGTGATTGAAGCACTGAGAAGAGGTGCGGAAATTTTAGAACCTCACGGATTGGTCATGGTATTGGAGCCGCTATCCGACTCCCCAGATCTTTATTTGCAAACCTCTGATCAAGCCTATATGCTCTGCAAAGCCGTGAATAGCCCTTCGTGTAAAATTTTATACGATATCTATCATATGCAAAAAAACGAGGGCCATTTAGTACGTCACATGGAACTTACCTGGCCGGAAATATCCTATATACAAATAGGAGATAATCCCGGCCGGAATGAACCTACCACAGGTGAGATTAACTATCAAAATATTTTCAAATTCATCCACGAAAAGGGTTTTAAAGGAATCTTGGGTATGGAACACGGAAATTCAAAACCGGACAAAGCGGGCGAACAAGCGGTAATTGATGCGTATAAAAAAGAGGATGCTTTCCTTTAAAGGAATTATCCAAAGATTATATCCAATACAAGCAAGGGGTTATTAAAATTAAGTGTATCATATCGATTATTGCATTGAAAATTCTGTTCGGCATATCTAAGGAACTGATATGATTTTGATGTAAAATTTGTTTTACTTTGGTGTATAATCTGATTTCTCGATTATAGATGGATTTCAATTTTAATCCGTTCATACTTTGTTCCATAAAACCAAAAACGTGTTCTACCCTGGCCCGTGTTCTTGATTTTTCGGTGTTGCTTTTCTTTTGTTCGTCCGTTAAAGGGTTGCTCCTGTATCCTTTCTTGTGAACTTTGTTTGTCATCTTATGTTTTGCAATGGTTACTTCTTGATTCTCTCCGGTATAAGCACTGTCTGCATACAACTCTTGACCTTCGTCAATTTCATTGAGCAGGTCCTCGGTGGCCTGCGAGTCGTGAACCGAAGCACTCGTTACAACAAATGTGTTTATGAATTTGCTTTTTGTATCCACCTTTGCGTGGTTCTTATGGCCATAAAAATTCCCGTTGTTTTTCTTTGTCCAACGGGCATCGATGTCCTTGTGCCATTTTTTGTGGGGTTTGTCGTTCCATAGATCATCGCCTTCCCACTTTTTTGTTTTATCGTTTTCCTCACGAGTATTGCGTTGACGTGGAGCAATGGTAAAACTGGCATCGATCATTTGGCCTTCGTTCAAAATCAATTCCTTGGTTTCTAAAAAACTTTTAAATTGTGTGAACAGATCTTCTATAAGACCTGTTCTTGTCAGCGTTTCTCTAAAAGCCCATACTGTTTTTTCATCCGGAATCTTGTCGCCCGTATCCAAACCCAAAAAGTTTTTAAAACTTGCCCTATCCAATATTTGGCACTCTACTTGCTTGTCGCCAAGCCCATAATAACGCTGTAAAATCAGTGTTTTGAACATCAAAACCACATCAAAAGGTTTTGCCCCTGCATTGTTTTCTTGTTTGTATTGAGCAGTTTTTTTTCTAACAAATCTCTAAACATATCAAAATCAATCACATTGCTTATTTTTCTAAGGGATTACCTATTTCTGCCAGTTTTTCGATAGAAAATTGCTCATCAAATAAGGATTTTTCACCTGTTGATTTATATATTTGCTTGTTTGTTTGTTCATGTTTTTATTTGTGCTTTTGAAGCAAAAAACATACAGTCAATTATCTGAATATCAAAGTTTTAATTTATAGAACTCCCCTAAAGTAAATGTTTTTCTGAACAACCTAATAAAAAAATATTTTTAGGAATCGGTGGATTTTAGGTATGACTTCAACTGAACCCAAAAATAAATTCTGTCTAACTGCAAACAATATATTATAGCCCTTTTGCATGATTTTGTGGCTTTCAAAAGTTAGACACCTCTTTTTTAAAATAAAAAATGAGCTAATTATAAATTCTATAATCCCTCCGTTTTTCTATTATGTTTAAGCCGAATAAAACCTATAAATTGGCTCATATTGATTATATATTATCTATTCGGATTATACATGCAACTTGTTTGGCATCGTTTTTTGAACTTTCATTTTAAGTTTCAAAAAAACAAAGTAAAGCTCATATTTACATAAAGTATCCCTAGTTATTCTTTCTAATCTTTACCCTATCCAGTCCAGACCTACCTGCTAAATTTGAATTAGCAGTATTGAACCGGTGGGGACATCGGTTTTTTATCCCGAATAACACTCCTAAAAAGCGTCAGTTACAATTTGCCGTTTTTCCCTAAAAATTTCGGGCATACGAAAGTAGCATATATTGATGTGCTTCTGTATGCCCGGATTCCGCCGAATTGATACGATATCCATACCAAAATTCGTTCTTGCCTCGGCGGACTTGAAAATCAAAACCTCCATAGAACACGGTAGTATTGGAAGATACCAAAAAAACGGAATCGTCCCCCAAGGCATTCCCTTCCAAAAGGCCATTACGACCCACGAAACGATATCCTGCACGTAGAACAAAAAAGGTTTCCCTATCCGTGCTCCCAATACGGGTATAGGCCATGCTAGACGATAATGTATTGCGCCTCCCAAAATGTGCGGTTAACTCCGGATGAAAATAAACGTCCCTAGTGCCAAAAGCAATTTGCGGATGGGCCGCTACATGAACGCTGAACGGGTTGGGGGCCAATTGCCATTCATAGGTATATGCCACATACAGATTAGTGTGGATGCTGTTCTCCAATTCGCCCACCCATGTTGGTGCATCAGAACTTACGATGGCTTTGTGGAACCATTGCTGAAGGGTTCCTGCACCGGAGGCACTTCCCGCAACACCAAAAAGGAGGTTCCCTTCAACCAAACTGGATTTCCCTGCATGGGACCATCCACCAGTGAAACCCAAAAAGCCGGCATAAGGTCTGTCCAGATCGGCTATGTCCTTGGATTTTAGATCGGTCGGCGTTATGATCTCCTCGCCAAGGGAAAATACAAGTTGTTCATTGCCCGAACGAAAAACCCCTTTTTGGAGCCGTCTTCGATAGGTAAGGAATAATCCGGCAGAATAATAACGATCAGTAAGCAGGAAAAGATCATTGTCATGCCTCAACCCAATTTGGTGATCGATCTTATTTTCCAAAGGGGCATTAGTTTCATTTTGTCCAAAGGAAAAGAGGGTGTTAAAAATTAAGGCCATCCCTAAAAATAAAAATTTTAAAACAGGTTCCCGAATATTGTGTTTAGGATTGGCTTTGGAAATTTTGGTCAACTGTAAGGTTTATTAGTACATAATTTGGAACAGTGGGATTAAAAAATTATCCTGCCCCCATTACATATGGTAAATTTATTTTGTCGTGATCAACGCCCATACTTTCATTGGCAAACATAATTATTTGTGGGCAGATGTACCTATAAAATACCGTTCCCTCGTAGCGCGGATAGATTTTTAGACCGCTTTTTTATCCGATTCACTGTAGTATACCCCCATTTTAAGCAAATCTTAAGAAAGCACTAATCCTATTCTAAATTTAAAGCGTAACTTTTGTATGATGAGAATTTTGATCGTAGAGGACGAACCCGGTATATCCAATTTTCTTAAACAAGGATTGGAAGAAGAGTCCTATGCCGTGGATGTTGCCGAGGAGGGCAATAATGGTCTTCAATTGGCACTTTCGGGAGAATATGATCTGTTGCTTTTGGATTGGATGGTTCCCGGCGTCAGTGGTATAGAAATTTGCCGGAGGTTCAGAAAGGAATTCAAGGAAACCCCTGTCATTTTTTTAACGGCCAAGGATACCGTGGACGAAACCATTTTTGGGCTGCAATCGGGAGCCAATGATTTTATTAAAAAGCCTTTTCATTTTGAAGAGCTGTTGGAAAGGATAAAAGTACAGCTTAGGCCAAAATCGGGAGAGCATGCGGTTTTTACATTAGGGAATATCACTTTAAACACGGTAAGCCACCTGGTTTTAAAAGATGGAAAGGAAATTGGCCTAACACAAAAGGAGTTTGCGCTTTTGGAGTATTTGATCAGGAACAAGGGATCCGTGTGCCGAAGGGCCCGGATCATAGAACGTGTGTGGGACATCCATTTTGAATATAACACAGGGGTCATCGATGTGTACATCAACGCACTGCGCAAAAAACTGAACCTTTCCGAAGATGAAAATTATATACAAACGGTAAGGGGGATAGGCTATATGGCCAAAGAATTATGAACCTAAGTTTTAGAAATAGAATTGCACTGCACTACATGCTGGCCACGGCCATTATAATGGCCGTGGCTTTTGGTGTTGTTTATTTTGTGGTCCAGGAAACGGTTTATCAAAAGTTGGACAGTGATCTGTCCTATGAGGCGGAAAAGCATGCCAATGAAATAAAAATTGTAGGCGATAGCATAAAGATCATCAACAAAAAAGAGTGGGAGGAACGGGAGCATAGGGAAGCACAGGTAAATCCGGTATTTATCCAAATTTGGGATAAAGAGGGAAACTTTATGGATAAATCGCCCAACCTAAGGGGAAATGAACTTTTATATAGCAAAGAGGGAAATTTTGGAGGACATTTTAATGGGATACTTAGCCAAAGGGCCATTAGACAAGTACAGATCCCAATTGAGCAATACGGAAAAATAAAAGGGTTCATAGTGGCGGCCATGTCTTTGGACTCCTCAAAAATGGTGCTTTTAAGCCTCCGGAACGTATTGACGGTCTCATATTTGCTGCTTTTGGCCGTTCTCTATTTTGTTTCCAGGTACTTGGCGGGCAGAAGTATTGTTCCCATTACGAATATTACGGAAACGACCAACAGAATTACAAAACACAACCTCAACGAAAGGGTCGTCTTACCTCTTCACAGGGATGAGCTGTTCCATCTTTCCTCCAGTATAAATGAATTGCTGCAGCGCATTGAAAACGCCATTGAAAGAGAACGGCAATTTACCTCTGACGCATCGCATGAACTCCGCACTCCCTTGTCCTCTTTGCGCGGAACTTTGGAAGTTTTGATTAGAAAGCCCCGCGAACAAGTGGAGTATGAAGACAAAATAAAGCATGGCCTTTCAGAAATTGATCGAATGACAACAACCATAGAACAATTGTTGTTGCTGGCGAGATTGGATTCAAACATAAAGACCGAAAGTGACATTGCGATTCCTTTGCCAACGTTGGTCGATGAAATCCTGTCCAGGCATAAAAATGAAATTTCGGCCAAGTCGTTAAAGATCGATTTTAAGTCGGATACGTTACAGGAAGCAAAAGTCCCCCAATATTACACCAACCTGCTATTGGATAATATTCTGAACAATGCCATTAAATATTCCAAAGGAAATAGCACTATTTATATCAATATCACCAATGCCGGTTCCCCATTGGTCTGTACCATTAGGGATGAGGGCATAGGCATTAAAAAGGAAGATACAGGATCTCTTTTCAATCCCTTTTTTAGGTCCGGCGCATTGGACCATAAAACCATTTCGGGCAATGGACTGGGGTTGTCCATCGCCAAAAAGGCGGCCGACGCCATTCAGGCAAAACTACATGTGGAAAGTGAATTGGGCATCGGCACTACCTTTACGGTCATATTTTAAGAATATCTTAAGAAAAGGCTAAGGAAGGGCTTAGGAGCCAGCCCTACTTTTGAATTATTATTTTAGTAACCCGCGCAAAAAATGTTAGAACGCATTATCCAATACAGCATCCACCACAAGCTTATCATATTATTGTTCACGGCTGGTATCGTGGGTTTTGGCCTGTATTCCCTTTCCAATATCCCCATTGGGGCGGTTCCGGATGTGACCAACAACCAAGTACAGGTCATTACCACTTCTAGGAATTTATCGACGGAAGACGTGGAAAAATTCCTTACCTATCCCGTAGAATTGGAAATGGCCAATTTGCCGGGGGTAAAGGAAATCCGTTCCATTTCAAAATTTGGCCTGTCTGTGGTCACCGTGGTTTTTGATGATGGTTTGGGCACGTATCTCCCGCGCCAGCTCATTGCGGAAAAAATAAAAAGCGCCGAAGAAAAAATTCCGGCTGGGTTCGGAAAACCGTTCATGGGACCAGTTTCTACAGGATTGGGGGAAATTTACCAGTACTTTATAGATGTTGACGAAAAGCACAGAGACCAATATTCCCTATCGGATATCCGTACCATCCAAGACTGGATCGTAAAACGCCAATTATCCGGTATCGCCGGTGTGGTAGAGGTAAATACCTGGGGCGGCCACCTCAAACAATATGAGGTTGCGGTGAACCCTGAGCGATTACGCGCCATGGGCGTTTCCATTTTTGATGCTTTCGGCGCACTGGAGAAAAACAATGGTGTGGCCGGTGGCGGCTATATTGAAAAAGGGAACGAAACCTATTTTATAAGAGGGGAAGGTTTGGTTGGTTCAATCCAAGATATTGAAAATATCGTAGTTGTAAATAGGGATGGCACCCCTGTATATGTAAGGGATATAGCAAAGGTAGGTTTTGGGTATGCCAATCGTTTTGGTGCCATTACGGGAAATGGCGAGGGAGAAAAGGTTTTGGGACAGGTAATGATGCTTAAAGGGGCCAACTCCAATGCCGTAATTGAAGCGGTAAAACAGCGCGTTGCGGAAATACAGTCCTCATTGCCTCCTGGAATTACCATCAACCCATTTTTGGAACGCAGTGAGCTTATTGCCAAGACAACCTTTACCATTGCCGAGAACCTAATTTTAGGTTGCCTGATCGTGATTTTTGTAGTAGTCCTGCTGTTAGGGAATCTGCGCTCTGGTCTAGTGGTGGCATCGGTTATTCCGCTCTGCCTGCTTTTTGCGCTATCGCTCATGTACCTCTTTGACGTGGATGCCAACCTGATGAGCCTTGGAGCCATAGATTTTGGGATAATCATTGACGGTGCAGTGATCATCGTGGAATTCATCTCCTTTAAAATCACGAGCCAACACAACAAATTATTCGCGCTCCCAAAGTATGAACAACAAAGGTTGATCGATAACATTACCTATCAAGGTGCAACCAAAATGATGAATTCGGCAGTCTTTGGGCAATTGATCATCATCATTGTTTTTATACCAATCCTATCGTTGGTCAATGTTGAGGGGAAAATGTTCCGGCCCATGGCAATGGTATTTTGTTTTGCGCTCATAGGGGCCATGGTTTTGTGTTTTACGTATATTCCGGTAATGGCATCCCTATTTATTAAACCTACGGATACGGGGAAAAGAACTATCTCGTCCCGCTTGATCTCGTTTCTTGAAAGAAAATACCTTCCAACCATATCTTGGGCATTGCGTCATAAAAAATTGGTGTTGGGCATGGCAATGGCTCTCTTGGTCATGACAGGCTTTTTGTTTACCCGCATGGGAGGGGAATTTGTGCCCACGCTGGATGAAGGCGATTTTGTAATTCAACCTGTACTTAAAACGGGGACCTCGTTGGCAAAAACCGTAGAGGCCACGACCCGCATGGAGCAAATCCTCAAAAAATTCCCCGAGGTGGAACAGGTGGTGACCCGTATCGGTGCCGCTGAGGTTCCCACAGATCCCATGTCCATGGAAGAGAGCGATGTTATTATAAAATTAATCCCAAAAGGAGAGTGGGTTTCCGCAAAGAGCAAAGACGAACTGGCGGATAAGTTCAAGGAAGCCTTATCGGAAATAGCGGGTGTCGATTATGAGTTTACGCAGCCCATAGAAATGCGCTTTAATGAATTGATCACGGGGGTTAGGGCAGATTTGGCCATAAAGGTTTTTGGGGAAGATCTGGAGGTCTTGTACCGGAAGGCCCTGGAGATAGAAAAAGCGATTCAGAACGTGCAGGGCGCAGCGGATATTTCGGTTGAAAAAACAGCCGGGTTACCACAGATGTCCGTTAAATATGATCGCCAGAAAATAGCGAAGTATGGGATGAACATAGAAGACCTGAACAAGATCATTACCATGGGTTTTGCGGGAATGCCCGCAGGGACCGTTTTTGAAGGGGAAAAGCAGTTTGATCTGGTTATCCGCTATGATGGGGCACATAGAAAGGACATAGACAATATAGAAACCGCATCCGTTATGCTGTCCAATGGAAATAGACTTCCCTTAAGCGAGTTTGCCAAAATAAGCTACACCAAAGGGCCGGCAAAAATATCACGGGACAATACCAAACGAAGAATAGTGGTAGGCGTAAATGTAAGGAACAGGGATTTGGAATCCGTAGTTAAGGATGTTCAGGAAATCATTGACCGGGATATTAAGTTCCCAACAGGCTATTCGGTAAGTTATGGTGGCCAGTTTGAGAACCTACGCACGGCATCGGCACGCTTGGCGGTCGCCGTGCCCATTGCGTTGGTTTTGATATTTGTCCTGTTATACTTTGCTTTCAACTCTGTAAAGGAAGCGTTGATGATCTACAGTGCCATTCCGCTATCTGCCATTGGCGGGGTACTGTTCCTTTATATCAGGGGATTGCCCTTTAGCATATCTGCAGGGGTAGGTTTTATTGCACTTTTTGGGATCGCTGTGCTGAACGGTATCGTTTTAATAGAAGAATTTAAAGAACTAAAGGCACACGGCATCAATAATATAAACAAACGTATCCTTATGGGAACAAAAAACAGATTACGCCCCGTATTGCTAACGGCCGCCGCTGCGGCATTGGGATTTTTGCCCATGGTCATTTCCACCTCAGCGGGTGCGGAAGTACAGCGGCCTTTGGCAACCGTTGTGGTCGGCGGATTGATTACCGCAACTGCACTGACCCTTGTGGTACTGCCCATTCTCTATGTCTTGTTTGATAGAAAAGGCCACCCCCCCAAAGCAAGAACAAAAGTGAATTTTAAGGCACTCGGCAGTATTGCCCTTGTGTCTATGCCCCTGTTTGGCATGGCACAGGGAAAGGAGATAACTGCGGAACGGGCAGTGGAGATCTCCATTGAAAACAATAATGCACTTCAATCTTCCGCCCAAAAAGTGGACCAAGCCAAACAACTGATGGGTGGCGCCCTTAATTTGGACAAGACACAGCTATACTATCATTATGACGAAAACAACATTGCCGAAAACGGGCTTCCCTTAAAGGTTTTTGGAATAAGTCAATCCATTCAATTCCCAACTATATACGGAATGCAGCGAAAAGTGGAAAAACAAAGGGCGGCAATGGCTTCCGAACAATACAACATCAACAGGAGACTGCTGACAAAAGAAGTATATAAGGCCTATTACAGCGTCGTTTATAGAATCAATCTGGTGAAACAGTACTCGTTTTTAGACAGCCTATATGCCCAATTTGCAAATGCCGCCCGCAAAAGATATGAGGTTGGGGAAACCAATTTATTGGAAAAACTGACGGCAGAAACCAAACAAAAGGAAATTTCATTGCAACTTTCCCAAAGTAGGGAAGGCGTACATAAGGCGTATATGTTCTTGCAGCAATGGATGCAATCAGATTCCACATACCTTGTTGGCGATATTTCCATGCTACGGTTACCGCTCCGGGAATGGACCGCAGCGGAACAACCTGGAAGCCAATATTATGAAGTTGCCCAAGAATTATCAAAAACCGCACTTTCATTGGAAAGGCAAAAATTGCTGCCAGATCTACAGTTCTCGGCATTTCGGGGGACCAATAACGGATTGGACGCAAAACAATATTCGGGTTTTCAGGCGGGAGTGGCCATTCCTCTATGGTTTGGGGCAAACAAGGCAAAAATAAATGCCGCCAAAACAGAGACCATGATAATAGAAAACGAATTTGAAAATTACAAAATCCAACTGCGATCCAAATATCAGGGCCTTTTGTCCGATCTTAAAAAATTTGAAGAAGTCCTGGACTATTATGACCAGACAGGCAGGCAGTTATCCTATGAACTGACCTTAAATGCGTCAAAGTCTTTCCAGAGCGGAGAGATTGATTTTCTACAATACATACAACTGTTGGAAAGCGCAAAAAACATTGAGATAAATTATCTACAGAATCTATTTGATTATAATACAACAGTTTTAGAAGCGAACTATTTAACCAATTAACGATAAAAATGTACACCATCAATACAAATAGACTAAAAGTGCAGGGCTTATTGGGGCTTCTGTTGGGATGCCTTATTTCCTGTACTTCCAAAGATGCACAGGCCATAACCGAAAAGGAAGCCGCAGGGAATGTACCGGGCGATATTGTTACATTGACCGAATCCCAGTTTTCCGAAGGGCATATGGAATTGGGCAAGATAAGCCCGAATGAATTTACTACCGTAGTAAAAGCAAATGGAATGTTTGATGTGCCACCGGAGAACAAGGCCTTGGTAAGTGCTTATTTTGCAGGATATGTTAAAGATATTACCCTTTTGCCCGGAGAGGCCGTGAAAAAAGGACAGGTATTGTTTACGCTGGAAAATCCTGAATATGTGCAGGTGCAACAGGCCTTTCTTGAAGCTAGTGGGCGTTTAAATTATTTAAAATCCGATTACGAGAGACAAAAAACATTACTGGACGATAATGTTACCTCCCAAAAGAATTTTTTAAAAGCAGAAGCGGAATACAAGGTTACCCTTGCACAATATCAATCCCTGAAAAAGAAGTTGGGCCTTATGAACATTGACCCCAATACTTTGACTGGCGAAAATATAAGTGCCACTATTGGTGTGTTATCCCCTTTGTCCGGTTATGTAACTTCCATAGAAGCAGGCAAAGGGATGTTTTTAACCCCTTCCGATGTGGCCATGACCATTACGGACACATCCAATCTGCATATTGAGCTTAAGATTTTCGAACAGGACCTTCCCGTGGTAAAAGTAGGGCAGATCATTAAGATAAGGGTTCAAAATGATACCCAACAAGTGTACCTCGGCGAGGTTCATTTGGTAAACAAAGCTATTGATCCCGTGGAAAGAACAGTCAACATACATGGGGACTTGACGAATGAAGAAGATGCAAAACTATTTGCCCCTGGAATGTATATAGAGGCAGAAATCCTGACCAGTAAGGCATTTTATCCGGCCCTGCCCGTAGAAGCCATTGCCAATATTGAAAATAACTTTTATGTTTTGGTAAAGGAGGGTGAAACCACATTTAAAAGAAAATCGGTCAAGGTAGGGGCCTCGGACAATGGATACACCCAAATTTTGAATGTGGACGATTTTGATGGAAACGCAACTTTTTTGACCAAGGGGGCATTTAATCTCATAAAAGAATAGACCATGGACCTAAAAAAACTAATTCAAACAGAAATTGACACAGCCTTTCTATATAATGAAATGGCTACGCTTTCCGAAGATGATGAGCTAAAAATGTTCTATGGGGAAATGGCGGCAATTGAGAGACGGCATATAGAAAAATTCCGAGCCAAAATTCTTTTGGACCAACCGGGATATGTCCTTGGAAGCCCTTCCTTACGGGCACGGACCATTGCACGTCTGGGACACAAATTTGGAGCCAACATTATTTTAAGCACCCTTTCGGATACAGAAAAGAGCATGTCTTATGCCAGTATTGATAGAAAGCGTAAAAATAACCAACCCATAGAAGGTAGCGAAGCACGGCATTACACTATTCTAAAATCCATGGAATCCTTTACCGGCGTGGGTATAGGAAAAATAGAGGGAAGGCATAGGACTGTTGGTGGCAATGCATTAAGGGCGGCGGTTTTGGGGGCCAACGATGGCTTGGTGTCCAACCTAAGTCTGGTCATGGGCGTTGCAGGGGTTACCATGGAGGGCAATGGGGTATTGATCGCAGGTCTTGCAGGTTTGTTGGCCGGGGCCATCTCCATGGCTTTGGGCGAATGGATCTCGGTACGCAGCTCACAGGAATTGTACGAACGCCAGATAGAATTGGAATATGAGGAAATAGAAAATAATCCGGAAGAAGAAAGGCAGGAACTGATTCTCTTATACCGGGCCAAAGGATTTACGGAAATAGAGGCCAAAAACGCCGTGGAACAACTTTGGGCAGATCCCGACAAGGCAAAACAAGTACTCATCACCGAGGAGCTGGGAATCCATCCGGAAGAATTGGGCGGTTCGGCCTGGGAAGCGGCATTTGCATCTTTCTTTCTTTTTGTTATCGGGGCCATTATTCCCGTATTTCCGTTCTTTTTTACAACAGGGATAAATGGTGCCGCCATAAGCATCGTGGCAAGTACGTTTGGCCTATTTGGGATTGGGGCGGCCATTACCCTTATTACAGGAAAATCTTTTGTTAGGTCGGGATTAAGACAGGTATTGTTTGGTCTTATAGCGGCCGCAGTAACCTTTGGCATAGGGCATTTAATAGGGGCAACCATAACAGGATAATATAAAAAACATGGATGGGGCACATCTGCATTTGGCCATAAACCACCTGCCCATTGTTGGGGCGTTGATTGGTTTTTTAGTGTTGCTTACCGGGGTTTTTATAAAGAGTCCGCAGGTAAAATATACCGCTCTTGGCATTTTTATTTTTAGTGCGCTCACATCCGTTGCCGTGTTTTATACAGGTAAGAGGGCAGAAGGAATTGTTGGAAATATCCCTGGAATTAGCGAGACCCTGATCCATCAACATGAAGAATACGCAGAGCTGTTTTTTACAACGCTGTTGATTTTGGGAGGGATTGCTTTAATTACCCTATTTCTTGAAATAAGGAAGGCAAAAATTGCCAACTACGGATTTATAGCGATGTTGCTGCTTTCCATTGCTACAATGGTAATGGCCGGATATGTGGGTACAAGCGGGGGCGGTATACGGCATGCTGAAATAAGGAATGAGGCCAATTTCATTCAGATTGAAACGGAGGTTGATGGGGATCGCAATTAAAAAAACCATTATGGAAAAATTGGACGGCTTAGAAATGGCTTGATGTCTTTTCTGTTCCAAATTTTCATGTTTTTTATTTGTTAAAAAGAAAAACGGTTGTCATTTGTTTACAGAACTTACTATGGCTTCTGTCATTCGGTATCTGCCAACTTTTGGTTTAAAAGCTTATATTCCCCGTATCTTATATAAGTACTGTTTTTGCCCTTAAATGCCTTTTAGGGGCATTCCCCAAAATTAGTATATCTGGACGGTTGTTCGACATTTATCCATTTTAGCGGCCCTCTCTAGGCATTTGCTTTTGCCCTTTTGCCCGCTTTTACAATCTCAAACCAGATTACGGAAATGAAACCTATGCCCGAACAGATCAATAGCTGGAATGGGTTTAAGGACTCCAATTCAAAAAAAGTTGTCATTGGTTTTACATAAAGGAGAAGCCCCATAATTGCCATGGTTATAGATATGATGAATAAGACCATGGGGTTCCTATATTTCAAAGTTGTCAATATGGAATAATAAAATGAACGGTTGATCAATGTTAAAAAAATATTCGCCATTATCAAAACAGTAAAGGTCATTGTCCTGGTCAGTGCTTCATTGTACCCGTTATTTATTGAATATCGATACACAAATATAGTTCCTGCGGTTATGGCCAATCCTTGTACGATGCTTATTGACAGTTCTTTCCAATTGAAAAAAGTGGTTGTAAATGCCTTGGGCTTCTGGAGCATCGTATTCTTTTCCATGGGTTCATTTTCATAAATGATGGAACAGGTAGGCCCCATTATTATTTCCAGGAAAATAATATGTATTGGCGAAAAAATATTGGGATAGGTCCATCCCAACACCAAAGGGATAAATACCGTTAGTATTATTGGGATATGTATGGAAATGATATATTGAATGGCTTTTTTAAGATTGGCGTATATCTTTCTTCCCATAGCTATTGCATCGACCATTTTAGATAAATCATCTTCCAATAAAATCAACGATGCCGCTTGTTTTGCGATTTCCGTCCCTTTTTTGCCCATTGCAATGCCAATATGTGCCGCCTTCAAGGCTGGGCCATCGTTAACGCCATCGCCCGTCATTGCCACGATTTGTTCTTTTGCTTTTAAAGCATTGATTATTTTTAATTTGGCATCGGGAAACATCCGCGTAAAAATAGCAGTATTGGTTACGCAGGTTTGTAATTCGGCATCGGGCAACTCCATCAATTCATCGCCTGTAATGCTTTTTTCATAACCTCTAAATCCAATTTGTTTGGCAATCGCTATGGTGGTTGCCGCATTATCCCCTGTTATGATTTTTATGGAAATGCCCGCTGCGTAAAAATCCTCCAATACTTTTTGAATGTTTTTCTTTGGGGGATCGTAAAAGGCAACAATGCCCCTAAATTGAAATACCAATTCCTGTTGGGTATCTGGAAAATCAGCATTTGGGAAACTCGATGTGCCCACACCCAAAACCCGATGGCCATCTGTTGCCAATAGTTTAATGGCCTCATTTATTTGCCGCTTTTCGGTATCTGTGAGGCGGGAGACATCCATCAATGCCTCTGGTGCTCCTTTTGCCGCAATGATCCGGTTGCCTTTGCTGTCTTCAAATATGTGTGTCATCATGGGCGGTTTGCCGCCTAATGGATATTCATGAATTAGTTTGTAGTTTGGCCGTTCGTCATTTTGGGCCACATCCGTATACGTTTGGTGCAATGCTATTTCCATAGGGTCGAACGGGATGGGCTCGCTTGCAAACATTGCTATTTTGACAAGTTCTCTTTCATCGTCATTCAACACATTCCGGAGATTAAATACCTTGTTGGTTTTCAAAACAAAAAGTTTTGCCAAACCCATTTTGTTCTCAGTGATCGTTCCTGTTTTGTCGATACAAATAATGGTGGCACTGCCCAATGTTTCAACGGTTTTCATTTGCTTTACAACTATGCCCATTTTCATTAAACGCCATGCACCCAAAGCCATAAAAGTGGTAAAGGCTACCGGAATCTCCTCGGGCAAAATACTCATTGCCAAGGTGAGCGACCGCAACAAGCTTTCCAACAAATTTTGGGAATGCCAATAATTAATTGCCCAAACGATACCAAAGACAATGGCCCCCGCCGTTGCCATCTTCTTTACAAAATCTGTAATTTGTATTTCTAACGGTGTTTTTTCCTCGTTGATGCTTTCCAAGCTTTTGCCAATTTTACCCAATTTGGTCTCATTGCCAATGGCAGCTATGGTTGCAATGGCCAAACCGCTGGCAACGGTTGTACCGCTATGGATAAAATTATCCTCTTTTGTCTTGTCTTTATAGACAGAAAACGATTCGCCCGTTAGTATTGATTCGTTTACAGAAAAATCGTTGGAATGGACTATGATTCCGTCTGCGGCAATTAATGTCCCTTCTTCAACGATAAGGCTGTCACCGACTACCAAATCCTCACTTTTTATTTCTTCCGCCTTACCATTGCGGATGACCCTACATTTTGGCTGTGAAAAATCCTGTAGTTTTTCTAAAGCATTTCTACTTCTGGAATATTGGTATAATGAAATGGATGTTTGAAAAACAATTGCACAGGCCAGGAAAATGCCATCTCCAATTTTTCCACTGATGAAATATATGGAAGAGGCCACAGATAATAAAATCACCATTGGGTCTTTTACTATTCGTTTTATAGCATCAACAAACCCATTTTCCCTTTTGTAATCCAATTTATTTTGACCATACTTTTCCCGGGCAAGGATTACCTGCTCATTTGTTAGGCCGAATATGTTGAAATTGGTCGGGGGCATTGTCAAAGATACGTTAAGTTATACAAGGTCTGGTTAAGACCGCTTACCAACGGAAGTTAATTCCAAGCCCAAATTGAAGTTCAGAAACGGATTCCGGTAAGTTTTTTAGATGTGCTGGTCAATAAGTATGGTGTTCCCGTCCGGGTCGGTTATCATAATACTCGCTGGTCCTGAAGTGTTCCCATCGGCTTCACTGTCCAATCTGATTCCTTTGCTTTTCAATTTTTTCTGGATTTCCCGTACATCGTCAAATGTCTCGATTGTATTGCCATTTTCGTCCCAACCTGGGTTAAAGGTCAAAACGTTGCCCTTGAACATCCCTTGGAACAGGCCAATTAGGGAATTCCCATTTTTCATAATGAGGTAGTTCTTTTCTATGTCGCCACCTAAGACGGTAAAGCCAAGATTTTCATAGAATTGTTTTGAGGTGTTAATGTCCTTAACGCTAAGACTTATAGAAAATGCCCCTAATTTTATATTTTCTTTTTCCACTATTTTAACGCTATTGTCCGGTCGTTTCAAATTAATAGGCATTGGGAAAAAACCAAGGCAAAAGAATGTTGTAAGTCCTAAAATTGGTATTGTTGTCTTTTTCATTGTGTTATGTGATTAAAGTTTGTCGTTTTATGTCCATAATAAAATAGGTAACGCCAGTTTACCCAATAACTTAGTTGCCCTTTAAAACCAACTGTTTTTTAGGTGACTTTTAAGTGCCTTTTCCCAAATAATTGTAGTTGTCCTTTTTTGCCAAAAAACAGGGAGATTGGGTACCAAGACCTGAAGACAAAACAATTGGCCGTTTTTTTGATCCAAATTTAGGTTTATGGTAAAATGAAAAGCCGCAAAAAGGGAAAAAATTGTACCTTGACCATGCTAAAATACACTATTTTATATGGAAGGGAAAAGAAAAAAAAGCCATCACTCCCTAAAAAGAACAAGGTCTTATCTTAAAAGATCGAGATCGTTCAGGGTTAGCGTAAACTCCTTTTTCAAGGATGTGCTTTTTATTGTTTTCGGGATTTTTTCGGCAGCCTTTGGTCTGGAAAGTTTTTTGTTGCCTAATCGGTTCATAGATGGCGGGGCCACCGGTATTTCACTATTGGCCACGGGAATATCGGCCATCCCCCTTTCGCTTCTTATTGTTTTGGTTAATATTCCTTTTTTAGTGCTTGGGTTCAGGGTCATCGGCCAACAATTTGCCATTAAGGCCGCACTGGCCATAATTGGGCTGGCACTGGTATTGGCCACGGTACATTTTCCAGAAATTACACAGGATAAGCTTTTGGTTGCCGTTTTTGGGGGGTTCTTCCTCGGTGCCGGGATAGGGCTCTCCATAAGGGGTGGAAGCGTTCTGGACGGCACAGAGGTGCTGGCCATATACCTGAGCAGGAAATTGGGAACTACCATTGGGGATATCATCATCATCATTAATATTTTTATTTTTCTGGCAGCAGCTTATTTCCTTTCCATAGAAACGGCACTTTATTCCATGCTTACCTACCTGGCCGCCTCCAAAACTTTGGATTTTGTGGTAGATGGTATTGAGGAATACACGGGCGTAACCATCATTTCTGTCCATAGTGAGGCCATACGGATAATGATTACTGAAAAACTAGGAAGGGGTCTAACCATATATAGTGCAAAAGGAGGTTATGGTAGAAATGGGGGCCTAAATGAATTTGATGTCATTTATGCGGTAATTACACGGTTGGAAATAAGGAAGCTTACCACGGAGCTGGCCAAGATAGACCCAAATGCCTTTGTGGTAATGCACAGTATTAATGACACAAGGGGCGGAATGATAAAAAAAAGGGCATTGAAACATTAGTGGGGGATGTTCAACCGAAATCGAAACCGTGGATTCTCACATGCCATTGAAAAAAAACTCGGAAAACAAGTCCATTAAATTCCAACTTAAAACGGTATTATTCCAAGAGCAATGACTTCAGTACCCTATCCAATTCAACTTTGTTCGACTTATGGGGTTCCAGATTAAACAACTCCACTTTTTTGAAATCTATGGGGTGGCTTTCGCTTTGTAGGGAAATGTAACCGGACTTGAGCGGAGTGCCCTCTATTTTTATTTTAGGGTCATAGGAGTCGACATTTCCACCACCGATCTGGGGTTTGGAATAGGACAATACAATGCCCCCTTCCAATATATGATGAACAATGGAATCTCCCAACACCAAAAATTCGGCAGTTACCCACTGGTCTCCATGGTAGGTTTTAGAGGTGGAATTTATACAGTGCGGCGTAAATAATTCGCCATCCATAACCACATTTGTGCCCGGAGTACATAGGTTGCTCGTAGTCCGCTCATTGATACCATCACCGCCCAACATCTGCCCTTCAATTGAAATGGGGAAATCCTGGTTTTTTAAAATGGTCTTCGGGTCCTGACAATGCAGCATGGCCCCTGAATTCCTGTATGCCCAACCTTCACCACCAGTGGCCTGCTCCCCGACAAAACGGTACTCTACCCGAAGTAGGTAATGAGAAAAAGGCTTTTTATAGTAAATATGGCCATATTGCTGGTCGAAGGTGTCATAGCCATCATAACGCACCTGCATCATACCATCAACCACCCTAAAGGTGTTTGCGTAGTTTTCGTCCAGTCCATGTTTTGCTATTTTAATGGTCCAATCCTTAAGATCCTTGCCATTAAAAAGTTGCTGCCATTGGCCGACCTCTTCTTTTTCCGCTGATATATTTGTATGACAGGTACTTAGGAAAAGGCAAAGAAAGGGAATCGTTGCGATTAATTTCATAGGGTCAATGGTGTTGTTCCTTTTCTGGTGAAATGATCTTATAAACGATGCCTGCCAAAATCGCCCCTACTATGGGCGCTACCCAAAATAGCCACAATTGCTCTAATGCCCAACCTCCGACAAATAGGGCCTGACTTGTACTTCTTGCGGGATTTACAGAAGTGTTGGTCACCGGGATACTTATGAGGTGTATCAATGTTAAGCCCAAACCAATAGCCAAACCGGCAAAGCCTTTAGGTGCTTTAGAATGGGTGGCTCCCAGAATAATGATGAGGAACATAAAGGTAAGCACTGTTTCCGTGACCAATGCGGCAAGCAAATTGTAGCCATCGGGAGAGTGTTCACCATATCCATTTGCAGCAAATCCACCAATTTCAAAACCATCCTTTCCAGTGGCAATACTGTACAGCACCGCCGCTCCCGCAATTCCGCCCAGTACTTGTGCGAAAATGTACGGCAACAGTTCCTTTTTATCAAAACGGCCACCAATACAAAGACCAATGGACACTGCCGGATTTAAATGGCAGCCGGAAATGTGCCCAATGGCATACGCCATGGTCACCACAGTTAGGCCAAAAGCAATGGCCACGCCAACAAACCCTATCCCCAATTCCGGATAGCCCGCCGCTAAGACGGCACTTCCACACCCTCCGAAGACCAGCCAGAGGGTCCCAATAAACTCTGCAAGCAATTTTTTCATTTTTTTCTTTTCTTATGGTTAGTTAAGTAGTTTAAGGCCTATATGCCAAATAGTTAGAATGTAATTTTTAAAAAGTCATCTGTCTAATATAGGAATAAGATCTGAATGTTGACAGCTTAATTAGTTGTATTTTTTTGGGCACATCACCAAAATGGTAATTGAAGTTATTTTTTAACTAAAACAGCCAATCATTTAGCATAAAACCGACCAATAATAAAAAGCTTTTGAGATCATTGGTGTGCGCAAGTCGTTCAAAAATCCAATTAATAATAGAATAAATAGGACGTTCACTAAATGTAAATGAATTTTATGCCACACCCATAGGATTTTTTTACCGCACTTTTCTTACCCCGGTATGATCCACGCCCTGAGCTCGTTCAAGCGCAATCATATTCGCTGGTCTAAAGTTCAGTATTAATGCCCTTCTTTGACTTGCCGTAGTGTTCCCTTTACTAAAATGCAACGTAAATCCGTCATGAAAGGTGCATCCCCCGGCGTTTAGCGGCACACTTTGGGCTTCTTCCAAGGCCGGAGCATCACAAAAAAGAGCACCCCCTTTGGGCAGACTTTTATGAGGAAAAACCCTAAAATCGTCCCGTTTAGGCACAAACCACATGCAACCGTTGTCTTCATACACATTATCCAAAGCGATCCAACAACTCACGGCTCTTTTGTCGGGCATTTTTATCCAGTAGGCCGCATCTTGGTGCCATGGCGTCGGGGTGTTGGTAAAAGGAGCCTTGTTAATTAGCATGTCAAAATCCAACTCCATATCGGCACCCAAAAGATCTTTGGCATAGTCTAAGGCTTTTTCATAGGCTTCGGTTTTTAACAGCCTTGATTCAATAGTGCCGGGTCTCATGATCTGCGTTATCCTTTCAACCTGACCCGTTTCTTTTTCGCCGCCCGCAAGATCGCTTCGCAAACCAGCTGTCTTTTCGGTATCCCTTAAAAGAGCATCGTAAAGCACTTGGAGAGACAACACCTCATCCATCGAAATTAATCGATCCAAATGAGCGAACCCTTCGTTCAAAAATTTATTTTTCATCTATGTTTATTACTTGTTTCATCTACTGCAAGATTACGGCTAACTGTATCAAAAAATCTTTCAATTTTGTTGTACCTTACTTTTTTAAACAAAAATGCACAACATACAAAATGGAAGAACGGTTTTCAACCTAAATAAAATGGGCATTCCAAGATGCTTTCAGTTTGGGCACTATCAATATACCCATGTAAAGCCCGGTCTGGAAAATCACATCCATAAAAACACTTTGGAGATATGTTATTTTTTAAGCGGGCGGCAAATCTATAAAATAGGCCAAGATTTTCACGAATTAAGGGGTAACGACATTATTGTCATTGCACCAAACCTAAATCATGGTACAGGGGCGTTTCCGGAAGATAAAGGCGAACTGTACTGGATACAAGTTTCCTTGGAAAACAAGAAAGGCATGCTGTGTCATTTACCAAATTCACAATCGGATTTTTTGCTCAATGGACTGCTAAAAAATCCAAATCAAATTTTTAGGGGAGCCTATAAATTGAAACCCATTTTAAACAAGTTGGAAAAAGAACTGAAAAAGCAAAAAAATCCAATGTCCGCACTTATTGTTAATCAGTTATTGATTCAATTATTATTGGAAACACTACGTATTTCCCAAATTAAATTACCAAACGTACCCGAAAAAAAATTGGAGGCCATTGAGTATTTTGTGCTACACAACATGGATAAGGTTATTTATGTAGATGAGCTCGCCACAGTGGTAAACCTTTCTGTGCCTTATTTTAAAGCATGGTTCAAGGAGCAAAAGGGAATGCCACCGAAAGAATATACTAATCGTTTAAAAATTGATAGGGCCAAATTGGATTTATTGACGAAACAATCCATAACCCAAGTTGCCTTTGATCTTGGATTTGGTTCCTCTCAATACTTTACCACGGTATTTAAGAAATTTACCGGTGTAACCCCAAAATCGTATATAGCCTCAAGAACAGATCTGCCACCATCTGAAATCGGGTGAATGGAAAGGCTTTCCAAATCTGCTTTACCATTGACTTTAGCCAAAACTTTTCTATATTCAGCAATCCATATATTTTCCCACAAAAAAGTTATCCTTATGCCACCTTATTCCCCTCCCAATCCCAAACTATGGTACGGTAGAAATTCCAATGAGCAACTTTACCTTCACGAAAAGGTAATCTTAAGGCCTTTATCGGGGCTCAAGGCTCAAAAAGACAACGCCTTTGCCCTGTTGGGGTATTGTTGTGATGAAGGGGTGCGACGGAACCAAGGTCGCACCGGAGCCACGGACGGTCCGGATGCCATTCGCAAGGCATTGTCCAAAATGCCCAATCATTTGCCACAAAACACCTTATTGTTCGATGCTGGGAACATTCAATGTGTTGATGCGGACATGGAAACAACTCAGGACCAATTGGCCGAAGGGATCTTTCATTTATTGGAAGCCAATGTCTTTCCCCTGCTTCTGGGTGGCGGCCATGACATTGCCTACGGCCATTATAAGGGAATTAAAATTTTTTTTGATGGAACCCATAAAACCTTGGGGATTCTTAATTTCGATGCCCATTTTGACCTGCGGCAGACCTACCCGGAAAACCATAGAGAGGGCGGTAACTCGGGCACTCCATTTTTTCAAATAGCACAGGAGTGTAAAAGCGATGGCGTACCCTTTCAGTATATGTGCTTGGGTATTCGAAAAGATGCCAACACAAGATTCCTTTATCAAACAGCTCATGATTTTGGAGTTCAATATATAGAAATCGAAAATTTTAATCTACGTTATTTGGAGTCGATTAAAAAAGAGGTACTTCAATTTATGCAGGGTGTAGATTGTGTTTATACCACCATCGATTTGGATGGATTTTCTTCAGCATACGCTCCCGGTGTGAGTGCGGCGTCGCCCATGGGTTTCTCTCCGGATATTGTTTTGGAAATTCTAAAAATCATCATCGATTCAAAAAAACTGATCAGTTTGGACATTGCCGAAATGAATCCTTTATACGATATGGATCAGCAAACGGCTAAACTGGCCGCTTCGCTACTGCATTTTGTAATGCATCGATGATATAATCATTGAAGATTTATGCAATTCCCCCTTAGAAAGTTAGAAGGCTTCTTATTCTAACCAGGACTTATAGTATTTCCCATCATCCAGATCCAGAGCGGTTTGGGTAAGTTGCAATGGTCTAAATGTATCTATCATTACGGCTAGTTCCTCAGTTCTCTTTTTTCCAATACTGGCTTCGTACGTGCCCGGGTGCGGCCCGTGGGGAATGCCCGCCGGATGTAATGAAATATAGCCTTGGTCTATATTCTTCCGGCTCATAAAATCGCCATCAACATAATATAACACCTCATCGGAATCTATGTTGCTATGGTTATACGGAGCCGGAATGGCCTGTGGATGATAATCGTAAAGTCGGGGACAAAAAGAGCACACCACAAAAGCACTGGTCTCAAAAGTCTGGTGTACCGGTGGCGGCTGGTGCACCCGCCCGGTAATGGGCTCAAAATCGTGAATGGAAAAGGCGTAAGGATAATTATAGCCATCCCACCCCACCACATCAAAAGGATGTGAAGCATAGACCAAATGATGCAATTGTCCTTGTTTTTTAACTTTTATAATAAAGTCCCCCAAGGCATCATGGGTCTGTAAGTTTTGAGGTAATTTAAAATCGCGCTCGCAAAAAGGGGAATGTTCCAAATGCTGCCCAAACCAATTTCGGTATCTTTTGGGCGTATAAATAGGCTGGTACGATTCCGTGATCAGGAGCTTGTTTTCGGAACTTTCAAAATTTATTTGATAGATGACGCCGCGGGGAATCAATACATAATCGCCATATTCGAACGGAATTTCTCCAAAAATAGTTTTTAACACCCCTTTCCCTTTATGAACGAACAAAAGTTCATCGGCATCTGCATTTTTATAGAAATAATCCGTCATCGATTTTTTGGGTGCTGCCAAAGCAATGTGTACATCAGCGTTAAAGAGCACTACTTTTCTGCTCTCCAGAAAATCATCCTTTGGCGAAAGGTTAAGACCCTTTAACAATCTGGATTTAATATTGTGCGTAACGGCCGCAACCGGAGCGGTTGAAATGGAGTCGCCTATTTCCCGTACCATGGTGGGCCGGTGTAAATGGTAAAGCAATGAAGACATCCCCTCAAACCCAATTGTGCCAAACAATTGTTCGTAATGAAGCGTGCCATCGGGTTTTTTAAAAACGGTATGGCGTTTGTGCGGTACTTGTCCTAATTTGTGATATAAAGGCATATAAAGCGTCTTTTAGGTCTTATAAAAATACGACAAATAAGAGGTTTTACGAAATTAGCATTGGAAATTACATGGGGAACTTGGTAAACTTTAAGCAGGCATTAAAAATTTATTTCGGCTTTTAATTGGTTGTGTCTTTGGCTGATGAAACTCGTTTTTTGCCACTTCCCGGGAGCGGTCGCAACGGCTCTTCAAGCAATTCCCGGTGAAATCAAATAAAAAAGCCTTCCATACTTGGAAAGCCTTTCATTGGTTAAAACCGGACAGAAGTCAAGTTTCAACAATTTCGCCCCAGAATGTATTGGGGCACAACACAACAATGCAAATATAGAAAAGGTTTTTGACTTGTTCAATTTACATATGATCTAATCGAGGAAGAAATAAATATAACCTATTTGTCCTCTCCTATAGAAATGGTGCAGTCAATAAAATATTCATACGGCAACCTATTTGGGACTATATCAGGGAACAGAAAGAATTTAACAACCATACTTTTGAATCTCTAGATGCCGTAAATGATAAACTAGGGAAATCTTTATGTGATTTGAGAAATGAAAGAAGAATTATCAGTTCAAGGTGTAACTTTTATCGGATTATTTCAACTACTCGTTAGCGGTTTAGTATAAACGGTTGCCCCCTCGTCTTTATGATCCAATAATGTACGCCGATCGGTTTTCCGGAAACCACATGTAAGTTTGCGGCGTTCCCACCGTCAAAAACAGGGAATCTTTTTTGGAATAACAGCGGCGAAAATTGGCCACCACCCCATAAAAGTTGCATAAGAACATTTTCATACAAAGACAATAACACCCATCTTTATGGAACAAAGGCACCCACTTCCTCCATTTACAGAAGAAACGGCCAAACAAAAAATACAAATGGCCGAAGATGCCTGGAACAGCAAAGACCCCCATAAAGTATCCTTGGCATATACGGTCCATAGCGAATGGCGCAACCGTAATCTGTTCCTGAACGGTAGGGAAGAAATAGTTTGTTTTCTTAACGAAAAATGGCAAAATGAACTAAATTATAAACTAAAGAAAACCTATTGGGCCCATGGCCAAAACCGTATCGCAGTACGATTTGAGTATGAATATCAGGATAAAAATGGACAGTGGTGGCGCGCCTACGGTAACGAAAATTGGGAATTTGATGAAAATGGGTTGATGCGGAAACGATTTGCCAGCATCAATGATTTGGCAATTACTGAAGGAGACAGAAGGCTATAGCGATTTTCTGTGGCCCCTTAAATAAACCGCTAATTATTTTAAAACAGTTTTAAAAAGTGGGTGTAGTTCTCTCTTGCAACAAAACGGTTTCCCTAAGCTTCAATCCTTCCCCTACATTAAAGTATTGATAATTTTTTTACTTCTAAGCATTTGCTTAGTTATGTTGTGTGGATTTTGACAATGGCCAAAAAAAGGAATATGTAGAAGAAGAGGTTGCCGAAAAGGCGATGCGCCTTTTTTGGAAAAAAGGGTATAAAGGCTCCACCATGTGAGACTTGGAAAAGCAGTTGGAGGTCAACCCATTTTCCGTTTATGCCAGTTATAAAAATAAGCATGGGTTGTTAAAGGAGGCCATCGGGACTTACGAAAAGCAAATCCACAAAGCTTTGCTCAAAGGGTTGGAGGAATCCAGTGGAGATACGCAGGACATCAAAATGTTTTTCTATAAGTCCGTAGAGTCTATTCGGCACGAGGGTAGTGCTTGTAAAGGGTGTTTTATGATCAACACCATTCAGGAGCTTGGCAAAGGGGAAGAAGATATAAAAGCGTGGATTCTGAAATTTATCATGGAGATCAAGACACTTTTTATAGGTGGTTCTTTTAAAAACCAAGGCCAATGATTATGTGGGTTCCGAGTTGAATGTAGAAAAGTATTCCTATTATTTAATCGGTATCTTACATGGGATTTCCAGATCCAGCAAACACTTTTCAAAAAAAGAGTTGGAAGATTTTATGGAGCTTTCATTTGAAAATATAGGTAGAACAAATCGAGGTTATCGGATATCCTGAAGTAAAAGGTTTTTCAAAAGACCCGTAAAGACGATCCTTTTGGCGGAAACCCTTTTGAGCCGCATTCAATTATTGGAAATTAATTGAATGTCTGGAGTTTGATGAGATACTGGCATTAAAAAAAGCAATGAAGCTTTTGGTGCCGTCCTTTATCCTTGTCAAAGCCAGGAAAAAATAAAAATAATAGGAGTTTAATTTAAATAAGTGTAAAATGAATGATCTAATTGTAAGGGGGCTAGTGCCCAAAACTATTGAAAATGCACATCCTGTAGCTGCTGAGATTTTAAAAAAAACCAAGAAGGCAATGGGCGTAGTTCCCAATATGTATGCCGGGATGGCCATTAATCCGTCCTTGTTGGATTCTTATGCCTATGCCTATAATTCCTTTAGGGCCAATGCGGGGTTTTCATCTCAAGAACAAGAGGTAATCTTACTGTCCGTAGCTGTTGAAAACAATTGTGATTATTGTGTGGCGGCCCATAGTTTTGTAGGTGATAAAATGAGCAATGTACCAACTAAGGTGACGGATGCGATTAGGGACAACCAACCCGTTCCGGATAAAAAGTTGGCCGCACTTAGCGTTTTCACAAAAACCATGACTGCAAAAAGAGGCAATCCCTCACAAGAAGAGGTAGATGATTTTCTGGCCGCGGGCTATACCCCAGAACATATTTTGGGTGTCATCACCGGGATAGGGGTAAAGACCTTCAGTAATTATTTCAATCACATCAATCATACAAAGGTTGATGATATGTTTGCGTCCAGGGCCTGGAAAAAGGCGGAATAATTATTTAATGCCGCGCATCCCCTTTTGTATAATCGTAAGACCCGTCCTGAAAATTGGCGTGGTCATTATACTTATGTAAAAGGGGTTTGTTTTTCTTGTAATAAATTTTTATTCGAATATGGTTAAAATACTACGTAGTAATTATATAAAATATCTAATTTAATCACTTTTGAATTAAATAATCCATTGAGAAATTTCATGGTCACCATTGCTATTGTTCCCTTTACCCCCAGAAGTTAATAAATATACTGCATGTGCGCTCTTTTTTTCTGGAATTGCCCTATTTTTATAGAAAATCACACCCGTGGAAAAAATCTTGGATATTACCTTGCAAAACCGAAAACGGTATTTGGCCTTGTTTCGGGAAACCCCCAAAGCGCAACTCCTTGAAATCCCGGATGGTTTCAAAAATAACATCTTTTGGAATGTGGCCCATTTGGTAGTGGTGCAACAGCTACTGGTCTATCGGTTAAGCAATCTTGAAACAAAGATTGGCAATGACCTAGTGCAAAAGTTCAGGGGAGGTACCTTTCCAGGGGACACGGTTACAGATGCCGAGCTGCAACAGGTGGCCGATATGTTATTGTGGACCATAGTGCAGACCCGGGAAGATTACCACAATGGTTTTTTTGCGGAATATCAGGAATTCGCCACCATGTCCGGGGCAATCCTAAAAGATGTGGAAGATGCCATTGCCTTTAACCTCTTTCATGAAGGCGTGCATTGGGGCGCAATTTTGGCCTTGCTAAAGAAAGTTGGCAAGTAAGTATGTATTGGTCTTTTGTCAGGGGCAAGGCTAAATACGGCCGTATTTCGGCGTAGGGTAGCACCAAGGTAATGGGACCGTCCGCATAGGAAGCTATTTCATATTGTTCATATATAAGCTGTATGCCCACATCCGTATAGCCAATGGTTTCTGGTAGGTAAAATTCATCTTCTTCGAACATAAAGCCGGTACTGTTAATGGAAGTGTTGTCCGGGATCTGCTCCTGCAACCGGAATTCACGTTCCACATAGGCTAAAAAGCTGCTACCTTCCTTAAAGAGTTCCGAGGCCTCAAGTTGCACCGCTTTTTTCTTGTCAAAATTCAGGAACCGTGTGGTCGATTGCCCATGCGCCCCACCGGTAAAGATATAGGATTCGATTTTTACGGCGATAATGCCCGCATCTTCATAGCTTATTTCCCCATCAATTTTGGCTTCCCAGCCCAAGGATTCGTCGGGATACATTTTTTTAAGGTCCAGAAAACCTGTTTTAAAGGATTGTACGGCTTCATCCAACGTGTTTATCTCCACATTATCGTCATAAATCAACTCTAAAACTACCGCTTGTGTAATGGCATCATTTATGGCAATACCCAATTTTGAATTTTCAATGGCTTCGGGAATCGATATTGACACAGTGGGGCAAGAAGTACACGGCTCACTTTGAAGCGTGGTGGATTTAAACGTAAGTGTTTCCTTTTGCTCTTTTTTACAACCAAATAATACCAGGGCAAGCACAAAACAAGTGAGCGAATTTTTCATATAAGAGTATTCAAAATAGTTTTTGCAAAGGTAGGGTTTCATTGGTTTCTCCGAAAGTTAACGATACATTTGTGTAACTAATTGTACGCCATGGGTAACAAGGAACTAAAATTCAACAGTAAGACCATTCACGGAGGGCAATCGCCCGATAAGGCCTATGGGGCTGTTATGCCCCCCATCTATCAGACATCCACCTACGCACAGACCACCCCGGGAGGCCACCAGGGGTACGAATACTCCCGCAGTGCCAACCCTACACGGACCGCCCTGGAAAATGCGTTGGCCAGTATAGAGAATGGCACTTTTGGCTTGGCCTTTGCCAGTGGCCTTGCCGCCATAGATGCGGTCATTAAATTGCTCAATCCGGGCGATGAGGTGGTCTCTACCAATGATCTTTATGGAGGCAGTTACCGTTTGTTCAAAAGGATATTTGAAAAATACGGCATTACTTTTCATTTTATCGGGATGCAGGATGTATTTGCAATAGAAAGGCATATCAATAAAAACACCAAGCTCATCTGGGTGGAAACCCCCACCAACCCCATGATGAACATTATAGATATTGAAGCGGTAGCCAAATTGGCTAAACAGCACCATGTTTTATTGGCCGTTGACAATACCTTTGCCACCCCCTATTTGCAATTGCCCTTGGATTTGGGCGCAGATATTGTGATGCATTCGGCGACCAAATATTTGGGAGGGCATAGCGACGTGGTCGTTGGTGCTTTAGTGGTGAGGGACAAGGAATTGGCCGATAAGCTCTATTTTATCCAAAATGCCAGCGGGGCTGTCTGTGGCCCCATGGATGGTTTTTTGGTGCTCCGGGGCATAAAGACCCTGCATGTGCGGATGCAGCGCCATTGCGAAAACGGCAAGGCGGTGGCCCATTATTTGGCCCAACACCCTAAAATAGAAAAAGTATATTGGCCCGGATTTGAAGACCATCCCAATCATGACGTGGCCAAACGGCAAATGAATGACTTTGGAGGAATGATCTCCTTTGTGACGAAAGGGGCAAATTTTAGGGATGCGGTAGCCATTGTAGAAAAATTGCAACTGTTTACCTTGGCGGAATCCCTGGGAGGGGTAGAGAGTTTGGCTGGCCATCCGGCGAGCATGACGCATGCCAGTATCCCCAAAGAGGAACGGGAAAAAAGCGGTGTGGTCGATGCTTTGATCCGCTTAAGCGTGGGTATTGAGGATGAGGCCGATTTAATAGCGGATCTGGAACAGGCAATAGGGTAGTACAATTTAAGAATTTGCGAAAAACATCACTTTTAATTGTATAAATGTTATAATTTCGAATTCACTAAAATAGAATGTAAATCAGATTTTCTTATGGAAGCAAAAATCAATGCATTTATGGACATGGTCAAGGCCCGTAACGGCCATGAACCGGAATTTATACAGGCGGTTCATGAAGTGGCCGAAACGGTCATTCCGTACATTGCCAAACACAAAATATATAACGGCAAAAACATCCTTCTGCGCATGGTAGAACCGGAACGGTTGATTTCCTTTCGGGTCTCCTGGGTAGACGATAAAGGGGAGATCCATGTAAACCGAGGGTATCGCATCCAGATGAACTCCGCCATTGGCCCTTATAAGGGAGGCTTGCGTTTCCACCCTTCCGTAAATGCCAGTATCCTAAAATTTTTGGCTTTCGAACAAGTATTCAAAAACAGTCTGACCACCCTTCCCATGGGAGGTGGTAAAGGGGGCTCCGATTTTGATCCAAAGGGGAAATCGGATGATGAAGTGATGCGTTTTTGCCATGCCTTTATGACCGAGCTGTGCCGACATATAGGTGCAAATACGGACGTTCCGGCAGGGGATATTGGGGTGGGTGCCCGCGAAGTCGGGTATTTGTTTGGGATGTACAAAAAAATCCGGAATGAATTTACGGGAGTTTTAACCGGAAAGGGCCTTTCCTGGGGCGGCTCTTTGATTCGGCCCGAGGCCACGGGTTACGGTACCGTATATTTTGCACAGAGTATGTTGAATACCCAAAAAATGAATTTATTGGGCAAAAAAGTCGTCATATCAGGTTCCGGAAATGTGGCGCAATATGCCGCAGAAAAGGCCATACAGTTGGGAGCCAGTGTGCTTACCCTTTCCGATTCCGAAGGCTTTGTATATGATAAAGAAGGTATTGACGAAAAAAAGCTGGCCTTTGTAATGGATATAAAAAATAACAAAAGAGGCCGTATTTCCGAATACCTAAAAAAATACCCTGCCGCCGAATTCCATAAGGGAAAAAACCCATGGGGCATAAAATGTGATATTGCGTTTCCCTGTGCCACTCAAAACGAGTTGGATGGGGCAGGCGCAAAAAACTTATTAAAAAATGGATGTATCTGTGTGGCGGAAGGTGCCAATATGCCCTCTACGCCTGAGGCCATACAGGAATTCCGCCAGGCCAAAATATTGTTCGCCCCGGGAAAGGCGTCCAACGCAGGTGGCGTGGCCACCTCCGGTCTGGAAATGTCCCAAAATTCGTTGCGCATCAGTTGGACTAGGGAAGAAGTGGACGAAAGACTTAAAGGCATAATGAAGGACATCCATGATTCCTGCATTGTGTACGGCAAGGAAAAAGACGGATATTGCAATTACGTAAAAGGTGCAAATATCGCCGGCTTTGTAAAAGTGGCCGATGCCATGTTGGCACAAGGAGTGATTTAACCCAATGACCTTGTGGGTTTTTTAAACCTACAAGGTCATTTTTTGTTTAGAACCGGAAATTACATACTTTTTTTACCGTTGGGTTAAATCTGTTTTTTAAATTTTATGATCATTCCGGAATATTGAATTGTGCACAAGTGTTAATTGAGTGAGGAGTAAAAACACCGCCGTTGTATGCTATGCCGCTAGGCCACGGCACTTAACCTCAAGAGTCTTTACAACTAACTTTTTGATTAGTTTTGCAATATGAATAATTGGAAAAAATTAAGTATTGATTACGCAAACCAAAGATCGTAATTAGATGACCTTTTTCAAATATATCCTACCATTCTTGACGGTATTAGGGATATTGACCATGATCTTTGGTCAAACATTGAAGAACAATTTACCCATAGAAATAACGATGGCTTAATAAGGGAACTATTAAAACTCGATTTATTTCCTATAAAAGATAGCTATATCGCCTATCTTAAGCAAGATGTTTCTTCAATTGAAAGGAATCCTCAAACTAATAATCGTGTTTGCGGAAGGCTTTATGAAATGGGGTTATCTAAAATTTTTGAAAAGTGCAACGAACCTGAAGAAACCAATAGACAAATAGAGCCAATGTTTGGGAATTAACTA
>JBGTBA010000025.1:0-41524 GCA_041749595.1 Flavobacteriaceae bacterium | reverse complement strand
CCTGTAGGCATCCAAGAAAAAATCAAAAATGTGTTTCATGCTTGCTTCAATCCGATTTTTACGATTTTCATGTATAACAAGCCTTTGTCCATAAGTTCAGATACTTCTTTGATTTCGCCTTGCAATACGTTCATAACCATATCATAATCTCCATATACTTGGGCACTCAACGGATTCTCCAACAAGGTAAGACCTGAAGACCTAATCTTTTTATAAAATGGATTATAGTCCGCTCAAAGGTGTTCTGAAGCCCGGTTAAAGTATGTTCCGCGTATATATTCATTGGTTTTTCGTTTAAACGGTTGAACGAATAACGGTTTTTAAAAACCCCTTTCCAAATTTCAAACATCCACGACCCATATGCCCTATGTTAAAGGAATGTTACTTAAGAATTAAAAAGCGTTTATTTTTTTATGGCATACACACAGGTAAATCCCTCGAATTCCAAAAAATGGACATTGTAAAAGGAAAAATCTCCGTGAAAAAGAATTTCCGCAGTGGTTTGGGCATCATCAAAAGAGAAGTCCTTAACATCTATATGATGCAAAAAACTAAGTCCTAGGTGGGCGTATATCTTATAGAGTGCCTCCTTGGCACCCCAGACTATGGTAAGTTTCCGGACCAACGCATCGTAGTTTGCCAAGGTACGGTATTCCTCAATAGGGGTAAATTTATTGGCTATCCTCAATATTTTCTCCCGTTGCATCTCAATATCTATTCCTACCTCATCCGCATCGCTCAAAATAATCCCCGTAAATTCATGTGAATGGGTTATTGAAATATGCTTGCCATTTTTAAGGTGCGGTTTTCCAAATTCATCATAATGCAGGTCACTGTCCCCATATCCTTCAAGAGCCATTAAATGCCTAATGCTTAAAAAACCTTTTCGATGTAGGGAAGATTTCATTTTATCCATCCGGCTTCGGCAATAGTCCGTCAATACAATCCCTTCAGATAAACCCGCTTCGGATTCCTCAATCTTCCAGATAAGGACTTTTACATTTTTGGCGACCGTTATAGTTTTATAAAGAGGCATGGCATTATGCAAGTTTTATTACCTTTGCAAGGAAATAGACCATAAAAGAGTTATTGTAACGAAAGTATAAAAAAAAGAGGAAATGAACACCAAAACCATCCCTTATGTACCCTATAAGGTAAAAGACATGGCCCTGGCAAATTGGGGCAGAAAGGAAATTGAACTGGCCGAGGCCGAAATGCCAGGCCTTATGGCACTGCGCAAGGAATATGGAAGGGAACAACCTTTAAAGGGCGCACGCATTGCGGGATGCCTGCACATGACCATACAAACGGCCGTATTGATAGAGACCCTTGTGGCCTTGGGAGCAGAGGTTACATGGAGCTCCTGCAATATATTTTCAACCCAAGACCATGCGGCGGCGGCAATTGCGGCAACAGGAATCCCCGTATATGCTTGGAAGGGGATGAATGAAAAGGAATTTGATTGGTGCATAGAACAGACTTTGTTTTTTGGAGAGGACCGCAAGCCCTTAAATATGATCTTGGATGACGGCGGCGACCTTACCAATATGGTATTGGACGAATATCCCGAAATGGCCGCCGCAATCAAGGGAATTTCAGAAGAGACAACCACAGGGGTGCACCGTTTATATGAAAGGGTAAAGACCGGGTCGTTACCCATGCCGGCCATTAATGTGAACGATTCCGTTACAAAATCAAAATTCGACAACAAATATGGCTGTCGCGAAAGTGCCGTAGATGCCATTCGCAGGGCTACGGATACCATGTTGGCCGGGAAACGGGTAGTGGTTGCCGGTTATGGTGATGTGGGAAAAGGAACTGCGGCTTCATTTAAAGGAGCAGGCTCCATCGTAACCGTCACTGAAATTGATCCCATATGTGCACTTCAAGCGGCCATGGACGGATTTGAAGTAAAAAAAATGGAAAACGTCATCGGTAATGCCGATATTGTGATTACTTCAACAGGCAATAAGGACATTATACGTGCGGAGCATTTTAAAATGATGAGGGATAAGGCCATTGTCTGTAATATTGGCCATTTCGATAATGAAATTGACATGGCTTGGTTGAACAAGAACTATGGCCACACCAAAGATGAGATTAAGCCCCAAGTGGACAAGTACACTTTGGACGGAAAGGACATCATAGTTTTGGCGGAAGGAAGATTGGTAAATTTAGGCTGTGCCACCGGGCATCCCAGTTTTGTGATGAGCAACTCGTTTACCAACCAGACCTTGGCACAAATAGAACTTTGGAAAAACAGTGATGCTTATGAAAACAATGTGTATATGTTGCCCAAGCATTTAGATGAGAAAGTGGCCAAATTGCATTTGGCACGTTTGGGTGCCGAACTGGAAACTTTAAACCCAGATCAGGCAGACTATATTGGTGTTCCCGTTAATGGGCCTTTTAAACCTGATTACTACAGGTATTAAATCCAACAAGGACAAGAATAAAGCTAAAAAGGGACATTCAGGAGTAAGCCTGATTTTGAGAAAAACGTAAAACGAACGCCGTTCGAATTCTATGATTGGGCGGTATTTTTGATTGTCAGGAACCCCGACCAATGTTTTAGTGCCCAAGAGGGCCGGTTTTCAAGGTTTTTTTGAAAACAGGGCATAGGATTCCCTGGGTATTTTGACGGATTACATCCCGTTGCAGTGCTTCCCCGGCAATGCGCCCGCCGATCTTCGGGGCATTGGCGGTATGGATAATGTTTGTATAAGGCCCGTTGCGGCTCGTCCATATCCGGTTTTTTGAACGGCTAGCAGCGGATCTCGCTGATGGCCTTAAAGCTGGTGGGGCGATCCTGTCCCGGATAGATACCACAGAAAAACTGCCGCTCCGGATCCCCGTTCAGATGTTCCGCCAATGTGCGGTCGGAATCTCCCGAACAGTGTCCCAAGAACATCGGGGCCAGCTTGCCCTTAGGGGAAAAGGTGCAGGCGGGGTTCTTTTGGCCCAGTGGCCGGTCTGGCATGTCCTGCCCAGACCGGCCCTAAGGAAGCGTCCGTAAAAAATGTCAAATTGTGCTGTTTGGGAGAAGAACGTAAAAATGCGCTGAAAATAGGGTATCCTTCGTAATTTGCGAATACTCGAAGATTAAAAAAACCGTTTTTCAAGCCGAAGACTCGTTTTCGGGGTTTTATTGTACCTAAACATACAAATTAAATACCTGATGATCAAAAATTCATATCACTTCTGAACATGACCGATTTTTAATGTGGCCAGTAAGGGAAGATTACATAAGCCTCCCGCTACTCCGTTAAAGCGATTTTTCCGTAAACCGCGTCCCTAAAAGCCTTGTGCAGCCCAATTTGGTCATAGGGAAACAGTTGCACAAAAAGCACGGCGGTAAGCTCATTCACAGGATCTACCCAAAAAAGGGTGCTGGCGGCACCATCCCAGAAGAATTCGCCCACCACACCATTATTTTCTTTTTCGGAAGCGGGGGGATGTAGCCGTACGGCAAAATCTATACCAAACCCTACCTGGCCCTTGCTGGGCAAAAAGGAACGCTCCGTAACGCTGTCTGCCAAATGGTTGGTTGTCATTAATTTTACGGTTTCCGATTTTAAAATGGTGGTGTTGTCCAGACTTCCTTGGTGTAACAACATTTGGGCAAAGCGCATATAGTTATCCAAGGTGGCCGTAAAGCCCGACCCGCCCCTTGTTAAGGGCCAAGGCTCTGTATAGTCGCTATAAGTTATTGTATCGCGTTCTAAAAGGCCTTCTCCTGTTCTCTTATAAAGGGCAGCAAAGCGGTCACGGTCATTTTTCGGAATAAAATAGCGCGTTTCCGTCATCTGCAAAGGCTCCAAAACATACTTTTTTACATAATCGGCATAGGGCATACCAGAGATCCGTTCTACCAAAAAGGCCTGCACATCTACACATGGCCCATATTCCCAGCGTTCCCCCGGATGAAAATGCAGCGGTGTTTTACCCAATTTTTCTGCCATTTGCACCAAGGTGTTTTCCCTGTTTAGGGCATCGGCTTCAGCGATAAGTTTCCCTAAACCGGGAATATCGGCATTTCTGCCAAAGCCTGCCGTATGGCGTGTTATATCACGAATGGTTATAGATCTTTTGGCATCTTCTAAAATGGGACTGCCTTTGGCATCGTCGCCCACATAGACTTTCATGTGGGCAAATTCGGGTGCGTATTTTTCAAGCGGGTCATCCAGATCAAACTTGCCCTGGTCGTACAAGGTCATCAAGGCAGTTCCGGTAATGGGTTTGGTCATGGAATAGATCTGTGCTATGGTATTGCGGTCCATGGGCTTTCGCGCTTCCCTGTCGCTGTAGCCAAAAGCATTGTAGTACACTTCTTTATCCTTCTCGAAGATTAGGGCCGAAACCCCGGCAATATTACCAGAGGACACAAACGCGCCCAATGTAGAATCCAGACGGGTTTTTGCTGTACCATCTACTATAAAGTCTATTTCTGTAGTGGTTTCCTTTTTCGTGTTCGGTTCTTTGCAGGCAAAAATGAAAATCAAGGAGATTGCCGCTAAAAGGTTCTTTCTCATGTGGTTTTAGGTATGTAAGTAACAATACTATGCTATAAAGATATTGATTTTCCATGAAAAGGATTAGGTTATGGATGCGGTTACGAAAATTTTTAAATTTACGGAAAAGAAGCAGAGGTTTCCTGTGGTGGCGAGAGTGCCCCAAACTTTATGGTATTCTTTCTGAACCCCTGGTTTGCCGTTGGATGGCATTTGCCCGGAACAGCATATCCGATGCCTGCAAAATTTTCATCTTAAGCTGTGGACTGTATGCGGGTCGATGCTCGAGAAATTGCCTAAACTAACATCCAACCAACTTTTTGTGAAAAAGATATCCCCCATTATCTGAATTTCCTGTAGCAGTTCAGGGCTCGGCTTCAGATACTTTTCGGATGTGGGGATCCTAAGCGGATGGTTCAGATATCCCAAAGCATCGAGGACCCAGGGTTCTGATTTTTGATCAGCGGAGACCACCTGAGCGGTACATCGATATTGGCCATATAACTATTGCCCGCAAAAACCAGCTTGTGGGTAAAGGCACTTATGTGAAAAGGTGAAGGAAACAACGTTAAAAACCACCCAAAAACACTGCACAAAAAAAGAGGACTACTGATCTTCTTGAAATTCAATCCATACACTTTACGAAATCTCCATAGGGAACGGACATGTAACCGGTTCCGTTCAACACAGGTTTCATTGTTCGTGCTTCGCACGCAACGAAACCTTAACTGTTGTGCGTTCGGCATTCTTTTACGGCTAGTAAGCTAATTTATGGTCGTTCAGTTCTACGTGAAATTTTACTTTCGCTCCCAACACTTTAAAGACTTTTAAAATTGTAGAGAATCTTGCGTCAGTTGCACTATTTTCAATTTTAGAAATCTGTGCTTTTTTTACTCCGACAAGTTCTCCAAGTTGCTCTTGAGTCAGCTTTCTTTCTTTTCGTGCTTTTTTAATTTCATATCCAAGTAAGTCAAGTCGAAGTTCGTTGTCAAATTCGTCACGCTTTTTCGTTCCTTTTTTACCGATGTAACTGTCAGTCAATTCTTCTAAACTATATGTTTTCATTTTCCTTTATTTTTTTCGTTAAAATACTGTTGTCTAATTCGCTCCGCTTTTTCAATCTCTTTTTTCGGGATTTTATCGGTCTTTTTAACTATTCCGTGAGTTGAAACTACGATAGTATCTTCTTTGTCGGTTTTGTCCCAAAAAGCGAGAAGTCGGTAGTAAGTTTTGTTGTATTTAGTCCTAAACTCCCAAATCTCGTCTTGCAACTTTTTAAAAAGTTCTTTGTCGTTCGTACTCCTTGATTTCCAAATGTTGTAAATGATTTTTTCACGGCTTTTTTCATCAAGGCTATCGAGAAATAGTTTTGCTTCATCTAGTATATCAACCCGGAATTTTAGTTCGTCCATTCAAATCTTTTTACAAAGATAAATGTTTCTTTTTTAGGAAACAAATGTTTTTCTGAGTTCTTTTTTATGCTGACGCACAACGTGTTTGTATATGATTTGTTGCTTTTTTTAAACACCTAATTTAGTAAATAAAAACCGAATAGAAAATCCGCGAGGATTTTCCAAAGTAGCTCTGACCACCAGCGTTAGCCTGCACTGATCGAAGTCGAAGTGAAGTAGCCGATGTACTGCGAAAAGGAGGTTCGAAACTCGAGAATCATGGACTGAATGCATGGCAACTGCGCATGCTTTATGCCATAAAAAAATGCAGAACGGCCGAATTGGGCGGTCATATCGATGCGTGTGATGACTGCGGAAATCCCAGCATCAGCTACAACAGTTGTAGAAACCGTCATTGCCCCAAGTGTCAGGGGATAAACCGTGAAAGTTGGATAGAGGCCAGAGAAGGCGAACTCTTGCCCGTGCCTTATTTTCAGGAACTGCTATTAAGAATAAGACGTCTTTATAAAAAAGGATTTCAGGGATATGCAAAGCTCCTTTTGCATTTTACTTTCGGGTTCTGCCCTATCCTCTTGCAAACAGTTCTCTTACGTGGTTCGGCTTTACGCTTTCTCCTTGAAACATTGTACTTCGTTCCCTTACTTTAACATTAAGCCCTTCGGCTCTTTTGTGAGACCTCCTTGTTTTGTTTCATTGACAAGGCTCGTTTCATTCCTACTATGGCTTCTGCTGACTTCTGACTTTACCAGCATACATCGCTGTATTCGTTCACCGCACGGACATTCCACATATCTTCGCCAATATAATGTCAGATCTCTCAGGGTAAGATCATATGCTTTCTATTCATGTAGCCTCTCCATTTACGTTTATGTGTTCTGTACAGTATTGGGCTTTTGTTTCTTTTGCAACATCACCCACACATACCCTCCTTATATGAAGTTTCTGTTCGTAGGCTCGAATATTTGTCGCCAGCTTCTTTCAGATTCGCAGTCGCCCACGACACCCTTGCTCTTGACTAACGATAAGTACTGTAACTCTCGTTCGGGACTTACACCCTATAGCATTATGACCATGCCTGACACACAAAAATGGGCAATCTGCAATAACGGTGTTTTTTCTTTTTTAGGCTACTCCTTTAAGCAAATCGTAACACGGGCAACGCCCGCAACGTTTGGATTCGCATTTTTCATATTTATCACAGCATTTGGTTTTGCATTTCTCCGGTACACGTTTTTGTCACGGTTTCCTTTGGCTTACGTACAATACGATTGGGTTTCAACTTACGGCTATGGCTTTAATTCAAACTTTATACCTTGCGCCAACGGCAATTCGGTAGTGTAATTAATGGTGTTGGTTTGCCTTCGCATATAGACTTTCCATGCATCTGAGCCGGATTCCCGTCCGCCTCCGGTTTCTTTTTCACCTCCAAAAGCACCGCCTATTTCGGCTCCAGAAGTACCAATGTTTACATTGGCGATACCGCAATCACTACCCGAAGCGGAGAGAAAACGTTCTGCCTCGCGTAAATTATTGGTCATAATGGCCGACGATAAGCCTTGCACCACCCCGTTCTGAATTTTAATGGCATTTTCTACGCCTCCGGAATATTTTAGGAGATATAGAATGGGGGCAAAAGTTTCATGTTGCACAATTTCAAAATGAGGCGCTGCTTCAGCGATAGCCGGCTTCACATAGCAACCACTTTCGTAACCTTTTCCATTAAGAACACCGCCTTCCACAAGGAGTGTGCCTCCTTCTTCCCGCACTTTTTTCAAGGCATTAGTGTAGGCTTTTACGGCATCTGTATCGATAAGCGGCCCTACATGATTGTTTTGATCCAACGGATTGCCAATGCGGAGTTGTTGGTAGGCATCAAGAATAGCGTTTTTTACTTTATCGTAAATAGATTCATGGATAATTAACCTTCGGGTAGAGGTGCAGCGTTGCCCGGCAGTACCCACAGCCCCAAAAACTGCCCCAATCACCGTCATTTTAATATCGGCATCCGGCGTTACAATAATGGCATTGTTTCCCCCCAATTCCAGCAAGGATTTTCCCAGTCTTGCAGCGACCGCCTGGGCTACTATTTTTCCCATTCGGATAGATCCCGTTGCGGAAATAAGGGGTACACGTGTATCCTGGGTCATAAATTGACCCACCTTATAATCACCATTTATAAGACAGGAAATACCTTCGGGCAAGTTATTCGCTTTAAACACTTCAGCCACAATATGTTGGCATGCCAACCCGCATAAAGGCGTTTTTTCCGAGGGCTTCCACACACAGACATCACCACAGATCCATGCCAAGGCGGTGTTCCAGGCCCAGACGGCTACCGGAAAGTTAAAAGCGGAAATAATGCCCACAACACCCAACGGATGATACTGCTCATACATGCGGTGCCCCGGCCTTTCGGAATGCATGGTAAACCCATGGAGTTGTCGAGAGAGCCCCACGGCAAAATCGCAAATGTCTATCATTTCCTGCACCTCGCCTAGTCCTTCCTGATAACTTTTACCCATTTCGTAAGAGACCAATTTCCCCAAAGGCTCCTTTAATTCGCGAAGTTTGTCCCCAAATTGGCGAACAATCTCCCCACGTTGCGGTGCCGGTTTTAAACGCCATAATTGAAATGCCGCCGTGGCAGTTTCCATTACTTTTTCGTAATCTACTTTTGTGGTGGTCAAAACCGATGCGATCAATTGCCCGTCTACAGGGGAATAAGAGTGCAAAACTTCGCCCGACCCAAAATGTATGGAACCGGTTGCCGTTCCGTTATTAATTTCTTTTATGCCCAATGCTTTCAACGCCTCTTGAATCCCAAATTCCTTATCTAATTTTGACATTTTTTAACTTTTAAGAGTTGGATTGTTATATTTTTAGCAAATCTACGCATATTGATGATTTTGTCCCACATTGTTTCCGATAACTTTACAGGTAGATAAAAATCATTGTCAATAGGGCGGGTAGGGCCTGCACAAAGAAAATTTTTTTACCGACTGTCAGCGCACCAAAGATCCCTGCGACGGATACCGCGCCCAAAAAGAAAAGCGAAATATTCATTTTCCATAAGGGATCCTCGATAAAAAAAGTCCAAATAAGTCCGGCTGCCAAAAACCCATTGTACAATCCCTGGTTCGCGGCTAAGATTCGGGTTGGCTGGAACAACTCCAGAGGAAAATTTTTGAATACTTTTGGTCCTCTGGTGGTCCAGACAAACATTTCCAACCAAAGAAAATAGAGGTGCAACAATGCCACGAATCCTATTAAAAACATAGTGATATAGTCCATACTTTTTTGTTTTCTGCAAGACCGGCAAGAATTGAGATCTTTCTACTCCTTAGCTACAAATCGTTCATCGGTGGGCATAACTGTACCACAGTTGTCGCAGGTTCTTAAAATTTCAGAACCATAAAAGGTCTTAAAATGACTTAAAAAATCCTTTTCAATATCGTTCAGGGTAAAATAGGCTTCGTAAAGTTTATGGTTGCAGTTATCGCAAAACCAGAGTAGACCGTCATCTACATTCATGCCTGCCCTTTTTCGTTCTATAACCAAACCTATAGAGCCTTCGTACCGTAAGGGGGAATGGGGAATTTTAGCCGGGTGCAGGTACATATCTCCGGGGCCTAAGAAGAATGTTTTTTTCTGACCTTGATCCTGAATGTGTATTTCTATATGACCCTCTAACTGGTAGAAAAGTTCCTCTGTTTCATTATAGTGATAGTCTTTACGGGCATTAGGCCCCGCTACAACCATAACAATATAATCCCCGGCATCTTTATAAAGATTCTTATTGCCCACGGGGGGTTTTAAAAGCGGTCTGTTGTCATTGATCCATTGGGTAAGGTTAAAGGGTGGTTGTACGGCCATTCTTAAATGTTTAGGTCTATGACCCTTGTTTGTTGCCTTAAATGCAGCACTCCCCAAGGAGTCTTTCCCTCAAATTTAAGAAAACAAATGCAGACAGGAAATTTATCTGTAGAACAATTGGGTAAAATAGAAATTTCCTTCGGAATCTTTCTTGATACTTACTGCGGTATGGGTAAAATTACCCTCTATGGCCTTTCGGTGACTAGAACTTATCATCCAATTGTCGAAGGCCTCTTGTGCCGTATTATAATCTTTGGCCACATTTTCTGAAACTTCGGATGCATTTACCTCAGCAGAAATGCCGGAGGCTCTGGAGCTAAAATTATCATGACTTATGCTGCCTCTGGAAATCATATAATCGGTATGCGCACTGGCGTACTCATAGGCAACCGCACTAAACGTTAACGCCTGATACCCCAAGGAAATCCTGTGGTCATTAACGATTTCCAAAAGTTCCTGTTCCACATCGGGGGAACTCACATTGGCTACACTATTGGTGCTTTCCAGTGGTTCCGTGCTACAGGAATAGGCCACACATACTACAATAAAAAATAAAAAGTGCCTTCTCAATTTCATACAGTGTTCTTTACTGCATACAGGATAAGTGGAAGAATGGGGGATTCTTATTCGCTGGCTATGTATAACCAGCGTATAATATTAGACAATATGTGATTTGCAAGCACTGTTAATTCGTTCCTTTTCGATAAACTGCCCTATATTTTAGATGACACGTATGTAGATAGCTGTTTTTAGTCCGTTACGTACTTTTTATACGTATGGCAATAGCACCTATTATTCCAAAAAGTTATATTTACGTTTTAATAAAAAACACCATCCATGCGCTCTAAATCCCTGCTGCTTTTAGCCCTTATTGTTTTTGTGTCTGCTTGCAAGCAGAAGGATATCAATGAGGAGTATGATAATCTTAACCAATATCAGGACTATATTTCCGAAGTGTCTCATGGGCTTATCTCTGCCAAGAGCGATATTCGGGTGGTGCTACAACAGCCTATAGATGCATGGCAAAATGGAACCGTTTTGGCCAACGGACTTCTTAGAATTTCTCCTAATACCAAAGGAAAAGTGGTGGCACTGGACCAAAAGACCATTGCATTTGTTCCCGAAGAAAGTTTTGATCAGGATACGGAATATAAGGTTACCCTCCTAATAGACCAGATTATAACAGACGTTCCCAAGGAGTTACGCACCCTTACTTTTGGCGTAAAGACGCTGAAACAACAATTTAATATTTATACCAACCCATTGCAATCGTACAATGAGGGTGGGCAGTATATGGAAGGACAACTGCGCAGTGCCGATATATTGGACTTAGTTGTCGTGAAAAAAATGGTAACCGCCATACAAAACGGTAAATCCGTTGCCCTGAATTTTGACGAATCGGTGCAAGAAGGAACACAATTTCAATTTAAGATTGAAGGCATTCAAAGATTCTCCGAAGACACCACCCTCAACATTGCGTGGGATGGATCTAAAAACAATATTGACAGTAAGGGACAAAACACTATTTTGATTCCGGGCAAGAATAATTTTGTAGTGCTGAATGTTATCACGGAAGCAACAGATAGTCAAGTCTTATTAATCAGCTTTTCTGATCCTATCAAAAAAGGACAGGACTTTAAAGGGCTGGTGGTATTGGAAGGCGACAATACCCCAAAGTTTTCGGCGGATGGGAACACTTTAAAAGTATATCCCTCGGTAGCTATAACCGGAATGCGAAGCATAGAAGTTTTTGAAGGCATAGAAAGCGCCGAAGGACATAAATTAAAATTCAAATTTGTGGAACGAATCGCCTTTGAGGATCCAAAACCGGAGGTGCGGATGCTTTCCAACGGCTCCATACTGCCGTCATCCCATAATTTAAAAATTAATTTTGAAGCAGTGAATTTAAAAGCGGTAGATGTGGCTGTTTATAAAATTTACAGCAACAACATCCTTCAATTTTTACAGAGCAATACTATTAATGGGGACTACAACCTGAGAAGCGTAGCGCGACCCATTGCTACCAAAAAAATTGAACTTCAAAATAGTTTAGCCAATACCAATGGAAAGTGGGCGGCTCATGCTTTAGATTTAAAATCGTTGATAAGTCCGGAAGTCGGTGCCATTTATCGAGTCGAACTTAATTATAAACCTGAATATAGTCTTTATAAATGCGATACCACAAATTTTGGAGAGGCGTCCGAAACCGACGAAAATTTTGACGCGGAGCTGGAAACCAGTGCGTGGGATGGGGTTGAGGATTATTACGACTATGATTATTATTACAATTACGATTGGAACGAACGTGAAAATCCATGCCACACCTCCTATTATCTCGACAAAAAAGTAGGTCTCAATGTACTTGCCTCCGATTTGGGGGTCATCATCAAAAAAGGTTTGAACAATACGTATTTTATAGCAGTCAACGACATTCTGAATACTAATCCGGTAGCTGGAGCGAAAGTAACTTTTTATAATTTTCAGCAGCAAGTTCTCGGAAGCACTGTCACGGCTGCCGATGGCACCTCTAAATTTAGTACCGAAAAACCCGCCTACTTTGCAGTGGCAGAGAACAACGGACAAAAAACGTATGTAAAATTAAACGACGGTAATGCACTTTCAGTAAGCAAGTTCGATGTTTCTGGAGTGCAACTGCAAAAGGGAATCAAAGGCTTTATTTTTGGGGAGCGTGGCGTTTGGCGTCCCGGAGAAACCATGTATTTATCTTTTCTACTAAATGATAATGCCAATAAATTGCCCGATAACCATCCGGTAAAATTGGAACTCTATGATCCATACAATAAGGTGGTGCATTGGGAGATAAAAACAGGCGCACTCCATAATTTTTACGATTTTAAACTAAAGACCGATGAGAATGCACCCACAGGAAATTGGCTGGCCAAAGTTTCTGTGGGAGGAGCATCCTTTACCAAAACCCTAAAAATTGAAACCATAAAACCAAACCGCCTTAAAATCATTACCAGTTTTGACGATGAGGTCTTATCCGGTTCTAAACCCATCAAAGCGGAAATGGAAGTGAACTGGTTGCACGGAGCCATTGCTAAGAATTTAAAGGCCGATATTACGGCCAAATTCACCCCTAAAACAACTACTTTTAAAACCTTCCCGAACTATGTCTTTGATGATCCTACGCGTTTATTTACAGCAGAAGAACAAGTTGTTTTTAATGGTAACCTAAATGAGCAAGGGAAGGCCGGCTTTACTATTAATCCGAAAATAACTTCCAAGGCTCCGGGTATGTTGAATGCTTTTTTTATGGCAAAGGTGTATGAGAATGGGGGCGATTTTAGTACCGATGTCTTCACAAAATCGTATGCTCCTTACACTACCTATGTAGGCGTTAATGTGCCCAAAGGCGATAAAAGCAGAGGTATGTTGTTAACCGATGTAAAGCACAAATTTGAAGTAGCCACTGTAGATGAAAAAGGACACCCCAAAGCCATAAGCAACTTAAAGGTTACCGTACATAAAGTGAATTGGAGATGGTGGTGGGAAACCTCTGCCGATAACCTTTCGGCTTTTAGCAGCAGCAACTACAGAGAAAAGGTGTACGAGGAGACTATTAGCACTAATTCAGCGGGAAAGGGATCCTTTACCTTTGAATTAAAATACCCGAACTGGGGTAGATATTTAGTCTCTGTGGAAGATCCTAATGGCGGACATGCCACCGGAAAAGATGTGTATATCGACTGGCCGGGCTGGGCAGGAAAGTCTCAGAAAAATGATCCTTCCGCCGCCACTATGTTGGTTTTTTCAACGGATAAGGAGGCATATAATGTGGGTGAAACTGCAACGGTTACCTTTCCTAGTTCCGAAGGGGGCAGGGCCTTGGTCACCCTAGAAAATGGCAGTGAAATCCTGGAATCCATTTGGGTGGAAACCAAAAAGGGAGAAACCGCCTTTAAATTGATCATCAAGGAAATCTACACCCCTAATGTGTACCTTAACATAGCCTTATTACAACCACATGCCTCTAGTTTAAATGATTCCCCCATTCGTTTGTACGGTATGGTGCCTGTTTTGGTAGAAAACCCGGCTACCAAACTGCAACCTGAAATCGAGATGCCAAAGGTATTACGCCCGGAAGAAACCATTACTTTAAAGGTTAAAGAAAAGAGCGGCAAGGCCATGACCTATAGCCTTGCTATAGTGGATGAAGGATTGCTGGACCTTACCCGATTTAAAACCCCTAATCCATGGGACGCTTTCTTTGCCAGAGAGGCATTGGGCGTTAAGACATGGGACATATATGATGATGTGATAGGCGCTTTTGGCGGACGAATCAATCAGGTATTTGCTATCGGAGGTGATGGTGATCTGGCCGGCGCCAAAAACAAAAAAGCCAACCGATTTGAACCTATGGTAGTGGTGTTAGGCCCTTTTAGCCTAAAAGGCGGCGAGACCCAATCGCATAAAATAACCATTCCCAAATATGTGGGTTCCGTGCGTACCATGGTGGTTGCCGGAGACGCTAAGAATGAAGCCTATGGCATGGCAGAAAACACTACTCCCGTACGCAAACCCTTGATGGTGCTGGCTTCCCTACCACGCAAAATTACCCCGGGGGAGAAAGTAACTCTGCCTATTACTGTTTTTGCTATGGAAGACAAGGTAAAAAATGTAAGTATCTCCTTAAAACAGGATAAAGCCTTTACAATAAGCGGTGCCTCCACACAAAATATTGCTTTTTCCCACCCGGATGAAAAAATGGTCTATTTTGATCTGGAAGTGGCCGATTTTGAAGGCATAGGAAAGGTAATAGTTGAAGCCAAAGGCAATGGGGAAACCGCCTCTTTTGAAATTCCTATAGATGTGGTCAATCCCAATCCGGTAACCAACACTGTTCAGGATCTTGTTTTGGAAGCCAATGGTAGTCAGACCCTCAATTTAGAAACTTTTGGCATCACCGGAAGTAATAGGGCTCAGGTAGAATTTTCTACCCTGCCCCCAATGAATTTTAATGGAAGAATGCAGTATCTCATTCAATATCCGCATGGCTGTGTGGAGCAGACCACTGCTGCGGCATTCCCTCAATTATTTCTCACAAGCATTTTTGATATCCCCAGTAATAAGAAAACCGAAATTCAGCGCAATGTGGAGAACGCTGTTCGTCGTTTGGGAAGTCATCAATTACCCAATGGCGGATTTTCATACTGGATGGGAGAGAACCAACCCAATGATTGGGGCACCTCTTTCGCCGGACATTTTTTATTTGAGGCAGAAAAGAAGGGCTATGTATTGCCCATCGGCTTTAAATCCGGGTGGGTAAAATACCAGCAAAACAGCGCCAAACAATGGAGGGCAGGCAGTGGAAATTCCGACTTGGCCCAGGCCTATCGTTTGTATACGTTGGCACTTTCGGGTAGTGCGGATATTGCTTCCATGAACCGGTTACGGGAAACATCCGGTATCTCTAACGAAGCCAAATTCCGCTTAGCGGCCACCTATGGGCTTGTAGGTCAGGCTCCTGTAGCCCAACAATTAATGTCCGGTGCTTCTTTAGATTTTAAAAAGCAGAAAGAGGATTATCAAACCTATGGGTCAGAAGGTCGAAATAGGGCTATGGCACTGGAAACTTATGTGCTAATGCAGGATAAGTCCAAAGCCCAGCAAATGGCAAAGATCGTGGCACAACAATTGGCGGCCAGCGAATGGATGAGCACCCAAACCACGTCCTATTCTCTGTTGGCCATGGCCAAGTTTGCCGAAATGGTTGGAGGCAAAGGCATTAAAGCAAGCATCTTCTTAAATGGAAAAACTGAATCCATCAGCACTGAAAAAACGATGGCAAACGGAGCGCTCTCAATTAAAAAAGGCAGTAATAGTATTCAGCTCAAAAATGAGGAGGCCAATACCGTTTATCTGAGTATCGGTAATAGTGGTATATTACCTGTTGGCTCAGAAAAAGAGGTGAAACGAAACTTGTCTGCCTTAATCCGATACAAAGGACGGGATGGATCGACCATGGATGTGACAAACCTGGCACAAGGCACCGACTTTGTGGCAGAGGTTACCCTGACCAACACCACCGGAAACGATATTAAGGATATTGCCTTACAAGAAATTTTCCCGAGCGGTTGGGAAATTGTCAACACCCGTTTTACCGATTTTGGTGAATATGCTCCGAACGAGGTTACGTATACCGATTTACGGGACGATCGCGCTAATTTTTATTTTGATCTGAAGAAAAACGAGTCAAAAACAGTACGGATTTTGCTAAATGCATCCTATTTAGGTCGATACTATTTACCCGGCATTCAAGCAGAAGCCATGTACGATAATGACTATATTGTACGTACAGGCGGACAATGGGTTGAGGTGGTGCAATAAGTACTGAGAGCGTTGAGTTTTAAGTGTACACGTTCCCCAGTATAAACACTCATAAAAGCTCCGCTCTTGGAACGAAGGAGAATCTCGAGTGCTCGGGAGGGGAGTTTGAAATCCTGACCTTTAGCTTGCAACCAAGATGTGTTAAAGACTCTTTTGTGTTGCATTTCAATCCCACGGCCTTTGTTTTTTAAGAACTAACTCGGCACTCAACGCTTATCCCCCTACTTGGGAGGGGCTAGGGGAGGTCTTTTCATGAACAGCACGAAACACAAAAACGATTTTGATTTTCGATTTTTAAGTTTAGTACTCGTTCTGAGAGCTTCTCAATCTTTCAAGCAATATCAAAAAAAAGTAGTTTGAAATCCAAAATCATAGGCTACATCACCAAACTACGGTAATAATTACTAACACCTGAATTTACAAAACATGGCTACCTTAGGTATTGCCACAATTATTCATAGCCAATCATAAAAAAGGCACAATTTATGGAATTATAGAGGTCTTCATGAATTTCTTTTGAAGAACATTTCTGATTAACCCTAATAAAATCAATAATTTGAGCCTCAATTTTGGTGGTCATGACCGAGTGGTAGCTCACAAATATAACATATGAAGTCATGTTCAGGAGTAGTATAAAAATATGATTATCAGACAATCTATTTGTATATTGTATAGAACAGAACCCCGAAAACGGGTCTTCAGCTCGAAAAACGTTTTTTTGCCAAAACACCATGTACAAGATATAAACCCCGAAGTGTCGAGGCCTGATTTCCAGCACACATTTTCATTTTCTTCCCAAGGTGAGCAGTTTGACATGTTTTGCGATCGTTTCCCCGGGAGCGATCTGATGGGGTTCTTTGGGTGCGGAAATCCAAAATGGCCCTGTCCCCATCTTTTCCCCTAAGGGCAAGTCTGCCCTGATGCTCTTGAAGCACTACTCTGGAGGTTCCGACCGTGGACTTGTGGGGCATCTCAACGGGAACCTATACGGGCAGTTTTTCTGTGGCACCTACTTGGGCGCTGGGTTTAAGATCATCGACCGAGGTCCGCACGGAGCTTTCCAAAGAACTTGGCATGGACAAAGTACAACAAACAGGTCTTTTATACATACGGACCGGCCCCATGGCCTGGCGGGGAAGGCCCGCAAAGAGGCGGGGCCCGTGCCCCGTAGCGGGCACCTCAAATGGAAAAACGCTATGTGTCCTACAGTAAGATGAAAAGGAAGGCCAAGAAGGCCTACAGCCAACAGCACAACTGCTTCCACCAAGGAGAGAGGTCCAAAGACCGTATCGTAGGCCCTGACAAAGATCATATCCGGCCCATCGTGCGCGGCAAGGAAACCTTAAAATGGGTGCACATTGCCATCAGTAACGCAAAACGTAACTTTGCGGGGACCTACCATAAGATTAAGGCAAAATACCTGCAACTATAGCTGAACGAGTTTGTCTATAAGCTAAATAGAAGATATTTCGGCGAGAGAATCTTTGACAGGCTAGTGATAGCAAACATTACAGCAAGTGGACACTAAACGGATATACAAAATATTAATAATATTAAAATCAGTATTATTTAAAATGCACAACGGGTTATTAAATCTGTCCTTATATGGTGCTCCAAATTGTATCGGATCCTTATATTCTACAAATACCTTATCGCCATTTTTGGTAAAACTTAAAAATTGAATTCCTTTAACGTAGGAATATTGGAAATTTAAAGTTCCTATTCTGGCAAATTTAAAACTCTTACAACTGGGCGGCGGGGGTGCTACCGGTTTTATAGGTATCAACAGCCACCCATCGGGGCAGGTTACAATTTCGTCCTTGCTCGCAATACCCCTTTTTTGGTCCGGGGCATTGTCCGGCAACGCAAGCAGGAAATAGAATCCATTTTTTTAACTTGAACAGTATCTATACTCAACTCAATTGCGAATTACAAAAACGAGCTATTAAGGCACTAATCAATAACATAAAATTGTTGCAACTGTACTTGTTCCTCTTTTTTAACCAGAAATATCACAAAACTTTCAAAATGCTCAGAAAGAGTCCAGTCATTCAATCCCTTTCCCCTTACCTTCTTGAATTTTAACCTTAACTTATTAATATAGCTTTTTGGATTGATTATCTCCTCTTTTTCTATTATTATTGGTCCATTGGTCCCATCCATCTCTGTTAGATAGAACAACCCATTATTTCCAGAATTTTTGAAAACATAATATAAATATCCGTCCACAGGATGAACTTTTGGAATAAGAAATTCTTGATCCAATTTAAAAAACAACGAATCCTTTGTTCCTGATTGAGCGTAAAGCCCTTTTGAAAATAGCGTTATGAATACTAAATAATAATAAAACTTCATTTTTTCAGTTTTTAGGACATTCCTTTAGCGAAAAATCTATTTTTAAATCTTCTTTTTTCAGGGCATTCACCTTTTCTGCCGATAAATCTGTAAACGCCTTTACCTCATGCTCTTTCAATCCTCGCCAAGCCAATGCCTCATAATAATTGTTGGATGGGGCAGCACCGAACAAACTTATGAACTTATTGTAGTCATTGGTTAAAACCTCCTTGTGAAAAGCCTTCAATGCGTCTCGCATCGAATTAAGGTACAAAGCCCCTATGGCCTCATGCTGTTCATTTTTGTATTGTTCCATCGTTTTCCTGAAGTCCAAAATTTCTTGAGCTTGAGACTTTGTTTTAAGTTTCCTGTAGATATCCGCATGTACATATTCGTGGAGAATCGTCCGAGCAACGTCTAAAACTGAATTTTGTGCGGCCAGTGTGCTACTAATCTCTATTAAAATCCCACCCTTATTTGGTTTGTATGTAAGCCCTTTGACGAATTGTTGACCTGCATCAGAATAGACCTTCTCCTTAGAAACGATTTTGATATCGAACTCGGATTTTCCCTTAAACTTGGCCATTAGGTCTTGGACAAATGAGCTTCCTTTCTTGTCCAACAGGTTATGTATACAGAGTTCCTTGCCCTTTAGCTCATTTATGATCTTTACGGGCTGCACCACCGGTTTTATGGGTATCAACAGTGTGCCATCGGGGCACGAACGGGTGCCTTATGGTTTGCAAGTGCTTTTTGTTTTATCTCATTTCGCTGTTAAACCAAGCATTATATTAGTTGCTGATGCTTTATTAGAATATCCATTGCGAAACTTCCATTTCCATAAAAATCCTGTCTTTGCCACAGCCTAGAACAAGGATCACCACATTGGCACTCATTCTACTAATTATCTTCTCTACAGGGCCAGCGGCAAAACCAGGCTTGGACTCTTCCATGGTAATCACATGCTTTAAAAAAGCTTTTAGAGTTATTAATTTACGAATCTTTAAACTATGGTGGATTTTGACAATACTTAAGGAAATGCCATTCGTTTTTCCAGAATATGGCATAATGATAAATTCGCCAGCGTTATATTCACTGGGAAGCAATATTTCCTTATCATAGCTGAACATTAATGTATCTTTTTGCACTTTTGCAACATTTATCTTCTGTGCGCTGGTAACAAAGTACATAGAAAAGATCAAGAGCGATAAAACCAGTTTTTTCATTAGTTACATGGGTTAGTCAACATACCTGTACGGGCTTGCAATGCCAAACCTGCCTGAGTTTATCGAAGGGTTCCCTTATGGTCAACATTCCCGTACGGGCTTGCAATGCCCCGTTTCTGGTCCGGGGCGTTGTCCGGTAGGGCAGGTAGGAAATGGCCCTGGCCAACCACTATATTGCACCTTATTACACTTAGTAATCCGTTAACTTTTATTCGCTCTATGGGTTTTTATTTGGAAAGCCATTGAGATGTTAATCCCCGTACAATTCTAATCAACTTTAAAATAATGGTAATAAAACCATAGAGAAAAATCAATATAACTGAAAGGACAAATAATAATTGATACCACTTTAGAGTAAAATAGGTGTCATAAATATTAATATCAAATTCCATAGATCTTAAAGTTAAGGTATCGCATAAAAGTCATCTAAAAAAAAGGCGTTAAAAAATGTCATTTGGCCAAATCTTAAGTTTCCAAAAGAAATATCGGGTATGATCTTGTGAATTATATTATCGGGGAATTTTGGTAAACCTAGTTCTCTCTCCAGAACTTTAACCAAAGTATTAACAAAATGATTTATTTCTCCATTGATCCGACTAAGCTCAAGTAAACCATTATTTTTTCGCCATTCATATCCACTTACTCCGATACCATTCAATTCAATATCTATATCAAGAACATAAATATGCCAATTCTTTAGTATACTACTAATTGTAACGCAAATTGGGTAAAATTTTAGACTATTTTCAAAATAAAAATCACTGTTTTGCATAGTCAGAGACCTGTCATCCATTTCCAAATTTGAAATATCCCTAAATTCACCTAGGTTATTAACTGCCTTTTTTATTTTTTCTATGGTTTTTTTGTCTTCAAAAAATGCAGTTCTGCATTCCGATAACCTATGGCTCTCTAAAGAATTTAAGTACTTATTATTGATATTACCTTTATCATCAATAAAACTGATGTTCTTTGGAAAAAATCGATAAGCTTGATCAAAAAAATATTGCTCTTTCACATCCTTAATTTATTAGTCACAATTTCCATTACCAAACCATGCCGCCACGTAAGGTGTTGGGGTATGGCCATTTAAAGAAGTAGGTCTTACAACCACCCTTCCGCCTGGTACATAATTAGGGTAAATTCTTATAAGTTCCGCCTCAAAAATTTGCTTAGCCCTTCCCGTATCGGCCAAAGAATTAGTTTTAATACTTGCAAAAGTATTATCCATTGCTTCTTGAAGTGCTAAGGCACTAGCTTCGGCCAAATCTGCTGGCTTATATATATTGTTAAACCTGTCCTTATAGGGTGCTCCAAATTGTATCGGATCCTTATATTCTACAAATACCTTATCGCCATTTTTGGTAAAACTTAAAAATTGAATTCCTTTAACATAGGAATACTGAAAATTTAAAGTTCCTATTCTTGCAAATTTAAAACTCTTACAACTGGGCGGTGGCGGCGGGGCCACCGTTACATAAGGCCTATCGTCCGGCGAAAAAGGGCCAACCGGTGCCGAGGACATATTGGTCCCTCCCGTGGGGAAAAAGGTATGCCCCGTGGGCGTTATCCCGGTCTGCACGCCCCCTCCGGTTGGGTTGGTGTAGCAATGTAGGTTATAGCTTATGCTGTACACATAGAACGTGCCGTTCTGCAATAGGCCCGCCTCTTGCCCAATGCTTATGGCGCAGTAGGTACTGTCCCTGCCCGTTTTGCCGTTGTCCCGCTTGGCCAACAGCGCCCCGTTGGCGTAATGCTCCTGGTGCAGCTTGGCCCCGTGCACATCGTAAAAGGTTATGCCCCCGCTGTAACTACCGTAGTCGGCTGTGCCCTCCACAAGCCTGCCGTACCATTCCGCAACGGGCTCGTACCGCACTATGGCCACACCCACCTGGCCGTCCCCCTTCTCGGCCAGCACAAGGTTGTCATAGTACAGCCCTGCGTCCCTGTTCTTGAGCCCCAGGGTATAGGTGGCGCCCCCTGCCGAGCGCAGTAGGTGTGCCCTGTCCGTATCGATCTCCCCGAACCTTGGCCCCTTGTCCGAGGGCGACTTGCCCTGGAGGCCCGGAACGATCCCAGTGGTGGCGGTTAAAATCCCTGGCGGCAGCTCCCCGCCCTTTAACAGGGCAAAATGCGCCCCTACGGGTGCCCCCGCACTTTCCGTGGCGGTTCCCATTGGCAGGGCCTCTTCTTTCTCGCAGCCCAGGGCGAAGGATAAGAGGCATAGCGCAAAAAGTGATCTTGTGGTTTTTTTCATGATCCGGTGCTGTTTTAAAGATAGTGATTAAACGGTTATTCTGTATGCGAAAATGGTTTTTCGGTTTCAATGTAGGAAAAATCCCCCCCTCAAAATCAAAAAAGATTTTTTCGATGAAATGCAGGTTCTCTCCCCTCCGAAGATCGGCCGGTCCCTTAAATATATATAAAAACGAAGGGGACTTTTTGGGTTGTACATATGGGCTGTCTCTATGCAAATGCCCATCCACAATTTAGTATAAGGTTTCTAGGAACACTACCGATCATTTTCTACCTTTGACCCGTAATAAGATACCATGGCAGTAGCGCTTACCAAGGGGTTTTGGGAAAAAACAGCACGGATCATCCTTAGAAACAGGATCCTCATTCTTCTGGTGCTGGCGGCCATCACCATTTTTTTGGCGCTCCAATGGGACAAAATGCGCTTTTCCAGCACCCAAGCCGTATTGTTGCCCGATGACCACCCTGTAAACATAGAATATCGCAGCTTTTTAAAACAATTTGGGGAAGAAGGGAATATCATTGTTTTTGCGGTAAATGACAGCAGCTTGTTTACGCCTGCAAAATTCAATCGTTGGAACCGGCTCAGCAAACAGTTGGGTGCCTTTCCTGAGGTAGACTTTGTGCTTTCCACAGATAACCTTCAGGAACTCGTAAAAGATACTGAAAAACAGGAATTTGTACTGCGTCCCTTGGTAAAAAAAGCACCAAAGACCAAGAGCGAGGTGGACAGCCTTACCAACAAGCTGTTCAATGAACTGCCTTTTTATGAAAACCTAATCTACAACAAAAAAAGCAGGACGATGCGCAGCATAGTGTATCTGGATAAAGATATTGTAAACACTGCGGTAAGAAAGGATTTTATTTTAGAGGACATTGCCAATCTTGTAAATGATTTTGAAGAAGATACGGGACTGAACGTGCATGTCTCCGGTATGCCTTACATAAGGACCATGAATTCCCAGAACATCATTGATGAGATTGGGAAATTCATAGTGGCGGCACTTCTGGTCACGTCTCTTATCTTCTTTTTCTTCTTTAGAAGTTTTAGGGCCACTCTCATCTCCATGTTCGTAGTTGTCATTGGGGTGATGTGGGCATTTGGGCTGTTAGGGCTTTTACAGTACGAGATCACCATCCTTACCGCCCTGATTCCGCCACTGATCATCGTTATTGGAATACCCAACTGCATTTTTCTGATAAACAAGTACCAACAGGAAGTACAAAAACATGGTAACCAGGCACTTTCTTTGCAGCGTGTAATCTCAAAAATAGGGAATGCCACCTTAATGACCAATATTACCACGGCGGCCGGTTTTGCCACGTTTATTGTTACGGACAGTAAATTGCTCAAGGAATTTGGTATTGTGGCCTCAATCAATATTATGGGGATTTTTATTCTGTCCTTATTGATAATTCCCATCATATATAGCTTTATGGCACTTCCAAAGACAAAGCATTTAAAGCATTTGAATAAAAAATGGATAGATACTTTCGTAAACTGGATGGAAACCATTGTCCGCGAGAAAAGAATTACCGTTTATGCCTCTTCGGTTGCTCTTTTGGTAATAGGCATTATTGGTATTTACCAAATAAACATTTCCGGAAGCCCTATTGAGGATATGCCCAAAAAGACGGATTTTTTTAAGGATATCCGATTTTTTGAGAAAGAGTTTGGCGGCATAATGCCCGTAGAAATCATGGTAGACACCAAACGGAAAAACGGCGTTTTAAAACTATCGACCCTGAGAAAAATGGATGAATTGGGAGAGGTCATCGAGGAAATTCCGGAATTTTCCAAGCCCATATCCGTGGTAAATTTGGTAAAATATTCCAAACAAGCCTTTTATAATGGCTTACCGAAATATTATCAATTGCCCACCTCCCAGGAAAATACTTTTATCATGGATGTGGCCCGGAAATCCTCGGAGAAGGGGAACTTACTCAAAAGTTTTGTGGACAGCACCGGACAGATCGCAAGGATGACCACCTTTATGAAAGACACCAAAACGGATCGGATGGAGGAAATAGAAAAAAGATTGCGGGAAAGTGCCGATAAGATCTTCCCTACAGATCAATATACGGTTACCATAACGGGCAATGCGCACCTGTTCCTAAAGGGAACCAAATACCTTGTAAAGAATCTGGTCATTTCATTGGCCTTGGCCATAGGTCTTATTGCATTGTTCATGGCCTATTTGTTCCGATCCTTTAAAATGATAGTTATTTCCCTAATACCCAATTTGCTTCCCTTGGTCATAACGGCAGGGGTAATGGGCTTTTTGGGCGTTCCCATAAAACCATCTACCATTTTAGTGTTTAGCATTGCTTTTGGCATCTCCGTGGATGATACCATACATTTTCTGGCAAAGTACCGGCAAGAATTGGCAACGAACCATTGGATGATAAAAAAATCGGTGTATGCCGCATTGCGGGAAACGGGCGTAAGTATGTTCTATACCTCCATCGTGCTTTTCTTTGGCTTTTCGGTTTTCATCATTTCCAGTTTTGGGGGTACAGTGGCCTTGGGAGCCTTGGTTTCTGCCACCCTACTATTTGCCATGCTGGCCAATCTGATTTTATTGCCATCGCTCCTGTTGTCATTAGAGCGGAACATTGCGAACAAGCAAGTATTAAAAAAGCCTCATATAGATATTTTACCAATGGATGAGGAAACGGGCAGCTAGTATCCAACCTCATGAATAATCAATTTATACTTCGCCCCATTATTATCCTTTTATCAAAAAAGCTATCTTTGCAATCTTAATTTTGAAGTGTTCCAAAATGAATCCGCATACCGTAAAAGAACTGCTCACGGGAAACCATCTATCCCAAGAGGTTACTACAAATGGATGGGTACGTACGTTTAGAAGCAACCGATTTATTGCCCTAAACGATGGATCTACCCTGAACAATATCCAATGTGTTGTCAATTTTGAAAGTTTTGAAGAAAGCCTGTTGCACCAAATAACTACAGGTAGCGCACTAAAAGTTAGCGGAACGCTGGTAGAAAGTCAGGGCAAAGGGCAGCGGGTAGAGATACAGGTAAGGGAAATAATCCTGCATGGTGGGGCAGATCCGGAAACGTACCCTATCCAGCCTAAAAAACATTCCCTGGAATTTTTGAGGGAAAAGGCCCACTTGCGCGTGCGCACTAATACTTTTGCGGCGGTGATGCGGGTCAGGTCCGCTTTGGCGTTCGCCATACACCGGTATTTTCAAGAAAATGGATTTTATTATGTACATACCCCTATTATAACTGGTTCGGATGCGGAAGGTGCAGGGGAAATGTTCCGGGTAAGCACATTGGATCCTAAAAAACCTCCGCTAACCGAGGATGGCGCAATTGATTATAAAGAAGATTTTTTTGGAAAGGAAACCAATTTAACCGTTTCCGGCCAATTGGAAGCGGAAACATACGCAATGGCATTGGGAAAGGTATATACCTTTGGCCCCACTTTTAGGGCGGAAAACTCCAACACCTCCAGACATTTGGCCGAATTTTGGATGATAGAGCCCGAAGTGGCCTTCAATGATTTGAATGCCAATATGGATTTGGCTGAAGACTTTATAAAAAACGTTATTGCTTACATACTGGATAACTGCAAGGAAGACCTAGTTTTTTTGGAACAGCGGTTGGCGGAAGAAGAAAAATTGAAACCACAGCAAGAGCGCAGTGAAATGGCACTTTTGGAAAAACTGAAATTTGTTGTAAACAACCATTTCAAAAGAATTAGCTACACAGAGGCAATCGAAATTTTACGGAACAGCGTGCCCAACAAAAAGAAAAAATTTCAATACCCCATAAATGATTGGGGAACGGACCTGCAAAGTGAACATGAGCGTTTTTTGGTAGAGAAGCATTTTAATTGCCCCGTTATCTTGTATGATTACCCCGCAAAAATAAAGGCATTTTACATGCGTTTAAATGAAGACGGTAAGACCGTGAGGGCCATGGACATTTTGTTTCCGGGGATTGGAGAGATAGTTGGAGGCTCGCAAAGGGAAGAACGTTTGGATGTCCTCATAGATAAAATAAAGGCTCTTGGAATTGATGAAAAAGAACTTTGGTGGTATCTGGACCTTAGAAAATTTGGGACTGCCGTCCACAGTGGATTTGGACTTGGATTTGAACGTCTCGTGCTTTTTGCCACCGGTATGGGCAACATCAGGGATGTTATTCCTTTCCCAAGAACTCCACAAAATGCAGAATTCTAAATTGAATTGGTTACCTTTATACGGATAATAGGCCAAATGTTAAAACAGCACCTACAGTTTAAATTATCCCAGAAGTTATCCCCACAGCAGATTCAGTTGATGAAGCTGATCCAATTGCCCACGCAGTCATTTGAACAGCGCATCAAGCAAGAGCTGGAGGAAAATCCGGCCTTGGAAAGCGGAAAGGAAGAAAGCGATGAACAAGAAGACGATTTTGAGGATATTTACGATAATGAAACCGATAGCGAAAGCATAACCGCCGATGACATTAACATTGACGAATACTTAAGTGATGACGAGATCCCGGATTACCGTACCCAGACCAATAATTACAGCGCGGATGACGAGGATAAAAACATTCCCTATGCCGCCGGAATTTCGTTTAACCAATATCTCATCAACCAGCTCAATACGGAATATTTGAATGACGAGGAATGGACCATTGCCGAATTTTTGGTGGGCAGCGTAGATGAAAGTGGCTATATCCGAAGACGACTGTCCGATATTGTGGATGATCTGGCATTCACCCAAAACATTTATGTGGAGGAAAAGGCAGTTGAAAAGGTTTTAAAAATTGTTCAACAGTTGGATCCGCCAGGAGTCGCGGCCCAATCCTTGGAAGAATGCCTCATATTGCAATTAAAACGGAAGGAACCTATGCCCAGCACAGAACTCGCCATTGCAATCTTAGAAAAATCCTTTGAGCATTTTTCTAAAAAGCATTACGACCAACTGCTACAAAAACATGGTATTGGTGAAGATCTCCTTAAACTTGCCATTTCAGAAATTGAAAGATTAAATCCCAAGCCCGGCGGATCCTATTCCGGTAACAACCGTATTATTGAACACGTAGTTCCTGATTTTTCCATTAGAATAGTAGAGGGCGGGCTGGAACTTACCCTAAATGGCAGAAATGCCCCCGAACTCCATGTATCCAGAGAATATAGCAATATGCTGGAAGGGTATAAAAACGCAAAGGAAAAATCCAAGTCCCAAAAAGACACCGTACAGTTCATCAAACAAAAACTTGATGCCGCAAAGTGGTTCATAGACGCCATTAAACAAAGGCAACAGACACTGTACATAACCATGAACGCCATAATGCACTACCAAAAGGACTATTTTTTATCCGGGGATGAACGGAAATTGCGCCCCATGATCCTTAAAGATATTGCAGACACTATATATATGGACGTATCGACGGTTTCCAGGGTTGCCAACAGCAAGTACGTGGATACCCCCTACGGAACAAAATTGATAAAGGAATATTTCTCTGAATCCATGAAAAACGAACAGGGAGAGGACGTATCCACCAAAGAGATCAAAAAAATTTTAGAAACGGTGATCAGTGAAGAAAAAAAGAAAAGACCGCTTACCGATGATCGATTGGCTGAAATCCTAAAAGAAAAGGGATACCCCATTGCAAGGAGGACCGTCGCCAAATATAGGGAGCAGTTGGGAATTCCCGTGGCACGATTGAGAAAACAGATCTAATGAGGCTCTTTTTGCAAATCATCTCCTCCCTTTTTCATCCCCTGTTTATTCCGTTCATAGGGACCTCCGCTTATTTTTTTGTTACCCCTAAGTACAGCCCCTTGGAAATCCTAAGTGGAAATATTTTACCCATTTTTATCCTTACCGTAATTATCCCCATTCTATTTTTTCTTATTCTAAAAAATCTGGGCTTGGTAAACTCGGTTTTTATGCTCGACCTAAAGGAAAGGAAATATCCATTTTACATCTCCATTATTTTGCTTTTTTTGGTGGTCTTAAAGGTTATCCCAAACAATTTCATTATAGAGCTTCATTATTATTTCCTGGGTTTGATCATTGCAACAACGGCTTCCCTAATATTGCTTTTCCTGAATTTTAAAAGCAGTATGCATTTGATGGGGATGGGTAGCCTGCTCATGTTCGTCATTAGCCTCAGCGTCCATTTCGAAATCAATATTTCCATGGCCATAAGCACTATTATATTGGCAATAGGCATAGTGGCCACGTCCCGGCTTTACCTAAAGGCGCACAACCGCACTGAGGTCCTTATCGGTCTAATAATCGGGCTGGCCTCCCAACTGCTTACCATAAGATTTTGGTTATAATATATAGAAGATTATCCCGATCCTGAGCGGTTTTAGGGTCACCGTTTCGCCTCTATCACCAATACCTACACCATCGTTAAATAGGTTGGACAACGAATAATAGGCATGGATATTAAAAGTATTGTATCCCACATTTAATGTAATCCCATATTGAAAATCCCTTATGTCTTTATTGGCAAAGGATATTTTTTCCGAAGTGGACACAAACTTGTCCCTGCTCCCAAAAACATATCCAAACTTTAAACCCGTGTATATTCTCCAAAACTTATATTCAGATGGAGTGGAATTTCTCCATCGAAATTCCAGAGGGAATTCCACCAAATGGTTTTCTATTTTGTTTCTTTTAAAATCAGTGCCCGGATCCAATATGGAGTAAACCACGTTATTCCTGGATTCACTGGCCAACAGGTTTGAATAATAAGAATTTGTAGCATACCCAATGCCTATTCCAAGCGCAATATTTCTTCGTTCGTTTAAAGGGATATCCTTTATAAAACCTAATTGCAGGCCATAAGAAAGATTCCTTTGGGTGATTTCGTTGGGCCTGTCCAACAGGAAATTATACGTAATCCCAAAATAAAATTGATCTTCCAGATATAGTGAATCTGCCGGTATAGCCTTTTCCCCCTCTTGGGAATACGATGGCAGAACGGCCATATAGAAAAAAAACAGTACTAGGCCTTTCATATTCGTCATAAAGGTAAAATAATTTATGGGTATAAATACAAAAAACGCTTCAAACAGAGAGTTTGAAGCGTTTAAAAAGTTTTAAATTCCTATGTGCTACTGTACGTTTCTAAAAGCATCGCCCTCGTAGGTGGTATAATTTACCTTAAGTGCATTTACTTTTCTCAACTCCTGCTTAATATCGGATATAATGCCCATATTGGCATTTTTGTCAACCTTAAGTGCCGTAGTAAGTACGTTCTGCAATTCTTGGGCTTTTTTAGCCCTTTCCGCAAGAATATAGGATCCCACTTCAGAAACATTGGCGAATTTGTCATTGAGCTGAATCTTGGATTCGGTGCCAAAGACCTTCTCATACTCCCTGGTGGGCTTGCCCACGTAGATATAGATTACCCTGTCCTTTTTCTCCAGTTTCTTGATTTCCGTTGCATTGGGCAAACTATTCTCTATTTTTAACGTACTGTCTTTCATTACGGTTACCGTCATGAAGAAAAACAATAGCATAAATACAATATCGGGCAATGATGCCGTATTTACCTGTGGGAGGCTGGAATCCTTTTTCTTATTAAATTTTGACATATCCTATGATGTATTTAACTTCTCGTTATTTTGTAGAAACCGATGTTTCGGCTTCGGATAGCTTTTGTGGAAACAGTCCTTGAATTTTCAGTACAGCTTCTTTCAATTTGTCCCTTACATTGGATGGTGTCTCCGGATTAAGATATTCGGACTCCATTTCGGTGAAATTGCGCTTGTACAAGCGTTGGGATTCCCTGTTGCGCAAATCGTTGTAGGCACCTACCAGTTCATTTTGTACGGTAATATAGGTCCCATATTTTGTTTCACGATCATTTTTAAGGGAAATAATGGCCTTATCCGGATTGTCCGAAGAGCTTTCATCTCTCTTTCCCTTGCAATAATCACAATATTCCGGAGTACCGGATGGTGCTCCTCCATTATCCAAAAATGCAATGGCCTTTTTCCGTAGCTCTTTAAGGTTGGTCAGTTCGTTCTCTACCAACAACTGCCCACTCTTATTAATGTTTACGGTAAAAATGTTTTTTTCCCTAATGATAGGTGGTGTCTCCGTCGGCGGCTCAATAGGTGGCAGCATTCGATCCAATCCCGCATCTGTCTCAATAGTGGTGGTCACTAAGAAAAATATAAGCAGTAAGAAAGCGATGTCTGCCATAGAACCTGCATTTACTTCCGGTGGTGCTCCTCTTCTTGCCATAATAGTTTTTTTATTGTTTGTTGAATATTTTTTTCACTCCTGGCCACAGCATAAGTATAACGGCCACAATGGTCAAAACGAAAAACACATTCAATCCCATTCCAATTGTTTTGACCGTTCCTTCGGTGGTTGGTATTCCTTTTTTGGCCATTTCCGCTAAATTAATATCGGTTCCGCTTGCCAATACGTAGGACACGGCTACTACCAACAGGAAACCCCCTATTGAAATCAATGATTTCTTAAGGCTTGCCGGCGTGGCGAATAAATTTTTTAAACTATAAAAAAGACTGGCGGCTATAGCGATCCCCAAGAGAATGTACGTTACGACAAACATAAGGTTCATGGATGTACTCTGGGCTGCTTCTGCCTTGGGCATAGTACCTTCAGGAAGCATGAACCATAATATGGTCCCCACGGCTCCCAGTGCCACTAATATAATTTTAATTATTTTGTGCATGATATAGTTTTTATATTTAGTGCGACTTATTTTTTGTGGTCAACCAGCATATCGATCAACGTGATCGAAGAATCCTCCATATCGTTAACGATACTGTCTATCTTGGCGATGATGTAATTATAGAATATCTGCAAAATGATGGCCACAATAAGACCAAATACGGTTGTCAACAGCGCAACTTGTATGTCTCCCGCAATAAGTGAGGCACTTAAGTTACCCACCGCAGCAATTTTTTCAAAGGCTTGTATCATCCCAATTACCGTTCCCATGAAACCAAGCATGGGTGCCGTAGCGATAAACAGGGTCAACCAAGACACGTTTTTCTCCAATTGCCCCATTTGTACCCCACCGTAGGCTACGACGGCTTTTTCGGCAGATTCGATACTTTCCCCGGCCCTATCCAATCCCTGATAAAATATAGAGGCAACGGGGCCCTTCGTATTTCTGCAAACTTCTTTGGCGGCCTCTATACCCCCAGATGCCAAAGCATCTTCAACTTGTTGTTTCAACTTATTGGTATTGGTGCTTGCCATGTTCAAATAAATAATCCTTTCGATGGCCACGGCCAGACCCAAAATCAAACACAGGAGAACAATGCCCATAAAGCCAGCACCCCCTTCTATGAACTTTTCCTTCAGGACTTGGGTAAAACCCTTCTCTGCAGCCGCAGGGGCCTCATCTTGCAGCATTGCCGCAGTTGTTGCAACCGATGTTGCAATGTTGGAGACCATCGTGGCTGTTTTCGCCATTGCATTTACCATATTTGTACTTAGGACAAATAACCCGGCCAAAGCCAGGGTAGAGAATAATCTTTTCATTTTTTCAAACTTAAATTAGTTAGTTAATAGGTTAAAGATATAAAAAAATTGCAATAAAAAAATTAAAACTTAACAGCAGAGAGGAAGGGATTCGAACCCTCGATACACTTGTGGTGTATACACACTTTCCAGGCGTGCGCCTTCGACCACTCGGCCACCTCTCTAATTGAACGTTTTAGGGCGTCCAAATAACAAAAAAAATATTAGTTAAAGAAATTAAACAAGTTAATTTTATTGCAATTCGCCACGGAGGGAGGTTTCAAATAGGGTTTTGAACAACTTTGGGGATACCCCATTTCCCAACAGGTACATGAGCTTGGTAACGGCCGCTTCCGTTGTAATATCCTTTCCATTAATGACTTGCAGGTCCAGAAGATGCTTACTTGTCTCGTATTGTCCCATGATAACACTACCGCCGGAACACTGTGTTACATTTACAATATGGAGTCCTTCTTTTATCGCCTTTTTGAGGTCTTCAACCAACCAATCTGCGGTTGGGGCATTCCCTGATCCGTATGTTTCCAATATTAATGCCTTTAAATTGGTACTGTCCAGCACCCCTCGCAATACGGTCCTGTTCATTCCTGGAAATAATTTTAAAATGGCGACATTGTCATCCATCTGTTTGTGCACCACCAGTTCGTTTAAACGTCCTTGCTTGAGGAGATTCCCACGGTGTACCTTTAAATGAACTCCGGATTCGGCCAAAGGCGGATAATTCAAGGAAGCGAACGCCTGAAAGTGCTCCGCATTTATTTTAGTGGTCCTATTGGCCCTGTACAGCTTATGCTCAAAATACAGGCCTACTTCTTTAATGATCGGCTCGTTGTTTTCCTTCAGTGAGGCAATTTGTATTGCGGTTATCAAATTTTCCTTGGCATCTGTCCGGAGATCGCCGATGGGCAGTTGGGAACCTGTGAAAATAACGGGCTTCTTCAAGTTCTCCAACATAAACCCCATGGCGGAAGAAGTATAGCTCATGGTATCACTGCCATGCAGGATCACAAAACCATCATACATCCCATATTTTTCTTCAATGATGTTGGCTATGGACACCCAATGGGCAATGTCCATATTGGAGGAATCTATGGGCTTTTCAAAAGATACGGTATCAATATGGCAATCCAACTGGTTGAGTTCGGGGATTTTTTTTGATAGTTTTTTGAAATTGAACGGCTTAAGGACGCCCGACCTGTACTCTTTTACCATCCCTATGGTCCCTCCTGTGTAAACAAGTAATATCTTAGCTCTTTTCCCCATTTGCTCCCAATTTTCAAATACCAAACACCTCTTTGGAATTTTGAGTGGTCATGGCCGCTATCTCTTCTTGGCTCTTTTTGTAGATCGTGGATAGTTTTTCCAGGACATGCACCAAATAAGCACTTTCATTTCGTTTGCCCCTAAAGGGCACTGGTGCCAAGTAGGGTGCATCTGTTTCCAGTACAATATGTTTCAGTTCTATGTGCTCCAGGAAAGTATCCAATTTACCGTTTTTAAAAGTAACCACCCCACCTATTCCGAGTTTCATGTTATAGGATATCGCCTTTTGGGCCTGTTCCAAAGTCCCTGTAAAGCAATGGAAAATCCCATACAGGTCTTCTCCTTTTTCTTCTTCCAAAATCACGAAAATTTCATCAAAGGATTCACGACAGTGGATGACTATGGGCAAACGGTGCTTCTTTGCCAGGCCGATCTGCATTTTAAACGCCTCTTGTTGTTCTTTTAAAAAAGTTTTGTCCCAATGCAGATCTATCCCTATTTCCCCTACCGCGTATATCTTTTTTTCGGTAAGCAGCCGCTCCACATGGCCGATTTCTTCCCTGAAATTTTCCTTTACGTGGGTGGGGTGCAGGCCCATCATTAAAAAAACGGTGTTTGGGTAGGCCTTCTCCAAATTCAACATTGCCGTGGTATAGGTAGAGTCTATGGCCGGAATAAAAAATCGTAGCACACCGTTCTTAATGGCCCTTTCAATGATCTTTTCCCTATCTTCATCAAACGCCTCGCTATATAAATGTGTATGGGTATCCGTAAGTATCATGGAACAAAAATAGCTTTATCTTTACCAAAAAAAATAGATGACGGGCCTGAAAAAAAAATTACTGAAAAAAAAATACAAAAAAGTTCCCTTGGTGTTTACGTCCACCAATCATTTTGAGATCGCCGCAAAAATAAATGGGGTCGGGGGCCGTTTCATTTTGGACACGGGGGCATCCAACACCTGCGTTGGCATGGATAAAATTGATTTTTTTAATTTGGTATCCAAAGATTCAGAGGTAAAGGCCGCAGGGGCAGGTGCCGTTAATATGGTGACACAAATTTCCTCCAAGAACAAGATAAAAATTGGGGATTGGAAAAAGAAAGACCTGGAAATCGTGCTCTTTGATCTTCTGCATATCAATGAGGCGCTAACAACGCATAAGGCACTCCCCGTAGATGGGATCATTGGTGCGGACATCTTGAAAAAAGCCAATGCGATCATAGACTACCATAAAAGCTGTGTTTACCTAAAAAAATAAAACATCCGCCAGGCTTGAGCCAAACAAATGTTTTAAGGGTAATTTTATTAGGCCGTGACTTACAGATGGCTACAACTCCAAGGCCCGCCGAACATTGTTGTCCATCAACAGTTCTGTTGGGCTTTCCAAGGCTTCTTTTACCGCTACCAAAAATCCTACGGATTCCTTTCCGTCAATGATCCTATGGTCATAAGACAAAGCCACGTACATAATTGGGGCTATGGCTATGGCTCCGTTCTTTACAACTGGTCTTTCCACGATATTGTGCATTCCCAAAATGGCACTTTGCGGAGGGTTGATTATAGGTGTTGACAACATGGATCCAAAAACCCCGCCATTGGTGATGGTGAATGTGCCTCCTGTCATCTCATCCACCGTAATTTCCCCTTCGCGGGCCCTTACGGCCAACCGTTTCACCTCAGCCTCTATTCCCCTAAAAGATAGGTTTTCCGCATTTCTGATCACCGGCACCATTAATCCTTTTGGACCTGAAACAGCGATGCTGATATCACAGAAGTCGTAGGAAACCATTTCCTTGTCATCTATCATGGAATTCACTGCAGGATAGATTTGCAGTGCACGAATGACCGCCTTTGTAAAAAAAGACATAAAGCCCAAGCCAACGCCATGTTTTGTGGCAAAAGTGTCCTTATGTTCCTTTCTCATGTCATATATGGCAGACATGTTCACCTCATTAAAAGTGGTGAGCATGGCCGTTTCATTCTTTGCGGCCACCAAACGTTCTGCCACTTTACGGCGCAACATGGAAAGTTTTGACCTGGTTTCCCCCCGAACACCGCCGGTAGGGGATCCCATGGAAGGCACGGAATTTATGGCATCTTCCTTCGTTATTCTACCATCCCTTCCCGAGCCTTTTACCGTTGCTGAATTGATTCCCTTTTCTTCCAGGATCTTTTTGGCCGCGGGTGAGGCAGATCCGGTAGCGTAGGTTTCCTTTGTTGGGGAAGGGCGTGCCTCCTTTTCTTCTTCTTTCTTTTCCACTTTGGGCTGTTCCTTCACGGAATCTTTTGGGGAATTCTTTTCGGAAGCATCGCTTCCTTTTTTGCCCCCTTCTGGTTTTACCGCACCGGTATCTATTAAACAGACCACTTGGCCAACAGCGACCGCATCGCCAACCTCGGCTTTTAATGCAATAGTTCCGCTAGCTTCGGCAGGTAACTCCAACGTGGCCTTGTCCGAATCTACCTCTGCTATGGTCTGGTCCTTTTCCACATAATCGCCATCCTTTACCAACCACTCCGCAATTTCCACTTCGGTAATGGATTCACCTGGAGAGGGGACTTTCATTTCTAATATCATGATCTGTTATTTATATTTAATTTATTCCTTAATTAATATTACCGATAAAATTTTCTTTAACAGAAAGGTTGTTGTATTCTCCGAACGTGCCCTTGACCAGAATTTGATCTATACACAATTTAAACCCGGTTTTTTTATACACGCAATCATTGTTTTATGCCTTGTCTTACCATGTTGTCCTTTGTCTTATCAAAGACATAATCCACTATCTGTTGGTGCCTTCTTTTAGAGCGAACGGCACTTCCCGCAGCGGGCGATGCATAAAACCTGCCGGATGCCACTCTAAGTTTTTGCACTTCACTGAAGTGCATCATCAAATGGCTCCAAGCCCCCATATTCCTTGGTTCTTCCTGGGCCCATACAAGATCGTCGGCATTTTTGTATTTCCTTATTATGTCCTTCATTTGCTCCGTTGGCAAGGGAAACAATTGCTCCATGCGCACTAGGGCCACATCTTCCCTATTGTTTTCCTCTCTGGCCGCCAAAAGATCGTAATAGAACTTACCCGTGCAGAAAATCAGGCTCTTAACCTTATTTACATTGGCAGCGGCATCATCAATAACCTCTTGGAACCCTCCATCGGTAAACTCTTTTACGGATGAGACCGCTTTTGGATGGCGCAATAGGCTTTTGGGCGTAAAAACGATCAAGGGTTTTCTAAAGTTGGCCTTCATTTGGCGGCGCAGCAAATGGAACAAGTTGGCCGGCGTGGTACAATCTGCCACGTACATATTATCCTTGGCGCATAACTGTAGGTAACGCTCCATCCGTGCAGAAGAGTGCTCTGCGCCCTGCCCTTCATATCCATGGGGCAACAACATAACAAGGCCGTTCTGCAATTTCCATTTATCTTCTGCGGCCGATATGTATTGGTCGATCATGATTTGAGCACCATTGCTGAAATCACCGAACTGGGCCTCCCAAATGGTCAAGGTATTGGGACTTGCCATGGCATAGCCATAATCAAACCCCACCACACCATATTCGGACAGCAATGAATTGTATATTTGAAATTGTCCCTTTTTATTGGGCAGCAGGTTCAGTTGCATTACCTCTTCCTCGCTATCCTCTACCTTAATCACGGCATGGCGGTGGGAGAAGGTGCCCCTTTCTACATCCTGGCCGGAAATCCGTACCCCATAACCTTCTTCCAACAGGGTGCCATAGGCCAAAAGTTCGCCCATGGCCCAGTCCAGGCCATCTGTCTCAAAAAACATTTTTTTTCGGTCTTCCACCAACTTTTCCACTTTGCGCAAAAACTTTTTATCGGATGGCAGTTCCGTAAGCACCTTGGCAATTTCCATAAGCTTATCGGCATCATAAGAGGTGTTCACGGGCCGCATCATCTCTTCTTCCTGTACGTTTTCAAATCCGCTCCATTCATCGGCCATAAAAGGGGTGATTACGGTCTTGTCCTGTTTTCTGGAATCTTCCAGCTCCTCTTCCAAGGAAGCTTTGTACTGTTCTTCCAGATCCTTTATAAAACTCTCGTCAATGACCCCTTCTGCGATCAATTTTTCCGCATAAATGTCTCTTGGATTTTTATGGTTGGCAATGGCCTTGTATAATTTTGGCTGGGTAAAGCGGGGCTCATCCCCTTCATTGTGCCCATATTTGCGATACCCCAACAAATCCAGAAAAACATCCCTTCTAAACCGCATGCGGTACTCCAACGCAAATAAGGCGGCATGTACCACAGCTTCGGCATCATCGGAATTTACGTGCAGCACCGGACTTAGGGTAACTTTGCCCACATCGGTACAATAGGTAGAAGATCTGGCGTCCAGGTAGTTGGTGGTAAAACCAATTTGATTGTTTACCACTATATGTATGGTGCCGTTGGTACGGTACCCATCCAGATTGGCCATCTGTACAATTTCATATACAATTCCCTGCCCTGCAATAGCGGCATCGCCATGAACCACAATGGGCATTACCTTGGAAAAGTCATTGGGGCAATGTACTTCCTGTTTGGCCCTGGCAATACCTTCCACCACGGCACCGACGGTCTCTAAATGCGATGGATTGGGTGCAATGTTCATTGATATCTTATTTCCATTTTCGGATATCCTGTCTGAGGTCCACCCCAAATGGTACTTTACGTCTCCATCAAAAATATCGAGCTCGTAATCCTTGCCATCAAACTCACTGAAGATATCTTTGGCAGACTTTCCGAAAATATTGGTGAGCACGTTCAATCTCCCCCTGTGCGACATCCCCATGACAAACTGCTCCACCCCGAGCTCTGAGGCACGTTCCACAATGGCATCCAGAGCGGGGATCAACGATTCGTTACCCTCTAAGGAAAACCGCTTTTGCCCCACATATTTGGTATGTAGGAAGGTCTCAAAGGACACAGCCTGAGTCAGCTTTTTTAAAATATGCTTTTTTCTGTCAACCGTGAACTGCGGATGGTTGTCGTTCACGTTCAGCCAGTTCTGTATCCATTCTATCCGTTCAGGGCTCCTGATATACATATACTCTACGCCTATGGCATCACAATAAATACTGGTGAGGTGCCTAATGATCTCCCGAAGCGTACTGGGGCCAATGCCCAGGATCTGTCCGGCGGTAAATATGGTATCCAGATCGCCCTGTTCCAGCCCAAAATTTTCAATGTCCGGTGTGGGGTAGTATTGCCGCCTGTCCCGGACCGGATTGGTCTTGGTGAAAAGGTGCCCCCTGCTCCTATAGCCATCTATGAGCTTTACTACCTTAAATTCTTTTTGCAATGCCTTTGGAACCTCCGTTTGGAGGTCGCCCACGGCAGTTTCCCTGTCTTTCAGCATGGGAACGCCCCCATCGTGAAGGACGGTTTCCATGCCAAAATCGAACCCTTGAAAAAAGGCACGCCAACTGGGTTCTACACTATCGGGATTTACTAAATACTTATCATATAGTTCTGCGAAAAAAGAAGTGTGCGCAGTATTTAAAAAGGAATATTTATCCATGGATTGTTTTACTGGTTTTTGAACAAAATTTAACCAAAAATACGACATTTAACATTTCTAGGCTTATCTTAGGCTGTATTATTGGAAAATTTTAACGGTTCTAATGAAAATAATCCATAGCCATTTACGGAAGCTTTTTTTAGTGTTCTTTTTTTTATCCACTCCCTTCCCAAATCTTGGAATAGGCTCCCGCTCTCCTTTTGGCCACGCTCAGGAAAGGCTTATCTCCTCTACTACATAAATTATTTTAAAAAGCCTCCCTTGCTGAAAGGCAAATCCGGTTTCTTCCCTATCTGGTCAAAATAATTTTAAAAATGAAATACCGTTCTGCATTATCTTTGTGGGAGACAGTATAAAAATGAAGATCAACCATAAACAGGTATTGGCGTTTATAGCCCTGAGCATTTTGATAATCGGTATTACAACCATGCCTTCAACCGAGGCCAATGAAAAAGCAATGGTCATTAAAAACGACTCCGTTCCCAGCCGGGGACAACTGCGGAACAGCTTCTTTAATAAAAGAGCCATTCTGATAGTGTATGGAACAAAAGATGAGGTACTTGCCAAAAAGTACCGAACGCTGTTAGAAGAGCTTGCCCAAAGTACTGAGACCAACTCATGGCGCAACGTTTCCGTTGCGTTTAAGGATGCTTTTACCGTTAGTGAAAGGGAGCTACAGGAAAATATCGTCTTTTTGGTGGGTACGCCCGAGGGTAACCCCCATTTGGGAACCTATAGCCGAAATATCCCGGTGGCCTTTGGCGAAAATCGTTTCCGGTTCAATGCCAAGGAATATACATCCCGTAATACGGTGCTTTCAATAGGCTTTTACCCCAATCCTGAAAATGATTCCCTCCCCATGTACCTGTTGAGCGGAAACCATGAAGAAACGGTTTTCGATTTTTTCAGTAAAAAGATACATGAAGAGGGTCGCTCCTTCTTCCGACAGAATATGGACTACGAAATATACGATGAAAATGCAAGAGTGGTTATGGGGGATTTCAGCCCGGAATGGAGATTGGACGCGTCGACAAATTTTGACTTTTCTTCGGAAAATGAGTTATTGGAAAGCACTGAACATTTTGATTTTGTTTCCCATCAAAATGCCATTTCAACCGTAGAACTTTCGCCTCTTGCCATGGAGATCGAAGAGACCACGACGAGAATTTTGAATTTCATCAAAAATCCTCGGGAACTTCCCAAGTTTACCTATCATATTTATAAAAATGCGGAAGAAAAAGGGTTGATGGTCGGAAAAACAAATCAGGCTCATTTCGATACCCTGAATAACTCGGTACATACCATCATCAATGAAAAATACAAATCCAATTTTATTGAAAAGGAAAATGCCCTTTTGATCTTTCGCTTGCTCGGCCATGCCAAAACAAAAGCATTGGAACTTGGTTTTCCCGTTTATTTCACGGATCAGTGGCAGCACCAAGGATATGCTTACTGGTCGGCTCGCCTCTTCGAGTCGGGCAATGCACTTTCTTTAAAGGAACTTTTGCCTAATGAAGCCTTGGAAATCGAATCCCCTTTGATCGCCGATTGCATATCGGCCACTTTGGTCGAATTTTTGTTGGACACCTGGGGCAAGGACGCTTTTCTACTGCATTATCCCTCATGGGCGCCTACAGAGAAAGAAATCCAAAACCTGGAACCCGCATGGAAAAAACATCTCACAAAAAATGCGCTTAAAAATCCAAAAAAAGAAAGACCCGTTATAAAACTTCCCTATCTAAAAGGCTTTAATTTTGCCCATGAAGGGTACGGCATCTACAACGGCTATGGGGGCAGGAAAGCTACACAGGCCCTCGAAAAAATGAGATCCATGGGCAGCAATGCAATGGCCATTGTACCGTATAGTTTTATCCAGGACAAGAACAAGCCTGCCCCATTTCGCTTTAGCGACAATGCAGGATCCGAAAATGACGAAAGCGTGGTACATTCCCTTGCTGAAGCTAAAAACCTGGGCATGACCACCCTGTTAAAACCGCAGGTCTTTGCCGGCGATAGTTGGCCGGGCGATGTGGAAATGCTGAACGAGGAAGACTGGAATTCCTTTTTTAGCTATTACCACAAATGGATACGGCATTATGCCCTTCTTGCGGAAATACACCAAACGGATGTCTTGTGCGTTGGCGTTGAATTTACAAAGGCAACATTGAGCCATGAAGCGGAATGGCGCCAGATATTCCGAAGCCTTCGGGGATTATATGGCGGCAAACTTACCTATGCGGCCAATTGGGGGCCGGAATTTGAAAAGGTAGGTTTTTGGGACGAACTTGATTTTATAGGGTTGAACTGTTATTATCCGTTAAGCAAAAACGAGAACCCTAGCAAAGCGGAGCTAAAGGCAAATTTTGACGGCATAAAGAACAAGATAGCCAAGGTTTACTCCAAATTCAATAAACCGATTGTCTTTACCGAAATCGGTTTTAGGAGCATCAATGCTCCCTGGAAAACCCCTCATGCCGAAGGGGACGACAGTTACAACCCATTGCATCAGCAGCTTTGTTACGAAGTCGTATTTGAAGGCATAGAAAATGAAGCCTGGTGCGCCGGTATTTTATGGTGGAAATTCCCCTCCTATTTGGAACACCGTGGCCTAGAGAACAGTGAGTTTACGCCCAACAACAAAATAGCGGAAGAAACCGTGACAAAGTGGTTTTTAAAGTAACATCAACTAGATTCCATTCCATGGCGACTTGTAAAAAACATCTTACCCTCGGGCGCCCAGAAACAAAAAAGTCGACTCCTAAAAGTCGGCTTTCCCTTTGTACAGGCGGGGAGACTAGAACTCCCACACCTTGCGGCACTAGATCCTAAGTCTAAAAAACATAAAACCAAATAAACTCAAAAAGAACTTAATTTAATCACTAGTGGGCATTAAACATTAAACTAAGTTCTTTGAAATTCTTTGTATATAGTCGATCCTTAAAAAAGGAATTTATGGTCAGAGTGATCTACCTGAATGCCATTTGATTCCCAAATATTTTTGGACCGAACATATTGATAAGGTACGAATATAGCCAAAGAATCGTTTCCTTTAGTTTTATCATCAATTTTTTGAAGTTAAATCCTGCCGCCGCCATCATAAAGTTTATACTGTCGCCCGTTTTGGATGCGCCGGACAAATTGAGCCATGTGCGCCGGATGAAAGTGAGCCGTTTAAACTAGTTGCTTAAAATCGATTCATTTGTGGGTTAAATTTAGTTTTAATTATTCATTTTTATACGCATTGATTCACCTTTTATTATA
>JBGTBA010000024.1:0-12113 GCA_041749595.1 Flavobacteriaceae bacterium | reverse complement strand
GACCAACTCCTGAAAATTTAAAACCGGACCCAAGGTTTCGATTTGTTTTCTGTCTTTACAATATGTCAAATGAACTTATCAAACCAAATTTAACGCTCTGTGTCCCAAAGCGGGTGCAAATATAATATCGTTTTTTTGGTTACCAACCTTTTTTGATGTCTTTTTTCTGAAAATCCCCAACGGAAATTTCAATGTGCTGGAAAACAGGTTTTGAACACCAAATAAAATTGAAAAAATCAGGAAAATGAATCTAAATGAACCCCCTTCCAAGTCCTTAAAACGACATCATTTGATTCTTGCTTAATCTTAAATTGTTTACTATTTAAGATAGCACTATTGCTTATGTTCCATATTCCACTTGTTACTCAAGACAGAAAAATCATAGTCTAAAGCTGATTTTTGACGTTCTAATTTATATTCCGCAAACGCTCGCTGTAAAATGTCTTCTATAAGATAATCCTCAAGAACACTATCTGGATGAAATTCTTCCTTTATACTTATTTTAAACATTTTTGCCGTTGTACTGTACCAAAACGCACGCCAACCGCTACGAAGCTCTTTCACCAAATTGAAAGCTGTTTTTCCTGTTTGACGATAAATAAGTTTTATTAAAATCTGACCTTCGGTACGTGTCAGTTTTTTAAGTTCATCGGAAAATTCCCCTTCAATATATTTTTGGACCTCCTTTGTATATTTTTTTCGTTTGGATTTGGATTTGATCTTTGCCAAGCTATCGTTTAGTTGAACTAACCTTTCAGCGGCCAATTTGGCATAGGGGTACACTTTAATGGTTTTTCGTTGCAGTATGTAATACCGGAGCTTATCTTCGTACGAACCAAATTTCAACTTACCAAAAACAAATACCTCATCTAGTGCTATTGAGCTCAACGCCACGGAATCGCCCTCTATGATAATATATTGTTCAGGCAAGGAATCTGTTTCCCTGTTTATTTGAGCTTGTGCAACACACCCTATCAAAATAAACAAGGACGAAAACAATCGATTATTATTCATTTTTTTTATAGAAAAAATATCCTCAAAATTAACGATAAACATGTGATGTTATTATTAAATAAAAGTGAATATTGTTAAGTTTGCATTTAAAACATATTTGAATGGCCCAAAAGAAAGTTCTTACCAAAGACTCAATTGACTTTTTGGAAAAATATCTAAATAATGCAGCTCCTACCGGTTATGAATGGGAAGGGCAGAAATTATGGATGAATTATTTAAAACCGTATGTAGATACCTTTATCACAGACACCTATGGCACAGCAGTTGGGGTAATAAACCCCGAAGCGACATACAAAGTTGTTATTGAAGGACATTCTGATGAAATTTCGTGGTATGTAAATTATATTACGGATGATGGTTTGATTTATGTGATTCGTAACGGAGGAAGCGACCACCAGATCGCACCGTCCAAATGGGTAAACATCCATACCAAAAACGGGATTGTTAAGGGAATATTTGGATGGCCAGCGATACATACCCGGGATAGCGCCAAAGAGGAGTCGCCCAAATTGGACAATATTTTTATAGACATAGGCGCCAAGGATAAAGCCGAAGTGGCAAAACTAGGGGTACATATAGGTTGTGTCATTACCTATCCGGACGAATTCCAGATTTTAAACGGTAACAAGTTTGTATGCAGGGCATTGGACAACCGAATGGGTGGATTCATCATTGCCGAAGTGGCCCGACTCTTATTTGAAAACAAAAAGAAACTTCCTTTTGGACTTTATATTACCAACTCCGTACAGGAGGAAATAGGTTTACGCGGTGCGGAAATGATTACCCAGACCATTAAACCCAATGTAGCCATTGTTACTGATGTGTGCCATGATACCACAACCCCGATGATCGAAAAAAAGAAGCAAGGACACACCGAGATTGGAGCTGGTCCGGTAATATCTTATGCCCCGGCCGTACAAAATAAATTGCGGGAACGTATTTTGGAAACTGCGGAAAAGAACAGTATCCCATTTCAACGATTGGCATCTTCGCGTTATACAGGCACCGATACAGACGCCTTTGCCTACAGCAATGGAGGGGTAGCTTCAGCCTTAATTTCCTTGCCACTACGTTATATGCACACCACCGTAGAAACCGTACATGAAGATGATGTTGAAAATGTGATTCGACTTATCTATGAAACGATATTGAACATTAAAGCGGGGGAAACGTTTAGTTATTTTGATTAAACTGTGTTTTCTGGCTGTTGTAGCACAATGCAATTTAACGACCTAGTTAACCCATGGATGAAATTGTAGACATACTAGATGCAGCAGGAAATAGTACGGGGAAAACCACCATGAAATCGGAAGCGCACCGGAAGGGTCTTTTTCATCCAACGGTGCATATCTGGTTTTATACTGCAGAGGGGCTTCTACTTTTACAAAAAAGATCTAAAAATAAGGACACGTTTCCCGCCCTGTGGGATGTTTCCGTGGCCGGGCATATGGGAGCCGGAGAATCTGCCCTAAAATCTGCTATACGTGAAGTGAAGGAAGAAATTGGACTTACTATTTTAGAAACCGATTTAAAAAAAATAGGTTATTTCAAATCTGTTCAACGGCATCATGAAGAATTGTATGATTGTGAATACCACCATACATTTCTATGCCCATTACGCGTTGCTTTAAAAGATTTGACCCTACAGGAAAATGAGGTTGACGACCTCAAATTAATCCCGATCTCCACGTTTTACATCGAACTCACGGATGTGCACTTATGCAAACAATTTGTACCGCATGACTGGGCCTATTACCAAACCGTAATGCAAGCCATTAGAGCGGTTTTGTAGCCAGTTCCTTTACGAATACATCGTAGTTTGCCATACTATAGGTTTCTTGAGTACCTAAGACCATGTTTTTGATTATAAAACTATCTGCTGCCCATTCTGCCTCGCCAATGAGCCCAACATAAGGCACATTTCGGCTGTTGGCATACTTTAATTGTTTTTGCATTTTTACATTTCCGGGATACAGATCGGCTTTAATTCCCGATTCCCGTAGTTTTTTAATCAATTTTAAGGCAGTCAAAGCTTTTTTGTCCCCGAAATTTGTAAAAAGAACGTCTAAGGATTGGTTTATATCCATAGGAAACAGCCCCAATGCTTCCAAAACTAAATAAATTCGATCTAAACCAAACGAAATACCTACGCCACTTACATCTTTCAATCCAAAAATTCCGGTAAGATCATCATAACGTCCGCCACCACCGATAGAACCCATAGCGACTTGTTCAGGGGCGGATACCTCTATAATTGTTCCGGTGTAGTAATTTAAACCGCGGGCCAAGGTAACATTTATACTAAGTTTGGCAGATTGTAATGCCAGATCCTCAAGGGTATTAGTAATAAAAAGCAACTCTTCTACCCCTTTTTTTCCTTCATCTGAATCTTCAAGAAGTTTTCCCAACGCTTTCAATCGTTCGTTATTGCTACCTTCAATGGTGAATAAAGGTTCTAATTTTACTAGTGCCGATGCGGAAATCCCTTTTTCATGCATCTCTTTTTTTACAGCGGCTACCCCAAGCTTATCTAACTTATCCAAAGCAACCGTAAAATCGATTAATTTATCTTGTGCCCCAATGACTTCGGCAATGCCGGATAATATTTTTCTGTTATTTAGATGGATGGTGACTCCGGTCAATTTTAAATCCGTAAAAACGGCATCATATAACTGCACCAGCTCTACTTCCTGGAAAAGCGAATTAGCCCCCACCACATCGGCATCGCATTGGTAAAACTCCCTAAAGCGACCTTTTTGAGGCCTATCGGCTCTCCAAACCGGTTGTATTTGATAGCGCTTAAACGGGAAATCAATCTCATTTTGATGCATCACTACATACCGTGCAAAAGGTACCGTAAGGTCGTATCGCAAAGCTTTTTCGGAAATAAGAGGTGCCACTTCCTGTGAAGCCTTGGTTCGGAGCGGCTCCTCATTTACATTACTTAAAAAATCGCCCGAATTCAATATTTTAAAAATCAAGCGATCCCCTTCTTCTCCATATTTGCCCAACAAGGTTTCCGAATTTTCAAATGATGGCGTTTCAATTGGCTGAAATCCGAAAAGTTGAAATTGCCTTTTTATCCTGTCAAAAATATAACTGCGCTTTGCTACTTCGGCAGGAGAAAAATCGCGTGTTCCTTTGGGTATTGATGGTTTTTGTGCCATTTTTAGTTATTCTTAAACAAATATAAGTGTTTGAATCAGTAGCTTTAATTAAGGGGGAGCATTAATTAGGAAATAAGTGTTTCAAACCATTGGTACAGGTCTCCTTTGGTAATGCCTGCTCCTTGCCGGATCAATCCAAACTTATCCTTATTTTTATCTCCGGTATAGGATTTTGACGCCGTGAGATACTCCACAAAATCGGAATTATAGTTTTTCTTGAACCACGTAAATCCGTCTTTGGTGCCCAAATCCACATCCGGATTCATGACTTTAATGGAAATGAGTTTCATTTCCTTGGTTGTTAAATGAAACAAATGGATCTGTTGCGCCGAAATATTCTCCAAATAGGAAACATTGGAAAGTACTCCTTCCCAAATTAAATCACTAAAAATATCGAGTTCTTCCTCGGCCGCCATGGGGTTCTCCCTTTTTAAGGCATCCCATTCGTCCTTGGTTATGGATTGGGTTGCCAGGAAATTACTGAATTCCCAATGCAATTCGTCCAACTGTTCTTTTGTAAGCCTAGTGTATTTCATACCTATAACGTATTACAAAAAAACCGCCTAAAATTGGTTTTTAGGCGGTTTCTCTTTATGCTCTTTTTTCGTTAGTCTTTTTCAGCAACCACCTCAAATTTAAGTTCGGCGACCACATCCCTGTGCAATCTGATTTGCGCATTGTATGATCCTAGCTTCTTGATGGACCCTCCCTGAATAACTATATATTTCTTATCAATCTCGTGTCCGACCTTATGAAGTTCAGATGCCAGATCTATATTGGTTATTGAACCAAATAGCTTATTACCAGCACCTGCTTTGGCCGGAATCTTGATTTCCAATTGTTTTATAGCTTCAGCTATATTATTGGCCCCGTCCACAATTTTCTTTTCCTTGTGTGCGCTTTGCTTTAAGTTCTCTGCCAATATTTTTTTTGCCGATGTTGTGGCCAATGCCGCCAATCCTTGTGGGATAAGGTAATTTCTGCCATAGCCGTTCTTTACGTTTACCAAATCGTCTTTAAAGCCCAGATTTTGTATATCCTCTTTTAGTATAAGTTCCATAAATGTTTCTTTTATTTTAATAAATCCCCAACATAGGGCATTAAAGCTAGGTGTCGCGCCCTTTTAACGGCGATCGCAACTTTTCTTTGGTATTTCAAAGAAGTGCCGGTAAGTCTTCTTGGGAGAAGCTTGCCTTGTTCGTTGACTAGTTTCAGCAAAAAGTCCGGATCTTTGTAGTCTACGTATTTTATTCCCGATTTTTTAAACCTGCAATACTTCTTTTGCGTATTGGTATCAATGTTAAGAGGGGTAAGATATCTTATTTCCCCGTCTTTTTTACCTTTTGCTTGTTGTTCTATCGTTGACATAATTCTTAGGCTTTAGCTTTTAACTTCGTTCTTCTTCTCTCTGCCCATGAAATGGCGTGCTTATCTAACTTAACCGTTAGATACCGCATTACACGTTCGTCCCTTTTGAACTCCAGTTCGTAGGGGGAAATGGTATCTCCAGACGAAGTAAATTCAAACAAATGGTAAAAACCACTTTTTTTGTGCTGGATGGGATAGGCCAATTTCTTTAGCCCCCAATTTTCCTTGGAGACCATAGCGGCTCCTTTGCTAATTAAGAAATCTTCAAATTTCTTAACTGTTTCCTCTATCTGCGTATCAGATAGAACGGGATTTAAAATGAAAACAGTTTCGTAATGATTCATATGTATTATTTTTTCGGTGGGCAAAAGTAATAATTATTAATACGAATTACAAGAAATAACAAAAATCTTCGTTATAGCTTTAAGAATAACAAAAATAGAACTTAACCTAAAACCAAAAAAACTATGGTCGTCACCAATTACACAACAAATACCGCATTGTTTACATCTTTTATTGCGGCATAGTTTGTTTTTTCAGTAATTTGTTGATGATTTAACCCCACAAATCAACCCCTTATGAAATTAAGAAGTATTATTGTAGACGACTCATCCATGCAGCGGATGGCGGTTGCCAAGCTGGTAAACAACCATCCCAATCTGGCCCTGATAGCCGAATACAGCAACGCCATTGAGGCAAAGAACGGGATTAAAAACAACGAGATCGATCTTATTTTTCTTGATGTTGAAATGCCCATTATCAGCGGATTTGACTTACTTGAGTCCTTGGACAATAGCCCCCAAGTAATTTTAATCACCGGAAAACCGGATTACGCATTGAAAGCTTTTGATTATGATGTAACCGATTATCTGCACAAACCCATCACCCTGGCACGCTTTGACGCCTCTGTTAAAAGGGCATTGGCAAAGTTTGAGCAAATGAACAAGGTAGGCAATGAAGATGAAGAACATATTTTTGTGAAAAGCAATCTCAAGAAAAGAAAGGTCATCCTTAGCGAAATCAAATGGATCGAAGCCTTGGGCGATTACATCAAATTAGTTACCGATGAGGCAAATATCGTGATTCTTTCCACGATGAAATCCTTTGAGAAAGAGCTCCCAGAAGATAAATTTCTTAGGATCCACAAGTCCTACATTGTAAATTTGGAAAAGGTGGAGAAATTTAACAGTAAAAACGTTGAAGTTAGCGGAAGACAAATACCTCTGAGCAGGAATAAAAAGACCGAATTGGCCGAAGCGCTCAGCAATGTCTGATCAAATGTGGTCCACATTGTAGATTATCCGGACGCTTTTGTAATATGGGATGGCATTAAAGGATTTTTCAATCCTTTTAATGCCTTTTTTTGTTTTTGACAGTGATTGGCCCATGTCTATTTTAACAATAATATCTTTTAGATACCGATTGCGAATCCTGGCCACAGGAGGATGCTCGGGACCTAAAACAGTTGCTTTAAGGGTGTTTCTCAGGGATTTGGCAAACCAATCTGCCGCATCGTTCAGCATACTATAATCCTTGTGCCTAAATGTTATTTTTATCAGTTTTACGAAGGGTGGGTATTTATACTGTTTCCGTTCAAGGATTTGCTCATTGAACATTTCATCATAATCATGGACGGTTACCTGTTTTAAGATTTGATGGTGGGGGTTATAGCTCTGTATGATGACCTTGCCCCTTTTTTTTGTCCTTCCGGCCCTGCCAGCAACTTGCATCAATAATTGAAAACTGCGCTCATGTGCCCTATAATCCGGAAAATTAAGTAATGAATCGGCATTCATAATACCTACCAAACCTACATTTCTAAAATCCAATCCTTTAGTCAACATTTGTGTCCCCACCAAAATATCCGTTTCTTGTTGCTCAAATGCCGTTATTATTTTTTCATAGCCATATTTTCCTCTAGTGGTATCTAAATCCATCCGTCCAATTTTAGCTTCTGGAAACAATATACGTAGTTCTTGTTCTATCTGCTCTGTTCCAAAACCTTTGGTATCCAAGGTTTGGCTGCCGCATGCTTGACAACTTTGGTATATGGCTGTGTGATGGCCGCAATAATGGCAACGCAATTGTTTCCTTTGTTGGTGATAGGTTAAACTCACATCGCAATTGGGGCATTGAGGACAGTGCCCACAGGTGTTGCATTCTAAAATTGGGGCATACCCCCTCCTATTTTGAAACAAAATAATTTGCTCCCCCACATTGAGCGCTTCTGATATTTCATGGAACAGGACTTCTGAAAAATGCCCTTTCATTAGCTTTTTTCGGGTCTGTTCCTTAAGGTCAACCAGTTGTATTTCAGGCATCATGACATTTCCATATCTCCTTTCAATGCCCGCATACCCATATTTTTTGGATTTTACGTTGTAAAAACTTTCTATGCTCGGCGTGGCCGAACCCAAAAGAATAGTGCTCTTATGCAGATTACCCAAAACTATGGCCGTATCCCTTGCATGGTATCTTGGAGCTGGGTCATATTGCTTGAATGAGTTCTCATGTTCTTCATCTACAATGATCAGTCCTAACGCAGTGAAGGGTAAAAACAAAGCAGATCGTGCCCCAATCACAATCTGTGCTTTAGGTTTGCTGGCCAACACATTGTTCCAAACCTCTACTCTTTCCTGTGCGCTGTATTTGGAATGGTAAACAGAAACCTTCTCCCCAAAATATTCTTGCAACCTGACAATCAATTGGGTTGTGAGCGCTATTTCGGGTAATAGGTACAATGCTTGTTTATTTGTCCGTATGCACTTCTCTATCAATTTTACATATACTTCCGTTTTACCGGACGAGGTAACCCCGTGCAGTAATGCAACTTTATTGTTTTTGAACGACCCATATATTTCTTTTAAAGCACGTTCTTGATATTCGTTCAAGGATTTTAGGTCGGCATTTTCCTTGTCCTTAGAATAGATTACCCTGTCGGTCCTAATGAAATACTCCTCTAAAATTCCTTTCCCCATGAGCGTCTTAATAGTTGCTCCGGAATCATTGCTGGCCTTTTCCAAATCCGAGACTTTTACAGGCTTGCTATTGTTTGTGGCCATCAATTGGAAAAGGGAGAGCACTATTTGGCTTTGTTTGGGGGCCTTGGACAAATTCCCCAATAATTGCTCCAGATCGTCCTCAGACCGATGCTTTTTGCCCAACTGCACATAACGCACCATTTTGGGTTTGTACTGCTCATGGACCTCTTCTTTCAATACAATAACGTTCTTCTGCAACAACCTACTCAATAGAGCCAATACATTCTTCCTATCAACAATTGCGCATATTTCATGCACTCTTAATGTTGGTTGGTGCTGCAACGCCTCAAATACCAAAAACTCATCGTCTTTGAGGTTGTTTTCATCTATACTTGCTTGGTCATTTTTAAGGACCAGTGTTTCGCTCTCCAGCAAAAATGCGCTGGGCATTGCGCTTCTAAAGACTTCGCCAATGGTGCACATATAATATTCCGCGATCCATTCCCAATGCCTTAACTGAATAGTGCTTACAAGGGGTATCTCATCCAGGATTTGTTCAATTTCCTTAGCTTCATAGGCAATTGGTGGGTCGTCGTGGATTTCATATACCAAACCAGTATAAATCTTGGATTTTCCGAAGGGCACGGCTACACGCATCCCAATTTTTATGATCTCTGACTCGGAAACAGAAACACGGTAGGTAAAGGGTTTTTCTATAGGGATCGGTAAAATTATATTGACAAAAAATTGCATACTAAACTAGATTCTATCCTCTGACCCTTATCCATGTCTGTGTTCTATATAAAACAGATAGATATCCCCTTACCTTTAATTCATTGGGATTTTTGGGGTTCAACCAAATTTTACATTTAAAAGTCATGGCCTGTTCAGGATCAAACAGCGTATTGCCTTTATACTCTCCATTGGCCTTTTCCAAAAGATTGTCTATTATTTTCATTCCCAGAATAGGTTTGTTTTTTCTATCTCCAGGGCAATTAACGCATTTTGCACCTTCTTTCCCGTCCTGCAAAATTTCAACAACCCGCCCATGTATTGCCCCGTCTTCTTTATAAACCTCCACAATGGCCTTTTCCATACCGTGCCTATCGTCTATGGTCTTCCATTTGCCGAAAATGGTCTGGGAAAATATCGGGGTACACGAAAACAAAATGAGAATTAGAGTAATTTTATACATTTTCAATATTTTTTTTTACGTTTTTCCTTAATGAATTCAAGGAGGCGTTTAATTCAAACCCGAGCAACAAGATATTGGAATTTAACCAGATGTACACCATTAAAATCAATAACCCGCCCAAGGCACCGTACAACTCATTATATCTTGCAAATTTCTCTACATACACCCCAAATAGATAGGATGTTAGCAAAAACAAAAGTGTTGTCATTAGGGCACCCGCAGAAAAAAAGCGGGCCTCCCTACCCTCGGCGGTTCCAAAATAATAAAGAATGGCCGTGGTTAGGTACGATAATAGGGTAAAAAACAGCACTTTGCCAATTAATACCCCTACAATGTCATTTTCATCCAGGTCATACCCTCTTGTCCTTGCAGCAAGTTCGCTAAGGTACTCTAAAATATAGAATTCAAAATAGACATAGACTATGGCACCAATGATAAGCAATAATGAAAGTAAAAGACCTACCATTAATGAATATGCATATTGTCTAAAAAAATTGCGCATAAGGCTTATATGGTATGAATTTTCGAAACCTCCAAAAATGGCACTTACCCCATTGGTCATTAAAAGTATCGAAATAAAAAAAGCAGACGATAATAACCCTCCCTGTTTTTGGTCTTTAATCTGTTGGTAAATTTCCCCGAAATACTCACTGGTCGCATTTGGAAGAAAAGATTCCAAGAACAATAAAAATTGAGCATCAAAATTTTCGTTCCCGACACTTATAAAAGGTATAAGGAAAGGTACAAGGGTCACCAAAAAAATAAGCAATGGGAAAAGGGCCATAAAAAGACTGAATGCTATGGAGCTGGCCCTAGTGGACAAAGCCCCTTGGACGATGCCCAAAATATACATTTCTGCAAGATCATATAGGGAAAGTCCTTCAAAAGCAGGGAGCTTCACTTTTTTTAAAAGACGCACCACCCGTTTTAATACGGGGATCTTAGCTATTTTTTCCTCAATTTCTACCGACATTTATACCGCTTTAAGACTCAGGTCCATGTTGCGCACCGAATGTGTCAATGCACCGGAAGATATATAATCCACACCACATTCCGCATACTTCCGAATCGAATTTTCAGTGATGCCGCCAGATGATTCCGTAAGACATCTACCCTTAATGATCCGAACCGCTTTTATTGTGTCCTCAAAATCGAAGTTATCCAAAAGAATGCGATAAACACCTTTGGATCCCAATATTTCATTTACTTCATCCAAATTCCTTGCCTCAACGATAATTTTTAAATCCGTTCCAGATTCGGAGAGGTATTCGTTCGTTTTTTTTATCGCCTTTGTAATGCCTCCCGCAAAATCGATATGGTTGTCCTTTAACATGATCATGTCATAAAGCGCAAATCTATGGTTCTCTCCGCCGCCAATTCTTACTGCCCATTTTTCCAATGCCCTTATCCCCGGTGTGGTTTTCCTAGTGTCCAGGATCTTTGTATTTGTACCGGCCACTAATTCAACAAAATAATTGGTTTTTGTAGCTATGGCACCCATTCGCTGCATGGCATTCAACACCAATCGTTCCGATTTTAAAATGCTGTGTACATTTCCTTCCACATAAAAAACAATATCCCCCGGCTTTACGGGTTCCCCGTCCCTGATCAGTATCTGGGTATTTAGGTCTTTATCCACATGGGCAAACACCTGTTGTGCAAATTCAACCCCGGCAATCAACCCCGTGTCCTTTACCAAAAGCTTTGCTTTTCCTTGAGCCGTTGCTGGAATGCAAGCCAGGGAACTATGATCCCCATCTCCCACATCCTCCCTTATTGCATTTGCAATGATACGTGCTATCTCCTCTTGAAATTTTCCTTCAGTGATCATGAACTTCAATTTGATATGCGCTAATTTACTAAAAACAAATGCCACTTGTGACATCTATGGGCCGATTGGTTTCCATGAAAACCATACCTTTGAAATATGACCATAAAACTTATAGCCATAGGGAAAACAGATAGTGCAGAGCTACGGTATCTCATTTCCACTTATGTTAAAAGACTGGATCATTATATTGGTTTTGATCTTGAGATTATTCCCGATCCCAAAAACACCAAGAACATGACCGAAGCACAACAAAAAGAAAAAGAGGGGGAAGTTATCCTTAAAAAATTAAAGACTACGGACGTTGTTTTGTTATTGGATGAAAATGGAAGGCCCTATTCATCCTTAGAATTTGCGGATTATGTTCAAAAGAAGATGCTATCGGGAGTCAAGCAACTGGTATTTGTGATTGGGGGGCCCTATGGATTTAGTGATGCGGTGTGCCAAAAGGCCTTAGGAAAAATAAGTCTTTCCAAAATGACTTTCTCCCATCAAATGGTTCGGCTTTTTATGGTGGAACAGTTGTACAGGGCCTTTAGCATTTTAAATAATGGGCCTTA
>JBGTBA010000023.1:0-13390 GCA_041749595.1 Flavobacteriaceae bacterium | reverse complement strand
TTGTCGTCTCCCGAGCCGTGCACCAAAAGGAAATTGCCCTTTAGGAGTTCCGGATAATTAAAAGGCGATTCATCATCATATCCTTTGGGGTTTTCCTGCGGCGTTCGCATAAAACGCTCGGTGTAAATGGTGTCGTAAAATCGCCAAGAAGTCACGGGGGCCACGGCAATGGCCATTTCAAAAACATCATTGCCCTTTAAAATACAATTGGTGGCCATATGCCCGCCATAGCTCCACCCCCAAATCCCGGTACGATTTTCGTCTATATAGGGCAGTTCGCTCAATTTTTTCCCAACCGCGATCTGATCCTCTGTTTCATATTTCACTAGGTTCAGATAAGTGGTTTTTTTAAAATCCCTTCCCTTAAATCCGGTGCCGCGGCCATCCACGCAGGCAATGACATAGCCTTCCGAGGCCAACATTTGGTGCCAATAATCATTGACCCCCATCCATTGGTTTGCCACTCGCTGGGAGCCAGGGCCACTGTATTGGAACAGCAGCAAAGGATACTTTTTGGAAGCGTCAAAATTTTTAGGTTTCACCATCCACATGTTCAGATCGTTTCCATTGATGGATAGGGTGGAAAATTCCTTGGGACTGATTTCATACCCCTGTAATTTTTGCAATAAAGCCGAATTGTCTTTGATGTCCTTCAGTTTCTTCCCGGATTTCGCCTCGTGCAAAGTATATTCCGGGGGGGTGGCAGCACTGGAATAGGTGTTGATGAAATAGGTGTAATCGGTGCTGAAATCGGCATCATTGGTGCCCTGTTTTTCGGTAAGCCTTTTTTTGTTCTTGCCGTTGCCGGAAATACTGTAAACATCCCTATTGATGGAACCGTTTTCGACTGATTGGTAATACACCTTATCCTGTTTTGCGTCGTAGCCATAATAGTGGGTTACCTCCCAATTCCCTTTGGTGATCTGGTTCACCAGCTTGCCTTTTGCGCTGTAAAGATAGATATGGTTGAAACCGTCCCTTTCGCTGGTCCATATAAAACGCCCGTCTTTTAAGAAGGTAAGGTCGTCCGTAACATCTACATACGCCTCATCGTTTTCCTCCAACAAAAGGGATGCCGAATAGTCCTTTGCGTCCACGATGTGCAGTTTTAAATTGTTCTGATGGCGGTTAAGCGTCTGCACACTTAAATGATCGGGATTATGCGTCCATTTGATCCGTGGGATATAATAAGGGTTTCCAAGGTCGATGTCCGTGCTGGTGCCAGATGTTACATCATATAACTTTAAGGATACCTTTGCATTATCTTCCCCAGCTTTTGGGTATTTGAAAACGTACTGCCCCGGATACAGGTCCGTACCATAAACATCCATGGAGAATTCCGGCACCAACGATTCATCGAAACGGAGAAAAGCGATCTTCGTACCGTTGGAGTTCCATTCAAAAGCCCTTACAAAAGCGAACTCCTCTTCATAGACCCAGTCGGTTACCCCGTTGATAATGCTATTTTTACTGCCGTCGGCGGTAATTTGCTTGGTGGTTTTGGAAGCAATATCCAAAACATACAGATTATTTTCCGATACGTAGGCCACTTTGCTTCCATCGGGGGAAAGTGCAGGTTCCTGAATTTTTACATCCGCGATTTTTAAGGCACTTTTGGTCGCAATATCGTAAACATAAAAAATGCCTAACGTGGAACGCCTATAAATGGACTCTACTTCGGTTGCTAAAAGTAACTTGGATTCGTCTGCACTAAATTCGTAGGACGTAAAACCCGGAACACCATTTAGATCTGAAGATGAAACAATGGTTCCCTCCTTTTGCAAGGCCTGGTAACCGTACTTGTCTATCGCACTTTGCCCGCCACTATCCACATTTAAAACGGTATAGTGCTTGCCGTTGTTCATGGATCGAAGCACTTCCATGCCTTCGGTCCTAAATGCCCCTCCATATATCTCGGCAACGGTAACCGGCTTGGTTTGGGCTATAGCGGTCAGAGAAACCCACAATAATCCAATAAAAAAAATACGAAATCGTATCATAAATGACAAAAATGTTTTAAACCTAACAAGTTTAGTGATAAAATAAGAAACAAACATTCTTTAGCGACAAAACTTTGTCCTTACATACCGTTATTACCCGAAGCCGGGCTACCTCTTTTGCGTATTTGCTTTATCCTTATCTTTGGCTACCAGAAAACCAAATGTATGACCACTCCCATAGAAGGATTCTCCAAACTTTCCAAAAAAGAAAAGATAGCCTGGATTGCACGGCATTATACGAAAGACAGTAGTGCCGCAGAGGGAACCTTGGCACAATATGACAATGGGGATCCGAACCTCCAAAAATTGCACGACGAATTTATAGAAAACACCATAGCCAACTACTACCTGCCTTTCGGCATAGCCCCCAATTTTTTGATTAACCATAAATTGTATGCCATCCCAATGGCAATCGAGGAAAGTTCAGTGGTGGCGGCAGCCAGTAAGGCCGCTAAATTTTGGCTGCCTCGGGGCGGGTTTAAAACTACGGTTCTGGGAACCGAAAAAATAGGTCAGGTTCACTTTTTATATACGGGCGATCCTAAAAAGCTAGCAAAATTTGTCGCCTTTTTAACCCCCAAGTTCCTTTCGGACACCTTGCCGATTACTAAAAATATGGTTAGCCGAGGCGGCGGGATCACAGCCATAGAATTAAGGGATAAAACCAAGGCACTGGAAAATTATTACCAGTTGCACTGTACTTTTGAAACTTTGGATGCCATGGGGGCCAACTTCATTAATTCCTGTTTGGAGCAATTTGCAAGGACGCTAAAGGAGGAAGCCCAGACTTATTCAGACTTTACCGAAAAGGAGAGGAATATAGAGGTTATCATGAGCATTCTATCCAATTATGTACCCAATTGTTTGGTTCGTGCAGAAGTGAGTTGCCCTGTAGAAGCTTTAAATGAAGATACGGACCTAACACCGGGGGAATTTGCCGCAAAATTTGTTAGGGCGGTGGCCATAGCCCAGGTTGAGCCGCATAGGGCCGTTACCCACAACAAAGGCATCATGAACGGTGTAGATGCAGTAGTACTGGCCACAGGAAACGATTTTAGGGCCGTTGAAGCGGGCGTACATGCCTATGCCTCAAAGGATGGAAAATATACCAGTCTAACCCATGTAAGCTTGGGTGAGGGTATCTTTAAGTTTTGGTTGGATATCCCCTTGGCATTGGGCACCGTAGGCGGCTTGACCAATCTACACCCGCTTGTTAAGCTTGCCCTGGAAATATTGCAAAATCCGACGTCCAAAGAACTGATGCAAATTGTAGCTGTAGCCGGATTGGCCCAGAATTTTGCGGCCATTCGCTCTTTGGTAACGACTGGCATACAACAGGGGCATATGAAAATGCACTTGCTGAATATTCTAAACCAGTTGGGTGCCTCGGATCAAGAAAAAGAACGGCTTACCGAGTATTTTAAAATGCATTCCGCCACACATAATGCGGTTGTGGATGCCTTCCAAAGCCTAAGAAGTCGGCGATGACGAAAAGATATTACAGCAACGGCAAATTATTGATTAGTGGAGAGTACGTGGTTTTGGACGGCGCACTTAGTTTGGCCTTGCCCACAACCTACGGTCAGTTTTTGGAAGTTGCAGAAATTGAAACCCCGGTGCTTAAATGGAAAAGTCTTGATTTAAATGGTGTTGTTTGGTTCGAGTGGATGGTAGATCTTGTGAAGTTTCAGGAAAACCCCTCCAAAATCGAACTGGATTTCGCTGAACCGAAAGTGCAACAAATAGCCAATACCCTTTTAACTATTTTAATCGCAGCCCGTGAGCTAAATCCTCATTTTTTAAACTCCAATAAGGGGTATAGTGCAACTACAAAACTCACGTTTCCTAGAGATTGGGGGCTAGGTTCATCCTCTACCCTACTGAACAACATAGCGCAATGGGCGGGCATAGATGCGTATCAACTTCTTTGGCGAACCATGGGAGGAAGCGGTTACGACATTGCATGCGCCAAGCATAATAGGCCTATTTTATACACTCTAAAAAAAAATAATCCTATCGTGGAGGAAATCCCATTTAACCCTCCGTTCAAAGAGCAGCTTTACTTTGTGTATCTCAATCAGAAACAAAGTAGTGCAGATGGAATTCTAAACTACAGCGCCTTAAATTTTGACAAACAAAAAGCCATTTCAGAAATATCCGATATTACAAAAGAAATGGTCTCTTGCATGGATGCAATGCATTTCTCAAAACTAATGGATTCCCACGAAATGATCCTTTCTACCATACTTGGCCGAAAAACAGTAAAAGAATTGCTTTTTCCCCGCTTTCCTGGAGCTATTAAAAGCCTTGGTGCTTGGGGTGGCGATTTTATAATGGTTCTGGGCAATAAAAACACAACAGCTGCCCATTTCAAAGGCAAAAACCATCCTACCGTTCTTACCTACGCTCAAATGGTGTTATAAAAAAGTCCCCTTTGTGAGGGGACATTGAATTTTTGGGCCAAGTCATTTTTAGTAAAAAATCGGCCTTTTATCTTCTATACTGGATGATTCTTTTAATGCATTATATATTGCTGTTTCCACTTTTCCTGCTCCGTCGGTTCGCAGGGCATTTGCATAGGTCGAATAATTCTCAAGCTTTGGCGCTTCCTGTTTTTTAGCAACGGTAATCAAGAATATGCCCGACTCACCTTCAATTAAATTCGATGTTTTGCTCTCTTCCAAAGAAAATGCGGTGCCAACGACCAAAGGTTCCCTACCGGCACCTGGAATCGTAGGTGATTTGACCGATAGTGCGGAAGCCGTAGATATGTTTACATTATTATCCTTTGCAAAATCTTCCATGGACTTGCCTTTGTTCGCACCGATAATCTGGGCAGCTTTACGCTCTTTTCGTATTTTGGGCAGCACCGTTACGGAAGCATCTTCGACCGACATAAGGCCTTCATTGTATTTAGCCACCAATTGTACTATGGCAAACCCATTATTGATATTGAACCTTTTTATGCCCCCCAATTTGGTGTCTTCATTAAATGCCCACTGCACAATACTTCGTTGTGCACCCAAGCCGGGCAAATTTTCATCCATTGCCTTTATCCTGTTCACGGGTCTTACCACATATTCCTTTTCCTTGGCCAATTCCGTGAACGATTTGTTGGTGGATGTTGTTTCCATTTCAAATTTGGTGGCGTCCTCAAAAATTTTATTGATCGTTTCTTCGGAAGGTTCAATTTCCCTTGCCAAAGTGGCCATTTGAAAAAGATCCTGTTTGTCATCGATTTTAATGATGTGGTACCCAAATTCGGTTTCCACCAAGCCAATATGTCCCACCGGATTATTGAAAGCGAAATCATTGAATTTTGGTGTCATTACTCCCTCCTTAAAATATCCCAAATCCCCGCCTTGTGGTGCGGATGGTCCGTCTGAATTGTCCCTAGCGAGCTCTGCAAACACGGTTTCCTTTTTTATCGCTTCCTTTAATAGCTCGTTGGCTTTTTTCTCTGCTTCTTCCTTGGTTCTTTTTACATCCGGATTTGCCCTTTCAGATCCTACATAAGAAATTAAGACATGACTGGCCTTTACGGAGCCATTGGCCTTTTCATTGATTTTTTTGACTATTTTAAAATAGTTCCCATCGCGGAATGGCCCATAAAGTGCCCCGATTTTCAAAGCGGCCAGGGTATCTGAAAGCCTTGCCGGCAAAATATCGTTTTTGCTTTTGTAAATAGTGTCGTATTTTATGTCTGAATGCCTGTCTAAAAATTCCGCCATGTCCTTGGTCCTCCGGAATCCTTGAATAGTGTCATAACCCTCCTTTTGCTCGTTGTATTCCACGGTATCTTCGAGCAGATTCGCAATTTCTTCCTTAACCGCGGCTTCATCTCCCAAAGAGGGCTTTTCTTCAAAATAGACGAACTGGATATCCCTTGCGTTTTCTTGCTTAAAATTCTTCTTATGGGCGTTTATATAATTTTCTATCTCCTTCTTGCTTATGGTAATAGTGCTATCTGGAATTGAGCTGTAGGGCACCTCCGCATATTTAATATCCACTTTGTCATTCGCCAATTTATAATCCAGTTCCCCTTCTTGCAGCGTGGCACCAACTCCCGCTCTTATAAGATTAAAGTAGGTCTGTTCCTTGGCACTTTGTATGATGGCCTGCTCATCTTGTAACCAAAATTGGTATTGAGATGGGCTATTTATCTTTAAATTAGCAATAAACTCCTTAAACTTATTCTCGTCGAAAACACCATTTTCGTTCAAAAACTGTGGGTTTTGGCCATAGGAGGGTATAGTTTTTATAAAGTTCATGATCTGGTCCGGCCCCACATCTATCCCCAGGTCCTTGAACTCTTGTCCCAAAATGGTGTTTCTGACTTCATTGTCCCATACTTGGTTCACCACTTGCATGGAGGAAGCATTGGGCCCGGCCCTTCTAGTGGCAGCCTCCACTCTTTGCCTAAATTCATCTATAGAAATTTCGGTGCCGTTTATTTCGGCTATGGATGATCCAACCTTAGCCCCGGAAAGGCCTTTGCTGCTGAACACACCCGAAATTACAAATGCGAAAAGGGCTAACCCTATTATCAAAATCAATATTGTTGTCCGTTTCCTAATCTTCTCTAAAATAGCCATGTTGTGAAATATTTAAAATCAGTTGGCGAAAGTACCATTTTCTTTGAAATAATAAAAACTAAAAAGGGGCCATGGCTTTTTAAGGATGTTCCCTAGTCTTTTTCCAGGACCTGAAGGCTTACCATATTGATCTTTGTGTTGGAGACCTCTAAAATTGTAAATAAAAAGTTCCCTATTTTGATTTCCATGTTTTGTTCTGGTATCTCGCCTGTTTCGTTCACGATCAATCCTCCCAGTGTTTCATACTCATCACCTTCAGGAAGTTCCAGTTTATAGTTTTCGTTTAAATAATCTACCTCCAATCGGGCGGAAAATGTATATGTGTTTGCGCTTATTCGCTCTTCGTGCAGGTCTGTGGAATCGTGCTCATCTTCAATCTCTCCGAAAAGTTCTTCCACAATGTCTTCAACGGTCATAATTCCAGAGGTGCCCCCATACTCATCCAGCACCACGGCAATGCTCTTTCGTTTGCGCGTCAGGATATTCAAAATGTCGTGTATCAACATGGTCTCGGGCACATATTCCACGGGCAACAAGATGCTTTTTATGTTTTTAGGTTTTTTGAACAGCTCATAAGAATGTGCATATCCTATTATATTATCTATTGTATCCTTATAAACCAAGATCTTGGAATATCCTGTTTCCGTAAAAAGCCTTGTCAGATTTTTTGGGGTTTCATGGAGCTCCACTGCCGTTATTTCTGTTCTGGGAATCATGACCTCCCTTGCCTTTACTTCTGAAAACTCTAAAGCATTTTGAAAAATCTGGATCTCAGAATCAATTTCATCCTCTCGTTCAACAGTTTCCATTTGTTCGTTTATATAATCTCCCAGTTCTATTTTACTAAATGCAAGTTGCACTTCATCCCCGTCGGTTTTAAAAAACACCTTGAGGACATAATCCGAGACCCTGATAACAAATTCGGAAACTGGGGAAAAGCATAAATAGAACAGATATGCAGGCAGCACAAACACCTTAAAGAGGGTGTTGGCATAAATTTGGAACAGTACTTTGGGCAAGAATTCGGCAGTGACCAAAATAATCAGGGTAGATACCATAGTCTGGGAAACCAAACTGAAATCTGTCAGCATTACATTTATGATCCTGTAGGAAGAGAGCCCTAGGCCAGTAAACCAATCCATCAGTAGCTCTCCCATGAAAAGGCCATAGACTACCAGGGCGATATTATTGCCAATAAGCATGGTAGCTATAAACTTTGAAGGCTTTTTTGTAAGTCTGGTAAGAATTTTGGCCAAAAACCCTTCTTGCTTCTTTTCTATTTCTATGTAAATTTTGTTGGCGGAGATAAATGCTATCTCCATTCCCGAAAAGAAGGCCGATAGTACCAGCGACAGGACGATAATAACAATTGGACTAAACAAAATCAGTGTTGGTTATCTCGTTTGCGTTGCTCAAATTTCTTCCTGTAATTTCTCCTGAAAAGAAACATCCCAGTAGAGACGATGGCAAAAAAAACAAACATATAGCCCCGCTCCCTATTGGTGTACCATAAACCATAAACATTATAGACGGATATTACTGCGATCACTAGATAAAGATATTCCGTGTACCTCAAGATTTTAATCATTTTTATTCCTCTTTTATCATCATTAAACCATAAGTTTTATGGGCATTTAACAAGCTCAGATCCTTATTGAAGTCCATCCCCTCACCATCCATTATGCTGCCGTCCTCAGGGTTGGTGTATTTAAATTTTCTTTGTGTGAACACCCATTCGTTTGCCCTGTCCCAGTAGATTTGTGGAGCTTCCAATTTTTTCCCGTCATGGCTTTCAATGACCACATTGCCTTGTAAATCTATCAAATTTGTAGCAGAATAAATAATACCATAATCGGCACTGATGACACTTTTATTATTTCCCGAATCGTAAAAGTCCAGTTTAAGTCCGTTTGGAAAGGTTCGGTACTGAAAGTACAGATTGTCATAATCCTCACTAACGGGACTGGTGAGCACTGCTATGACTTTGGATCGTGATACGTCTTCACCCTCAAGCGGATCAATGGTTTCCGTATAGGTCAATACAAAATTCCGTGCAACGCCTTGGGGAAATATTTTCTTTTGCGCCTCTTCCCCCGTACGCTTATAATTATCCTTACAGGACAAAAAAAACATTGCCATAGAAAAAGCTATGGCAACGTTTGCGAAATTATTTTTAAAAGGTCTTATCATACTATAAACTGGGCACCGTTACGCTACCGCCGACCCAACAACTGAAGGTTATGGTTTTTCCGGCCATCCCGGACTCAAAAATATCAGACTTTGCAGGTGCTTTGGCATCATAACTGGCAGCCGTTTGGCTGGCTCTTGAACTTAATGCCGGGTCTACCCTACTTGCCTTACGTGCCATTTCCGCTGCTTTCCAGTATATCGCCCTCTTTTCAAAGGTGGTATTGCCACACTCGTTGGCACTTCCCGCATACAGGTTTGCTATCAACAAATAGGCTTTTCCATTTGACGCATTGGCATCAATGGCCTTTTGTGCATAATTCCTTGCCGTGGACTTACTGCCATTTCTATAGATGGTGGCTATCTTATACAATAAATTCGATTTTCTTTTGCCATCTGTTTCCAAATCAACGGCCTTATTAAAATCGGCTATTGCACCATTGGTGTCACCCGATTTTATCTTCAAGGTTCCACCGTACACGTATGCATCGGCCGATGGTTCCATGGCCAATTGGGCCTCGAACAATTTTTTGAACATGGGGTCATCCGTACATTCCTTCCCGAACATTCTGCCTACCGCCCTTTTTACCCAAGTAATATCGCTCTTTTTAGATTCAAAGCTTTTTTGGTACAATGGGATAAGATTTTCGCAATTGGCCAAGGCCCCAAGTTTAGAATCTATACTTTCGGAAATTTTACCATAGTTTTCTGAATAATTATTGGCAGAACTTAATTGGCTTTTTTCTTTGGAGGTAAGTGTTCCTGCGTCTTCTTTTGGCAATAATTGGCCTACCACATCTGTTAGTTTATTGTTTTCCTCGTCTATTTTTTCACTTACATTATCATACACCGTAAACACCTCTTCCAAGTCCTTACTTCCCGCATTGTTTAAGTCCACTAAACTGGAAAAGTAAAGGTACAGGGCTTTTGGATTTGTGAAATTGTCCTTATCTTCTTTGAAGGCATTATCCAGGTTTTCGTAAATCTCCTTATCGGTGATCATCTTATTATCATATCGCAACAAAACCTTGTCTATAGCTGCTTCTGCTTTTGATGTCTTGGTTGGAAAGTGTTTTAACCCGTTGTCATACAATGCCAAAAGTTCCTTTATGTTCGTTTCTTTTTCCGAACCGGTAGACTTTTCAATTCTATCCTTTAAAATACGCTCTCCATAAAGAAAGTTTGCCCAGTTCAGTGAAGGGCAATTATCATAGACCATTTTCCATGGAGTATAGGCGGCATCATAGTTCTTAACTTTTACATGCTCGGAATATATGGAAAGATTGGTGTTGCATTCCGGATTTTGGGCTTGGGCGTTGCTTAGGCCCATAAAGCCCAAAATCGCTATCGACGTAAAATAAAGCTGCTTTTTCATCTCAAATCTGTGTTTAAAGTGGTTAATGTACTAAATTTTGATTAATTTATTTTCCTTTTTAAGAACCATTTATCATTCAATGACAAACCAATGTTTACTTTTAAATAATTTTCCTCTATTAGATCGGCATCGGTGGTGCCCCTTTTCCCCACCTCAAAACCAAGATTTAAATTAGAAAAGCCTCCCCCCAATGGCAACCCCATCCCAAAAGTTATGCCAAAATTGCTTATCTCCTTATTGTTCACTATCATTCCCGTATTGGCGTACCGCAAACCAGCTCTATAGGTTACCCTTTTAATATAGCTGGTAAAAGAGGTATAATCTGGCACATAATAGCCCCCCAAACTTATGCTGCTGGCATCTTGGTAGGTCAAATTATCGACCTCCAAGAAGTCATTGCTGAATTTATTCAATTCCTGAAAACTATACTCCGCACCCAAAAACCATTTTTTGTCTTCCCCAAAACCCAGTCCCAAGGTGGCGGTGGTAGGTATTTTAAGTCCGGTTCTTTTTAAACCCTGTGCTTCTAAGTTTACGTCTGCCACTTCTATGTCCTGTCCTGTTACCGTGGAAAATGAGCCAATTATCTCGGTGTTGTCCGAGACCAAATTGGCTTGGGTGTTTACCATAATGGAAGTGAAAAGTGTATATTTATTCCTTATAGCCGGGGTATAATTCAATGCATAATTTACATCAAATCCGTTTACTCTGGATTCCCTACGGTCCAAAGTCCCAAATTGAATGTTTTCCACACTTTGCACCCTATTGCTCTGCAATGTCCCAAAATTGAAGTTTCCGGTTATGCCAATACTAATGTCTTTGGCCATTTTATATCCTACGGACAAAAAAACCCTACTTAAACCGCCCTCACCCGAAAATATGTTGGTAACAAGGGCTTGGTTCGTATTTGTGCTTTCTGAAGCTATGTTATACCCCACCGAGGAATAGGGCATTACCCCAAATCCGGCCCCGAAGCCCTTTCCCAATGGAAGCCCAATGGCCAAATAATCCACATTGGTTACGGAAGAGTTCTGTTCGGTGGTAAAATCCTTTAAGCGAAATTCCTTGTGGGAAACGCCTACCGTATACACCATAAGCCTTAATTTTTCATAGGCCGCCGGGTTTGAAAGATTGACATGAATGCTATCCGCATACATACTTATACCGCCCATCATTTGATTCTCTACGCTTCCATTTGCCCTTAAATCCCCAACACCGAAAAAAGAAAAGGGGGAAACTGTTCCGTCTTGGGCCCGCAGACTAAAAGCGGCACAGCATATCATTGCAACTACAAAATTTTTGACCATCTAACGTTTGTTGTATTCCAGCAAATAGTTTAACCCCTCTAGGAGAAATTTAGAATTGGCAAATATGGTATTTTTTAATCGTTTTGACAAAAATTGGGCATTGCCACCTGTTAAAATAACTGTTAAATCTACAAACCGTGATTTATATTGGTCAATGACCCCATCAATTTCAATGCATATCCCGTTAATTACCCCGCTGTGTATGCTTGTTTCCGTTGAATTCCCAATAAAATCATATATCTCGGAGATTTCCAAAAAAGGAAGTTTGGAAGTTTGTTGGTGCAATGCCTTGTACCTCATAGCGATCCCAGGAGAAATAGCACCGCCCAAGTATTCGCCCAAGTCACTTACCATATCATAGGTTATGCACGTTCCTGCATCTATGACCAAGGTGTTTTTCTTAGGATTGGTGTAAAAGGCGGCCATAGCTAAGGCTATTCTATCCACGCCCAATGTTTGCGGGGTGGTATAAGAATTTTTAAAAGGTATTTTTGACTTATAGCTTAACTGGTGCACCTTACAGAATACAGAAACCACGTCCAAGTGCTTTTTGTTGAGGTGCCCCACATTAGAGACAATTGCACGTCGTATCCCAGGATGTAAGGCGAAGATTTCCCTTGCCTTATCACAAAAATCGGCTGCCCTGGCGTTTTCTTGCAAAATAATGCGGTCGCCATCGAACACGGCGAGTTTTACCAAAGTGTTTCCTGCATCAACGATAAGGTTCATGGTGCAAAGATGAAAAAATGAAAAAAAACAAATGGCTTTTTTCCTGTTTTTGTTTGTATATCATAAATTTGAAATTATATTTGCAGCCGCTTAACAGGCCGGTGCCTTAGCTCAGATGGTAGAGCAATGGACTGAAAATCCATGTGTCCCTGGTTCGATCCCTGGAGGCACCACAAAAATATCCTTGCCTTGCGGCGGGGATTTTTTGTTTTATGCCTTTTAAACAAAATAGCCCGGGATCATGCCTAAAAGTTGTGTTTACGCAAAAATTGTGGTTAACCTAAAAAGGAAGAACTCTACATTTTTAACACCTCTGAACTGAGCCCTAAAAGCTTTTATTTTTGCATTGAATGATTCAGCTGATGCATTGGTACTTCTGTTTATAAAATAGTTTAGAATTGATCTATAGTTTAGGGTTATAGTGTTTGCGATTGTATTAAAAGCTCTAAATCCTGTATTTTCAACATCTTTATACCAATGCGCTGGTTTTGTATAGGCAGTTTCTATAGATGTCGCCGCATTGAATATGTTCCTGAGTCCTTGAACCAGATCGAAGGCTATCTTTATGTCAGGATACTGGGCAAATAGTATCTTACTTCTTTCCAATTGGTTCTCTGTCCAGTTATTGGGGGCTTTGTAGAGCAGATACCCGCTTCTGGCCAATAGTTGTTTTCTTGTGTCCCCATTACTGAATTGTTTTGGAGTGAAAGTTTTGTTCCTTGCCCTTGCCTGTTTTACCTGTTCATTCTCTATTTCTATAGCGTCCCATCTATGTTGGCGGTAATGTTAAAAACAACAGAGTAATTATGAGCTATAAGTTTCCAAAAATTAAATTGAATGAAGAAGGACTTTTTGGTCCGACTACAGAAAACCATTATTATAAACCTGTAACCTATCACAATAAAACAGCAGCTTTAAATAAACATAAGACAACTTGGATATTAAAGCAAAACGAACAGTTTGAAGTTTTTAAAGTTTCTGACGAGAGTAAATGGTTTTGCAAAGTTAGAAATGGTTTATTTTCTATTCTTGACAATGGCGGAGTAATTTTGGGGTCAATTAAGAATAAGACGTCTTTATAAAAAAGGATTTGTTGGTTTTTTTACTTCTGCGGCCAGCCTTTGTTGTTATATTGTATGTATTGGATTGTTGGTTTTATGTAGGGAATCCATTAACCCAAAAGTGCTGTCCCAACTG
>JBGTBA010000022.1:0-35408 GCA_041749595.1 Flavobacteriaceae bacterium | reverse complement strand
CTTCTGCTAAAAAACCTTCAATAAGGTGTACCGGATGGCGGGTGGCAGGCACCGGAAAGTCAAACCAGGTTTGTATGGCTGCTGTGAATCCTTTTTTGTTTAGATAATTGTGCAATGCCAGATTTAAGCCTTTGGTGTATTTTGGATGGTCTGCTCCTTCAGGATCTTGATGGTATAAATCGTTTTGAGCAAAGCCTTCAAATAGGGGTCCGGTGATATGTATTCCAAAATCTTCCGGATGCTTCCCAATGGGGCTATGCACTGTTGCGGTAAACAGATGCCAATAGGCAGACTGAATACAATTCCGCTCAAACAATTGCCGTACCACCTCAAGCGAATCAATGGTTTCCTGTTCCGTTTGCGTTGGAAACCCATACATAAGATACGCATGAACCATGATATTCGTTGAAGAAAAATTATGGGTAACGCGGGTTACCTGGCCAATGTTGACCCCTTTTTTCATTTTGGCCAATAATCTGTCAGAAGCGACTTCCAATCCACCCGTTACAGCAATACAACCCGCTTTAGCCATTAATTCACAGAGTTCCAAAGTGAACGTTTTTTCGAAACGAATGTTGGTCCACCATGTAATTTTTACATTATGCTCCAGTAAGGCATGCGATAAAGCCCGTAACATTTTGGGGGGTGCAGCTTCATCCACAAAATGAAAGCCCGAAATGCCGGTATCTTTAACTATTTTTTCAATTTTAGCTACCAAATCAGTAGCGGTGGTATTTTGATAATTTCCAATATAATCCAGACTCACATCGCAGAAAGAGCATTGTTTCCAATAACAGCCGTGCGAGATGGTCATTTTATTCCATCGGGCATCCGTCCACATACGATGCATAGGATTCACTACATCCAAAAAAGAAACATATTTATCAAAAGGTAAGCCGGAATAATTGGGTGCAGGTAAGTGTTTATGATGGTAAATGGTGTTTGGAATTTTATTCTTATAATTCACTTGATTGTTTTCTAATACATAGGTTCTTTCCAACGCATCTATGGACACCTTACCTTCCAGATATTTCACTATTTTTAATAAAGGGCCTTCCCCATCATCCAATGAAATAAAATCTACAAATTCAAAAATCCGTGGATCGATTAGCGAACGCAGTTCGGTGTTGCAATACCCACCGCCAAAAGCAATATGTAGGTCCGGAAAAAACTGCTTGGTGAATTGTGCACAACGTAGTGCTGCAAACAAATTTCCGGGAAAAGGAATGGTAAAGCAAACCAAATTCGGCTGCTCTTTTTTAATATGTTCTATTAAAATATCCAGCATTTTCTCTTCGATGAGGGTGGGTTGAAAACTTAAAAACTCATCTATCTCATTAAAGCTACTTGCAGCTGTGGCAATTTGTTCGGCATATTTAGTGAAGGCAAAAAACTCATCTACATTTGCTTGGATAAAGTCGCCTATTTCTTCAATAAAAAGGGTGCCAAAATGTTTGGCTTTATCTATGATTCCAGTTTCTCCAGCTTCCCAATTGATTTCAGTATTTATTTTAGATAATCGATGTCCGACCGGTAAAAAATTAGGGGCTAAAATTTTGTTTGCTGTATTGATATCCTGCTTTTGAAGAAATGAAATCACCACATCTACACGGGCAATGTACAAGGACCTCCTTTTACGAACTTCCGGATAGTAATTATTATTGAGAGCTTTTGCTTCTTTAAAGATAGCGCGGATAAAATCCCCGGTAAAAATGGCGGTAAAAAGTTCTATACTTAAATCGCATTGATGAACGGCGATGTGGTGCTCTTCCAAAAAACCTTTTAGATAAGCCGATGCCGGATAAGCGGTGTTTAGCTGGGTAAACGGGGGGGTAATAAAAAGAATTTTGGATTGCATTGGGCAAAGATAGATTTCTTTAAAATACGATGATTAAAATAGTTGGTTTACAAATTTTGGTTTAGACTCGCCAGTTGTAGAACTGCCTAAAACAGAATCTAAAAATTAGAGATTTGAGACAATTCTGATAAGACCTGTAACAAATCTTCACTTTTTTTGTTACAAGTCAAAATTAAATGTGTCGCAAATATTGAAGTGGTTTAAACTTTTATAAAGAAAAATAAAAGGGTTGCAGATATTTGCGTTGCAGACGTAAATTAATCTAAAACAACCCTTTATGTACACGGTACTAGACAAAGATATGATAGAATTAGAGATTGTACCATATTTGCCAACAAGAAAAGGAGGATTTTCACCGACGGTTCCTTTAGCAGAGATAGTCAATGCTATTCTCTACAAACTAAAAACAGGGGTTCAATGGAGGCAATTACCAGTAGAAGGTTTGTTTGAAAATCAAGTTTTAAGTTGGCAATCCGTATATTATCATTATGGGAAATGGTGTGTTACCAAAGCTTTAGAAAACTGTTGGATTGAGTTTCTTAAAAGACATAAATCCAGTTTTGATCTTTCCAGTGTAGACCTTGACGGCAGTCATACACCTGCCATTCGAGGAGGAGCTAGTGTGGAATATCAGGGAAGGAAGAAACGCAGGACCACCAACGCCCTTTATCTGACCGATAGGCATGGGCTTCCGTTATCGATGTCCGGGCCAGTGGCTGGCAACCATAATGATATCCATGACATCGAGGTGCAGTTCGGGATTGTGACAGCAACCCTTGAAGAAGCGAAAATACCAGTAGAGGGGCCATTCCTCAATGCAGATGCGGGATTTGACACAAAGGAATTCCGCAGGGTCTGCGACAAAAAGGAGATCAATGCAAATATATGTCAGAATAAGCGCAACGGCGAGACCGACAGGGATGATTACTTCGATCAGGAACTCTACGATGGGAGATATTCGATTGAACGTACCAATGCATGGATGGATAGCTTCCGTTCATTGCTCAACAGGTTCGATACAACAGTAGCAAGCTGGAAAGGCTTCAATTATCTCGCCTTCATGGTAATTGCACTAAAAAAATTTAAAAAGAAAAAAGTTTAAACGATCTCATTTATAAATTAACGATATTCGATAATATATTCAGAAGATTGGCCAATCATAAACATTACGGTTGCAATCAAATAGCAGTAATCAAGTAATCCGATAATTTTTAAAATATGGAAAACGCTAGAAGAGACTTTTTAACATCAATTGGTATGTTGGCCGCGAGTGCAGCATTCCCTATCGACGCATTTAGCTTTGGTAAACCTGAAAAATTAAAGATAGTGCTTATAGGAACGGGTATCAGGGGCATCACTTTTTGGGGAAGAAGGCTTGCTCAACAGTACCCGGATATTTTGGAGTTTGTGGGACTTTGTGACCAAAACCCGGGAAGGCTTGCCTATGCCAAAGAATATATCGGGGTTTCCTGCCCCACTTTCACAAACTTTGGTGAGATGGTAAAAAAGACAAAGCCCCACTTGGTCATTGTTACAACAAGGGACACCAACCACCACCAATTCATTATAAAAGGTTTGAAAATGGGTTGTGACGTGCTCACAGAAAAACCGTTGACCACAGATGAGGTAAAGTGTCAGGCCATTTTGGATGCCGAGAAGAGATCGAACAAAAATTTGATTGTGGGGTTTAACTATAGGTGGAGCCCTTATGCCACAAAAATAAAGGAACTTCTGGCCAATAATTCAATAGGGAAATTGACTTCCGTGGATTTTCACTGGTATTTGAATACGTACCATGGGGCTTCCTATTTTAGGAGGTGGCACGGGGAAATGGATCAGAGCGGCTCCCTTTGGGTGCACAAGGCAACCCATCATTTCGATTTGCTCAACTGGTGGATCAATTCCGAACCCAGTGAGGTATTCGCTTTTGGCAATTTGGAATTCTATGGTAAAAATGGCCCTTTTCAAGGCAAGAACTGTAGAAATTGCGAATATCAGACCAAATGTGATTTCTATCTTGATATCACCAAAGATGAGGAGCTGATGCGGTTGTATGTGGACCATGAAAAGCATGACGGATATGTGAGGGACAATTGTTTGTTCAGGGACAATATAAATATTTACGATAAAATGTCGGCGCAAGTAAAGTACCAAAACAATGTACAGCTCAACTATTCCCTTACCACCTACTCGCCGATAGAGGGCTGGAGGGCGGCATTTAACGGAACGGAAGGGAGATTGGAGGCTTGGTTGGACATTCCCTATCATAAAAACACAAACCTGGATCAGGCCGAGTTGCATAATAGGGAAATGGGGCAATCCGAAGAGGAAGAATTTTTTACCGATCCCATTATTTTACACAAGCTCTGGAAGGATTACGAAACATTTAATGTGGTAACGCAAAAAAGCGGGCACGGAGGGGGCGATGAAAGACTACAGGACAAGCTGTTTAGAAACCCGGACGAAAAAGATCCCTATGGAAGAACGGCCGGTAGCAGGGACGGTGCCATGTCCTGTCTAATCGGGATTGCCGCAAGGAAGAGCATAGAAAGCGGGCGTTCCATAAAAATCAAGGACCTTACTGAACTTGAGCCAAAAGAGCTTAGAGGGATATGATCTTTTTAGATGCTGTATTTTTGCTTCGTATTTTGATTTTATAGCAAAACATAGTTAGTTTTACATTAAGAAGAGCGATCCTTATTTTGAAAAGGCACTTCAAATATTGGGCACAAATCCTCCTAAAAAAAATTAAAACCTAACAGATGCAAAAACCGACCAACGACCATGACCAATTGTGGGATAAAGTCCATTTAACGAGAAGAGTCAATTATTTTTCCTCCGCTTTCTCTTTATTGTTTGGGGTTATCTCTATTTATGTACTGGATATCAATACCGTACTGCCGCATCTTTTTATCGGTTTCGGGATACTGAATCTGTTCAACACATGGTTTTATAGCCTACACGGGCACCTTGCTGTTACCTATAACATTAGCTCTGTTATGGCCTTGGTTGCGGCTACAGGGGTTGCCCTGTATAGCGGCGGCATAAAGAGCCCGTTCATTTTTGTGCTTGCCATTGTCGCTTTTGCGGGATATACCAGTACTCGGCTTTACGGAAAAGTGTATTTGTATTTGGCCTTTCTTTTGGTTATCCTCATTTATGTACAGCATTTGACAAATCTTAATTTTACCGTAAACCTAGTCCCCCCGGAATCACAAAACCTGTTCAGCCTTTTAAGCGTCCTATTCTTGGTGTACCTTCTTGGCGGTGTTTTTGGCAAAAGCTTGTTCAAAGCCCGTTATAAGCTCTATCAATCCAAAAACGAATTGGAACAGCGCATCGTGGAAAAGGAGACGCTTCTCAAAGAAATACACCACCGGGTAAAGAACAATTTGCAGACCGTATCCAGTTTATTGAGCCTTCAGTCCAGGAATACCGAGGATATATGTGCTAAAAATCTATTTAAAAGTAGCCAAAATAGGGTAATCTCTATGGCCATGGTTCATGAAATGCTTTATATGAGGGATGATCTTTCCAAAATAGAGTACAACTCCTATGTAAAGGAATTGAGCGAGTATCTCGTAAGGTCCGTAAAAGGGTCCCAAAACAATATAACACTAAGCATTGATATCCAGGATATAAAATTAGGGATAGACACCGCAATACCCCTGGGACTCTTGATCAATGAAACGATTACAAATTCCCTTAAATATGGTATTACCGATGATAACGATGGCGAAATACATATTGCACTCAAAAAAGAGAAAGGAAAAGACTACGTATTGAATATTGGCGATAATGGGATAGGGTTTCCTGATACCGTAAATTATAAAAACACCAAATCCCTGGGATTAAAACTTATCCACAATTTGGCGCGGCAGTTAAAAGGATCCATTACCCGGGACTATACCTCAAAGGGAACCAATTATATCGTGAGGTTTGAGGATGTGGGGCAGCAGTTCCATTCGTTGACGTAAAAATGCTGTTGCATTTTAATCGGTTTAAGGTTCGCGAATTTCAACGCAAACAATGATCTGAATTTTGGGAAGTATTGCAGGATTATACTTTAACCGAAGGTGCCAACTTTTTTATCCTGATCTGAAATGCGGCGAACACCAGTGTCATGAGGGGGCTCAACCAATTGAAGATGGCATATATAAAATACTCGCCCGTACTCACGCCCAATACTCCGGACTGGTAGGCTCCGCAGGTATTCCAAGGAATGAGAACCGATGTAACCGTGCCGGAATCCTCCAAGGTACGACTCAGATTCTGGGGAGCCAAGCCCCGGTCCCGAAATGCGTTTTTGAACATTTTTCCGGGAATCACTATCGCCAGATACTGGTCACTCGCTATGGCGTTCAGGCCCAAACAGCTAAGAACGGTACTGGCAAACAAACCAAAAACGGTTGTGGCATAGGACAGCAGCACACTTGTAATTTTAGAAAGTGCCCCTATAGCATCCATGACGCCCCCAAAAACCATTGCACAACAGATAAGGAAAATGGTCCATAACATGCCTTCCATGCCCCCCGAACTGAATAGTTCATTTAACTTTTCATTATCAGTAACAATCGAGGTTTCGATGAACATGGATTGAAAAACGGCAGTAACAGCCGAATCCTTATCTAAAACTTCCAGAACACAGGGCTGGAAAATCATGGCAAAAACACCCGCCATGCCAACACCTGCTCCTAAAGCTATTAATGGCTTTGTTTTTAATAGGATAAGTACAATGACCACTAATGGAACTATAAACAAGTATGGTGTTATGCTAAAGGTATTGCTTATGGTATTCAATAGTCCACTAATGTCAGCTGTGCCCGTAGTTTTAATGTTTAGGCTTATGATGGTAAAGAAAAGCAAGGTAATGAGCAAGGTAGGTACCGTAGTCAGGGTCATATACCTTATGTGGGTAAACAAATCGGTCCCCGCCATGGCGGGTGCCAAATTGGTGGTATCGCTAAGGGGCGACATCTTATCCCCGAAATAGGCTCCGGAAATTACAGCACCTGCGATCATTCCACCGGAAATGCCCAAGGCCGTTCCTATACCCACCAAAGCAATACCTACAGTTGCGGATGTTGTCCATGAACTTCCTGTAGCCATGGAAATAATGGACGCAATGATAACCGAGGCCGGCAAGAATATTGCGGGGTTCAGAACCTGAAGCCCGTAATAGACCATGGCGGGAATGACACCGCTTACCAGCCATGTGCCGGCCAACGCCCCAACAAGGAATAAGATCATGATGGGGACAAAAACACTTTTAAGGTTTTCCCAGATCTCCGCAATCATGGTTTTTGGGGTTGTTTTGTTGAAAAAGCCCACTATTGCGGCAATACCTCCACCGATCAATAAGATGTACTGGTTGGAATATTCACCGAACACTTCGCCATCCGCGAAAAAGATATTGTAGGCCAGCATCGCCATCAATAGTACCACTGGGACCATTGCTTCCCAGATATTCAATTCTTTGTTCTCTACAATATTGGGCATGTGGGGTTCAGAAGAATTGCGGTCATGGTTTTGCATGTATCAATGAATAAGTTATTCGTAATATTACGATTTTCGTTTTTGTCCTGCAACCCTTTATGATAAGGTAAATCAAAAAGCAATAGAACCATAATTGGGAATGCCCAATTTCACCGTACAGTTCCTCATTACTTCAAAGGTTCTATGGATATCATTATCCAGCCCTATAGAAAATCGGATCGGCCCATCGGAAAGACCCATTTTTGATTGTTCTTCTAGAGAAATTTCTGAAGAAGTCGAGGCACCCGGTGCCGAAAATAAAGTTTTGTAAAATCCTGGACTTACCGCCAGATACCCCAAATTATGTTGCTGCATCAATTCCATTAAAAGGGTTGCCTTGTGCACCCTCAAGAAGGTAGTTCATGTGATGGACTATTTTAGTATGGAAATACTATCTCCAATAGCCAATCCCCATTTTGCGGTTAAACCGGCATTTATTTCCAGTACGTATTGCACCGGTACTTTGGACGGGATACTGGCTTCACTGTATGGCTCGGCATTTTTGTGAATACTTGCTATTTTTAAGTTTTTATCGATGAAAAGGATATCCAATGGAATCTGGGTGTTTTTCATGTAGAAAGAGTGCATGGAAGCCTCGGGAAAAATAAAAAGCATGCCCTGTTGTTCTTCCATGGCATTTCGGTACATAAGACCGGTTTGGGTTTCATAATCGGTATCGGCTATTTCAATGTTCAATTGTACGGTTAATGAATCCGTTTTGGCTTTGTATATGGAGAGTTCCCCTTCCTTGGCAAAGGCGACCTCCACTTTTTTCACGGTATTTTTATCCGTCTCCTTGCAAGCGGACTGGAGGGTAAGAAATCCCACCATAAAAAGGAAGTAGTACGTAGCAGATTTAGAAAACCACATTTTTATAAAATAGACTTATACGATATTTCCCTTTGCCGTTTTTGGCCGGAACATAAAATACAATCCAACTAAAATAAACGGTACACTAAGCCATTGGCCTATGGATAATAGTTCCATGGATGCATCAAGTTCGTTTTGCCGTTCCTTTACAAATTCCACAAAAAAGCGAATGCCCCATAGCAGAACTAGAAATGTGCCGAACAGGAATCCCGGTTTATCTTTTTTGTCTGTTTTCCAATAGAGAAAATAGAGTATTAAAAAAACAAAAATATAGCAAACACCTTCGTACAATTGGGCAGGGTGCCTATAGGGAATGGCATCTAAATACTCGGAAAATCGAGGGTCTTTTTCAATTAGGCCATAAGCTTGGCTCACCGTTTTTTCTTTTGTTATGGTCATTGCCCTGTAAGCCGGCATATCATCGGAATCCCTTATGAATTTGGTGGCAAAGGCAAAAGACTTATCCACTGCTTTCCCATTTATTTCGGAATTGAAAAAATTGCCCAATCGTACACAGAAGGCACCAATGGAAACGGGAATGACGATTCGGTCCAATATCCATAAGATTTTAAAATCAGGATGTTTACGCGTGTACAGGTACATGCCAATAATGATGCCTATTGCCGCACCGTGGCTGGCCAGTCCTGTGAAACCGGTAAATTCATAGCCATTTATAAAGCCAAATAAGGCACTGTCGGTACTTTCCCTAATAGGGAGCAGTATCTCCAAAAGGTGATTTTTGTAATAAGCCCAATCATAAAAGAACACGTGCCCCAAACGGGCACCCAACATAGTGGCCAAAACCGTATAGATAAACAGGGAATCCAGATCTTCCAAAGATTTTTTTTCCTTTAAAAAAATACGCTTTGTAATAAACCATCCCAGAACAAATGCGGTAATCCAGAGCAGGTTGTAATATTTTATTTGTATAATCCCCAGTTTAAAGATAGTCTCATTGGGGTTCCATATAAAGCCTAAAAAATGCATACCTAAATTTTTTGTTGGGCTAAGATAGGTAATTAACCTAAGTTGCCGTTAATTCCATTATGCAAAATAGTTTTCCATAAACAGATAAATAGATCCTTGGCCATTCCGGTATGTTGTGTGGGGCTACGGAACGGGGTCATACCCTTTTCCGCCCCAAGGATGGCAGCTAAAAATGCGTTTTAGGGACAGCCGCCCCCCTTTAAGGAGACCATGTTTTTTTAGGGCCTCTATGGTGTAGTTGGAACAGGTTGGGGCATAACGGCAGGTGGCGGGCGTTAAAGGGGAAATAAGGAACTGGTACAATTTCACCAAAAGAACAAAAGGGGCTATAAGTAGCTTTTTCATTTTATTTATTGAAATTGCTCGGTGGCTCAATTATGTTTGTCCGGCCTGTACATTGCGGCTAAAATAGATGGGATCATGAAACAATAAAAGTTGTTCCATCCTTTCCGTCTTTTAATTGGATCCCCAAAGCGGTCAATTGATCCCTGATTTTGTCCGAAGCGGCGAAATCCTTGTTTTCGCGAGCCTCATTCCGCAATTGTATCAATAATTCCACTACATTGGGCAACTTGGAAGAATCATTTTCCGCTGTGGTCCTGCGTTCCAATCCCAAGATATCATAGATAAAGCAATGTAAGGCTTGTAGCAGGCTGTTCTTGTCCTGATGGGTTATTTTTTGTTTACCCTCTTTTATTAGATTGATGTTTTTAACCGCTTCAAATAGGTGGGCAATTAAAATTGGGGTATTGAAATCATCGTTCATGGCATCATAACAATTCTGTTTCCAATGTACGACGTCCATATCAGATGAGTTCCAGGTTTCCAGGTTTTGAAGGGTATCCAAGGCTTCCATCAATTTTGTATAGCCTTTTTCCGAAGCCATTAGTGCATCATTGCTGAGATCCAAAATGCTGGTATAGTGGGCTTGCATCATAAAAAAACGGACTACGCTCGGGGTAAATGGTTTGTTTAATATGGTGTTTTTCCCGGAGAATATTTCATTTGGAAAGATATTGTTGTCCGTAGATTTTGCCATTTTTTTACCATTTAAGGTAAGCATATTGGTATGGAGCCAGTATTTCACGGGCGATACATTGTTGGTGGCCTCTGCTTGCGCAATTTCACATTCGTGGTGCGGAAATTTCAGATCCATGCCCCCGCCATGGATATCAAAGGTTTCCCCAAGATATTTTGTACTCATGGCGGTACATTCTAAATGCCATCCTGGAAAGCCATCGCCCCAGGGGGAAGGCCAACGCATAATGTGCTGTTGCTCTGCCTTTTTCCACAACGCAAAATCCTGCGGACTTTTTTTCTCGTTCTGGGCGGCAAGTTCACGGGTATTTGCAATCATGTCCTCTAACTTTCTACCACTTAATTTGCCATAATTATGGGTCTGATTGAATTTTCCAACATCAAAATAAACCGAGCCATTTATTTCATAGGCATACCCTTTTATAAGGATATCCTTGATTATTTCTATCTGTTCAATGATATGCCCCGTGGCCGTGGGTTCTATACTGGGGGGAAGCAGGTTGAATTTTTGCAATATATTGTGGAAATCCAAAGTGTAACGTTGTACCACTTCCATGGGCTCCAACTGTTCCAATCTTGCTTTTTTTGCTATTTTGTCTTCCCCATCCTCCGCATCGTTTTCCAGGTGCCCGGCATCGGTTATGTTTCTGACGTACCTCACTTTATACCCCAAATGCTTTAAATACCTAAAAATCATATCAAAGGACATGAACGTGCGGCAATTGCCCAAATGCACATTGCTGTAAACCGTTGGCCCACATACATACATCCCAACATGACCGTCGTTTATAGGTTCAAAAATTTCTTTTTTGCCGGAAAGGGAATTGTGCACTTTAAGCAACTGGTTCTTATATAATTGCATGGGTAGATACTGACAATTAAAATTTGGTTTCTAGTTTTATATACTCTAAAAACTCTATACGAACGGATGCTTCCTTAAACCTGCCCCCATATTCCGCTGTTATGGTACTGCTATCAATATCACTGATTCCCCTGGAATTTACGCATAAATGCTTTGCATCGATAACGCAGGCTACGTCTTCTGTATTCAGTACTTTTTGTAGCTCCCGTACAATTTGTATGTTTAAACGTTCCTGTACCTGGGGCCTTTTTGCGAAATAATCCACGATCCTGTTCATTTTGGAGAGTCCCACGACCCTTCCGCTGGAAATGTAGGCAACGTGCGCCTTGCCGACTATGGGCAATAAATGGTGTTCACATGTGGAATAAAGGGTTATGTTTTTTTCCACCAGCATTTCACCGTATTTATATTTGTTTTCGAAGGTGGATGATTTTGGTTTTCTATCGGGATGTAATCCCGCAAAAATCTCGTTCACAAACATTTTGGCCACGCGATTTGGAGTGCCTTTAAGGCTGTCATCTTTTAGGTCAAGGCCCAACGTTGTCATTATTTCCGAGATATTGTCCTGTATTTTGTCGATTTTCTCTTTATCGCTTAACACAAATGCGTCTTTCCGTAAAGGGGTGTCCTCTGCGGAAGAAATATGCCCGTCTCCCATTTCATCAAAACGCTTTTCCAAAGTAGTGTCTGTTTTCATTTATGAAATTAGCTTTTAAGAGGAGCAAAGATATACATTATGCACCACTTAATAACTCGATTACGGGGTTTGACAACATAAATTAGTGTTAAGGAAAGCCGCTCATTATTTTTATGCCATCCAATCTTGTGCGCTCTTATGGAGAGGTTTTACATTAAATTATCTGGTTTCTTATTTCTGGCCATAAGTTCGGTATCGGCACAGATAGCCACGGATTGCACCAGTGCAGTACCTATTTGTAACAATACTCCTGTAAATGGGGGAACAGATGATTATGGCACGGATGATTTTAACGGAGCCTTCAGTACGGGGTGCCTGGAGCGAACGGCAACGGGAGCTATAGAGTCCAATTCCGCATGGTATCGATTTCGTACTGGTGCTTCCGGGCAATTGGGCTTTAATATTGGTTTCAATACTTCGGAAGATTGGGATTTTGCCCTATATAAAGCCAATAGTTGCAATAGTTTGGGGGATCCTGTTCGATGTAATTTTTTTGATAATAGGGAGGGTAACGCCTTTATGGGAGTAGGGGAAGACCCTACCGGGGATAAGGCCACCTTGCAGTATGAAGATTGGCTCCAGGTCAATCCAGGGGAAGACTATTATTTGTTGATCAATAATTTCAGTGCCAATAACTCCGGCTTTTCAATTCAATTTTCCGGAAATATTTTTGTTGCCAACCCCAACGATGCGTTGGATTGTTCCATTATAAGTAATTTATTGGGACCACCCATTTCGGCATGCGACAATGAAATTATAATTTTGGATGCCACCACCAACAATGCCATTACATACAATTGGTTTTTGGATACGGGAAGCGGGTTTCAATTGATTCCGGGTCAAAACAATCCAACATTTCAGGCCATGGTGGCGGGTTTTTACCGAGTTGAGGTAGTTATCCCGGGCAGTGCCATCCTCAGCGATGTGCAAGTAGGGTTTTCCCATGCACCAACAGCTTTTCCAATAGCGGATATTTATACTTGTCCCGATCAGGATTTATTGGATCTTTCAATGGTCGATATCGAGGCATTGGGAGGTCAGGACACGGCCATGTACCGTGTAAGCTACCATAGTACGTTGTCCCATGCGGTCAATGGTTCCAATAGTTTGCCAAAACAGCATCCAAAACATATAGGAAATGAAATATTGTATGTACGGATCACATCGATTTCAAACCCAAAGTGCTTTGATGCATCGCGGCAGTTTCAACTGGTAACAATGGAACCCTCCATACTGGACTTTCCCTTGGAGGTCTATTTATGTGAGGGTAATCTATCGACCGAGATAGGCCAGATAACCTCAAATCCGGGATACGTTTATTTATGGGATTCCGGTGAGACAACCTCCAGTATAACAGTTTCCGAAGCGGGGACCTATACTTTAACGGCTACTTTTGGTGAAGGAGGCCATGCCTGTTTTACCACCACATCAGTTACTGTGTTCATTTCCAGCGAACCACAAATTTCGGAGATTATCGTTGAGGATTTACGGGGTAACAATACGGTTACCGTTTTAACGGTTACAGAGGGTAATTATGAATATAAAATGGACGATGGTGTTTTTCAATCCAGCAATGCGTTTACAAATGTTTCGCCTGGCCAGCATGAAATAACTTTGAATGATTTGGCCGGTTGTGGCTCGGTAACGGAAACCATTATGGTAGTTGGTTTCCCCAAGTTTTTTACTCCAAATGGTGACGGTATCAACGATTTATGGCAAATTCAGGGAATCTCAAGTTTGGAAGCCCCCCGAGATATATATCTATGACCGTTTTGGAAAACTTTTAAAACAACTTGGAACGGATAATTTTATTTGGGACGGGAGATACAATGGCAATGATCTACCCCCTTCGGACTATTGGTTCAAGTTGGTTTTTACGGATAAGAGCGGGCAAAGAAATTTTGCCAAATATATCAATAATCACTTCGCGTTGCAGCGATGAAATGGACGATGTTAATATAAATAGTTCAGATCAGTTTATCGATTAACAGCCTAAATTTCGGTTGAAACATACTAAATCCATGAGGCATGAGTTATAGTAGGGATTGTTAGTATAATGTTAGCCCCGTGATCTATGCGAACATTTTTCTGTTCAATATGCTGTTTGCTATTAGTTGTTTATGTAGCAAGTGCGCAGAATTCCCCAGATTGTAGGACCGCAATTCCAGTCTGTGCCGATGGCCCCATATTTTCGGAGGCCAATGGCAGTGGCGATATTGATGATTTTGATCCGGATGTGATACGCCAAACGGGCTGTTTGGAAAAAGGAAGTATTAGTTCCGCAAACATAGAGAACAACACCTCATGGTATGTTTTCAGGGCGGGTACGGATGGACAAATAGGTTTTGACATAGAGGCTTTGTCGCCAACTGCGGAATGGGATTTTGCCGTATACGGCCCAAATGTGGATTGTGGCGATATCAGTAATGGAACTGCCCAGCCTATACGTTGCAATTATGAAGTGAATACCACCGCATTTACCGGTATAGGGGTAAATCCCGAAAACGGACAGTCCGGAGCCCCCTTTTTGGTGGGAAGCCAAAACACCTATGATGAATGGTTGGATGTGGTGGCGGGAGAACTTTATTTTATACTCATCAATAATTTCAACACCAATTTCGATGGTGATCCCGAACCTTTTTCATTGACGTTTACGGGAAGCTCAGTGAATGCCAATCAAAATACGGCATTGGATTGCAGGTTAAGGGATGAGTTTTTGGGGCTGGACATAGTTGCCTGTGAAGGAGATCCAGATGTGGTTCTGAGCGCTTTGCGTTCCCCGGCCGGTCCTGATATTGTAAATGTCACATGGACAGTGGATAGGGAAGACGACGGTATAATAGATGCCGTACTGGCAACCGGTCCGGGAGAAACGGAATTGGTGGTCACCAGTCCCAATTCAGGCAGGTATTTTGTGGAGATCGAAACTTTTGCAGGGGTAATTATAAATGATGATATTTTGATCACTTTTTTTGGTGTTCCTGTATTGGACGAGGTTTTGATATTGGATGACCTGTCCGATAGCAATACTGTTGAGATTGTGGTGGCCGGTGATGGCGACTACGAATATGCCATAAATGGTGGCTTATTTCAGGACGATCCTGTTTTTAGGGATGTGCCGCCTGGGGTGAATACTGTTGTCATCAATGACAAAAATGGATGTGGTATTACGGAATCCATTCCGTTTTTGGTAGTGGGCTATCCCAAGTTTTTTACCCCAAACGGCGATGGCATACACGACGCCTGGAATATTTTGGGAATAGAGACACTTACCAATCCAGTAGTGTTTATTTTTGACCGTTACGGGAAACTCCTTAAACAACTTGATAGTACTACCATAGGATGGGACGGAACGTTTAACGGAAGGCCCATGCCCTCATCCGATTATTGGTTTAGGATGGACTATTCCCGGCCAGACAGTGATATAGTTCCTCCAAATGGTCTTGTGGCCCGTAATTTACGAACCCATTTTACTTTAAAGCGATAAATTAGGAGACCAACAATTGCTGAGCAATGTAAAAAGATATTCTGTTTTAGTTCTAGAAACTTAAGCTGTAGCCCAAGGTTATATTGTTAGTGGTTTTCGCAATCCGGCTGGGTGTTGGTAGGCCGGCATCAAATAATTGGGTATCGAAATCTTGTTCGCTTCTACTGTAGGCCAAATCCAATCTATTATTGCCAAAGCTATACCCAATACCCGCCGAATAGGCGTTTAGGTCCCCAATCGTGTTTCCGTCCTCGTAAGGGCTTTGTTCATAGCGATAACCAGCACGAAGGCTTATCTCTTCTATTCGGTATTCCCCACCTACCCTGATAGAAGAAACCGTACCCAACTGGTTGGTTATGAAGTTGTTTTCTGATGAAAAACTAGGGTCTGTTGTAGGTCTTAGCTCTGCTTGGGACATATCTTGATAGCCGTAATCAAAACTCAAAAGGCCTTCCTTTCCAAAAACCAAACCTAAACTTCCAGTAAGTTTCCCCGGTGTTTTTATGGTATATCTTTCAAAAAGGTTTATAATATTGAAATCGATAAAATTAATATCGGAATCCGCCAAATCAGAATCGATACGTTGAGAGGTGTCGTCTTCCAGTCGATACCATGTGGGCGACTGGTAGCTGCCACCCAGCCGAACCATATCGTTTAGTTTGGCTATTGCACCGAGACTAAATGAAAATCCAGTACCTTCCGTGTGGAGAAAATTATCGAAATTTATGAATTGTATTTCCGAATCCGCATTAAATCCTCTTTCGCTAAATCGGGTCAACTTATTGAAATCGATACTGTGAAAATTTAGGGAAGCCCCAAAAAACAGAGTTTCCTGAAATTGAGAGGCCATGTTGAGGGTAAACTTACCGTTATAGCCCGAAGTACTCTGAAAAAACTCCTGGTTTACGGTTGCGTATTGTGCATTGGAAACATAAGCTGTATTGGTGTCTGTTGGTTCCAAAGGGTTTATTACGCCACCAAAATAGCCTAAAAAGGTCTGTTGCGCACCAAAACCAAGGCTGGACCCAATGTCTAAATAAGCGTCTTCAATAAATTCCCCATCCCTTAAGGTAAGCTGGCCAAACGGCACTCCTTGGGCAAAATTCAAAAAATAATTATCGATACCTTGATCGCTGTTTCCAGACACAAAAAATTCATCATCAAAATTTTGCACCAAATCGTAGTTAACGGCCAACGATAATTTCTTCCAATCTGAATTTTCATCAGTATTTTTAAACACAAAAACGGCTCCCAATTGATTTAATTCCAAAGAATTTAGAGTTCTATTGCTCGTGGTTCCAAAATAATTGGCATCATTGTCCCTATTATAGTTGGTACCGGATACCGTAATTTGCCCATAATTAAAAACCGCAGAACCGGCCGGATTTATATTTAATGCGGACAAATCCCCGCCCAAAGCTCCAAACGCACCGCCCATGCCTTGGAAGCGGGCCGTACCCTGAAGGTTTTCATTACTGTATCTGAGCACGTCATTAATATTTTGCGCACTGGCTATTGAGCATGCCAGTAATGTTATGAAAGTAAAATATATTTTCATAGTAATTGGAGATTAAATTTTTTTTGATTTTTCAGAAGGATTTAATTACTTCTACCACCGCTTCTACTGCCCCCGCTGTTGCTTCTGCCGCCACCTGAGGAACTGCTTCCGGAAGATGACGATCTGGTAGTGCCCCCAGAGGAGCCCCTGTAACTTCCCGCAGAATTGTTGGAACTATTGCCAGAACTCCTATATGTGCCCCCCGAGCTTCTTGAACTACTGGACCCCGAACTTCGATAAGTGTCGTTATTTCTTGAAGATGGCTGTGAATACCCTGATGTTCTTGGGACACTGCTTCTATAAGTGCCGCTGGTTTGGCCACTTCTGTACGTGCTGTTGCCCGGAGTGTTTGATCTATAACTTTGATAGCCCCTTGCACTACTACTGTTGTAACTTGGCAAAGATCTTGTGCTTTTACTGGTCCTATATGCTCTATTTCTATCAAGTGCATCTACACCTACAATACTTCTTGAGACGGTTCCAGACGACCTATAGGCATTGGGATTTCTGCCGGAAATACTACTTCTGTTGAGATTGGAGATAGCACTGTTTGTCCTATATCTGGCGGTTGACGTTGATCTTACCGATGACCGTACGCCAGATCTGTCCCTAAGGGATGTTCCTGTAATGGAATTTCCATTGTTATAGCCCCGTCTTCCGGAAGTATGGGCATAACTGCCATGGCCATAATAACCGCCACCATAATAATTATATGGAGAATAGTAACGGAATGGGCTGTAGTAACCGCCAAATCCAAATCCACCAAAGCCAAAACCATAGCCGTAACCGCCCCATAACCAAGGATTTGAATATCCATAGCCTCCATATCCGTAACCTCCGTAGCCAAATCCACCAAAGCCAAACCTGCCGAAACCAAATCCACCATAACCTCCCCATAACCAAGGATATCCAAACCCGTAGCCATAACCTGGGCCATCGTAGATGTTAATGGAGACATTTGTGGGGTTGTCCCCCCATCCGGTCTGGCCATTGTAATCGTTGTAATCATCAAAATAGTTACCCTTGGAAACCACTTGCAAGCTATCGTTTTCCACGCCGCCATAGTAGTCATCGATATCGGTGAATATTTCACTATCTAAAATCTGCCCGTACTCTTCTGCCTTTTGCCCAAAATAATCGCTATAGGTGCTGTTTTTTTCCTGTTGCTTTTTGGGGTAAGCCCTAGATGACCTATTTACTTCCACCCGCTCGGAACCGGAAGTGTAAATACCATCATTGTCGTAATAGGACGCTTGTTGATATGAGCCGCAGGAAATCAGTAAAACACCGATTATGGCGTGCAACATCAACCGTGTCATTCTTTGGTGGGGCAGTGAATGTATCATCGTTGTAATTTTAATTGTTGAACAATATAAAAATAGGTATTTTTGCGAACTATTTTAGTAATAAGTTGCAAGTTTTGTGCCAAACTGTCTGTGATGGGTAAAAATTTAACGAAGAGAAGTGAAGATTATTCCAAATGGTATAATGAGCTCGTTGTTAAGGCCGATTTGGCTGAGAACTCGGGAGTGCGTGGCTGCATGGTAATAAAACCTTATGGGTATGCCATCTGGGAAAAGATGCAGTTTCAATTGGATAAAATGTTCAAGGAAACAGGGCATGAAAATGCCTATTTTCCCTTGTTTATTCCAAAATCTTATTTTAGCAAGGAGGCAAGCCATGTGGAGGGTTTTGCAAAGGAATGTGCCGTTGTTACTCATTACAGATTGAAAAATGCCGAGGACGGTTCAGGAATAATCGTAGATCCTGATGCAAAACTTGAAGAAGAACTCATTGTGCGCCCAACTTCGGAAACCATTATTTGGGATACCTACCGTAAATGGATACAGTCCTATAGGGATCTGCCATTATTGATAAACCAATGGGCCAATGTGGTACGTTGGGAAATGCGTACCCGCCTTTTTTTGCGGACTTCCGAGTTCTTGTGGCAAGAAGGGCATACCGCACACGCAACAGAAAGGGAAGCCATTGCCGAAGCTGAACAAATGATGCATGTGTATGCCGACTTTGTTGAAAATTATATGGGAGTACCCGTTATTAAAGGCACAAAAACAGCCAGCGAGCGTTTTGCGGGGGCGTTGGAAACCTATTGCATTGAGGCCCTAATGCAGGATGGTAAGGCACTCCAAGCAGGGACATCTCATTTTTTGGGGCAGAATTTTGCAAAGGCATTTGACGTGAAATTCGCATCCAAAGAAGGAGATCTGGAATATGTTTGGGCCACTTCGTGGGGCGTTTCAACACGACTCATGGGTGCTTTGGTGATGACCCACAGTGATGATAATGGCCTAGTGCTTCCGCCCAAACTAGCTCCCATACAAGTGGTGATCGTTCCCATCTATAAAGGAGTGACCCAGTTGGATGAAATTTCGTCAAAAGTAAACCCTTTGGTACAGGAATTGCGTTCTAAGGGGATCACCGTGAAATATGATACTCGCGACACCTATAAACCCGGATTTAAATTCAACGAGTACGAGTTAAAGGGAGTGCCTGTTAGGCTGGCCATTGGGCAAAGGGATTTGGAAAACGATACCTTTGAAGTGGCCCGAAGGGACACGCTTCAAAAGGAGACTATAGATGCCATAGATGTCGTAGCCCATATTGAATTTTTATTAGCGGATATACAGGGCAATATGTACCAAAAGGCTCTTAAATATAGGGAAGAACACATTACGGAGGTAAATTCGTATGTAGAATTTCAGGAAGTTTTAGAGCGAAAAGGAGGATTTATTTCTGCCCATTGGGATGGTACCGCAGCAACGGAAGAGCGTATAAAGGGCGAAACCAAAGCGACCATTCGCTGTATTCCCTTTGTGCCAAATACAGAGAACGGAAACTGTATGGTTACCGGAAAACCATCAGTGGGCAGAGTACTGTTTGCAAAGGCATATTAAAAGAAACCAAAAAATAATAAGTAGGTGTTGCGGTAGTTAAAAATAATTGTATTTTTGCATCCGCAATTGTGCAAAGCGATGGTCCGTTCGTCTAGGGGTTAGGACGCCAGGTTTTCATCCTGGTAACAGGGGTTCGATTCCCCTACGGACTACAAGGTTTAATGAATTACGATGGGGTATTAATTAAAAATAGGACAATAATCATTTTTAATTATATTCTTTTAGTTGATTAGGCCCGTTCGTCTAGGGGTTAGGACGCCAGGTTTTCATCCTGGTAACAGGGGTTCAATTCCCCTACGGGCTACAAAAATAGGAACTTATGCGTCCAATTAAAATATAACAAAGGGAGAAAGATGGCAAATCACAAATCGGCATTAAAAAGAATAAGAAGAAATGAAGCGGTGCGTATCCGTAATAGATACCAGCACAAAACAACCCGTAATGCTATCAAAAGACTGCGTTCAGAGGAGGATAAAAAAGCCGCAGAAACGCTTTTCCCAACGGTTGTAAGTATGATAGACAGGCTGGCAAAGCGGAACATCATCCACTCAAATAAGGCATCCAACCTTAAGAGCAAACTTTCTAAACAGGTAGCTTCTCTGGCCTAAGACTTCGGTTAACCAATAATTAAAAGCGCCCTTTTTTAAAGGGCGCTTTTTGGTTTTTTATATTTTTTTAGGAATTATGACTCCTTATATCTGACTTTGCCACTGCGAAAGTGCTTATACCAATACCGACCTTCGGGTCCTGATAAAGCCTATAATAAAAATGCCATACATTAGGGCAATGGCGATGTGCTGTAATAGCCTAACATGGTATTTCACATATAGTTCGTAATAAAATCCCAAAAACATTATTATAGGGTAAAATGGATAAAATGCCAATAAGCCGATACCGACCCATGAGAGAAGATTATTGAACTCTAAATTACTATCCGCTTTTTGACTTAGGGTCTTAAAATATAATACTATACAGACTATAAGTGCTACAGAGCCCATAGTTATGGCCATAAGTTGGGGGAGAATCAATATATTTTGAAAAAATGGATTTATTAGGGATGAACCTATAAAAAGTATGGTACCGTATTCAATAAATCTTTTATACTTAGGCACGTCAATGACTTTCCAATAAACATAGAAAAAATATAGAAAAAATACAACATCAAAAATATTGAATATCAGGTGATTGTAATAAGAATAAGAAAATTTATCCAGATATACAATTTGAATATCCTCATATTTGTAAACTAAATAACCCAGAATTTCCGACAATAAAGTGTACCCAATAATTACCGGAAAATACCTCAAGGAAGATTCATAGTAAAATTTATATTTGGCTAATGCAAGAATCAATGCAACGCCATACATCAGTATGAAGTAATTACTTTCTATAAACTCCAGCACGTATTAATATTTGAAATGAACACCTACTGCCATGGTGGTGGAGCACCAGAACCCCTATTTAAAATTAAGCTTTGGGCGTTAGAGAAGGGCGTAGGGGAAGCTATCCCTGTCGTTGAAAATCCTGCATACGATTTTGATCCACGTTCCTTTGCAGCTCCAATACCATTAGGTTCGTACAGCTTTAAGTCATATGTAAGCAGCACCGGAACAATCTGCCTTTTTTTGCTCTCAGCCGTATAAAATCCAAATTCGTTTCCCTCTTTTTTCATAGTGGGCATAATGAAAATGGAATTTTGTCTGGGATGTTTAATGGGGTCTCCATTAGCAAATCGTTGGTCATCCGGATAATTGGAAAAATAGAATCGCAATGATGAAATTTCAACATTGGCCTTTTTGGCTTCCTGTTCAATAAATGCCAAGTACTGTTTAATGGTCGCATAGTCATAGGAGGTGTAACGTGCAACATTAAAAGTATCTGTACTTTTTTTGACATATACATTAATCGAATCCTCATAATGTTCAATGAGGGGAACCCGACGTTCACTGTAATTGGTAAACATTTGTTGTGCTTCCGCGACATCGATTATTTGCTCTGGAGGTTTTACCTCTTCATAACCCTCCCTTGGCTTCTCTTTCCTTACTTCTCCACACGAAATAAAATTGAGGATTAAAACGGAAACCAACAATACGCCCCTAAGTGATATTTTTTTTAGTTTTTTCACTGGTATCAATATTTAGAGTTTTTAAAAATGTTCTAATGGTATTTAGGCGGGGGAACTTTCTCTATAAAATTACTAATATTCTATTTATTTAAACAAGAAAAGATAGCTTATCGTTAAATAACGTTCTAAGACAAAAACCCCAACGGTTTTTCCATTGGGGGTATAACTATAAATCGCCAACTGGCCTATAATTGAACCTATAATTTTACTATTGGTTCATGGTCATTAAAAACTCCTCGTTATTCTTGGTTTGCTTTATACGCTGTTCAATAAATTCCATAGCCTCTACGGGATTCATATCGGCTAAATACTTGCGCAGTATCCACATACGCTGTAAGGTGCTCTCATCCAATAAAAGGTCATCCCTACGTGTGCTGGAAGAGGTAAGGTCTATGGCAGGGAATATTCTTCGGTTAGAGATCTTACGGTCCAGTTGTAATTCCATATTTCCTGTTCCTTTAAATTCCTCAAAAATAACCTCATCCATTTTAGAGCCGGTTTCTGTAAGGGCAGTCGCAATGATGGACAAGGATCCACCGTTCTCTATATTGCGGGCCGCACCAAAGAATCGTTTTGGCTTGTGCAACGCATTGGCATCCACACCACCGCTCAGAACTTTTCCCGATGCTGGTTGCACTGTATTGTATGCACGCGCCAGACGGGTAATAGAATCTAAAAGGATAACCACATCATGTCCGCACTCTACCAAGCGTTTTGCTTTTTCCAGAACAATATTTGCAACACGTACATGTTCTGTAGCTTCCTTGTCAAAGGTAGATGCCACCACCTCGCCACGAACGTTTCGCTGCATATCGGTAACCTCTTCTGGGCGTTCATCGATCAATAGTATAATTTGATATACTTCGGGATGGTTGGCCGCAATTCCATTGGCGATATCCTTTAACAACATGGTCTTGCCCGTTTTTGGTTGGGCCACGATCATGCCTCTTTGTCCTTTTCCAATAGGGGAGAATAAATCTATGATACGGGTGGAGATGGTGCTTTGGCGATCTGCCAATCTAAATTTTTCCTTAGGGAACAAAGGGGTCAAATGTTCAAAAGAAACCCGGTCCCTGACCACTTGCGGATCTAGGCCATTTATCTTTATTACCTTGATTAGGGGAAAATATTTTTCCCCTTCTTTTGGGGGACGAACATTTCCCAAAACGGTATCTCCGGTTTTTAATCCAAAAAGGCGTATTTGCGATTGGGAGACATATATGTCATCGGGGGAAGAAAGATAGTTGTAATCGGAAGATCTCAAAAAGCCATAACCGTCCTGCATTATATCCAGCACACCTTCACTTTCTATGATACTGTCAAACTCAAACTCGGGCTCTTTGTATTTGTTCTTTAGGTCCTTGTCAAAATTATTGTTGTTTTTGTCCAAGTTGCCCTTCTGGTGTTGTAAGGGTTTTTTTTGGTTTGGATTGCTATGTTGGTTAGGATTTTTTGGATGTTCTTTTTGAACCCTTGGAGCGTAATTTGCTTCATTTTTTGGCTGTTCCCTGGGAAGTGTTTTTTCCTCTTGAGGTTTTTCTGCAAAAATGGGTTTATTAACATGATTATTTTCAGGGCGGGGGTCCGAAGATTCTTTGCCTGCCCCACTTTCCGGTACCAGACGTGCTCTTTTGGGCTTCATGTTGGGTTTTTTACCTTTAGGATCGACCTTATTTTCCAAGACTTTCGGAATTGCGGCCTGAACATCTAGAATTTGGTACACCAAATCAAGCTTTTTAGCGGTTTTGTACTTGGGTACATTTAGTTTTTTAGCAATATCCTGGAGCTCAGGCAGCTTTTTCAATTTTAAATCTGAAATATCAAACATTAAGTTTTGTATAAATTATACTTGTCTCGTAAATTAGAAGTGTATTCTTACTTGAGTTTTACTCGGGAAAGATTTCCCATTTGGTAAGTGTTATAACTAATAACACGGCAATATTACAAATTATTTTCAATATTTGACCGATAATTTTTAAAAGACACTTATTTTTGTGACTTAAATGGGCAATATATAGATGATTCAAAGAATACAGACCCTATACTTACTGGTTGCTATAGTTTTTTCGGGTGTTTTGCCTCTTTGGACGCCTCTTTGGTCGGACAAGGGCGGCAACGAAGTTTTTGCGAAGGACGAAGTATTTGTTTCATTGGCATTTTATTTGTCGGCTTTCTTGGCACTTATTGCCGTTTTATTGTACAAAAATCGAAAAAATCAGTTTGTAACGAACAGGTTGAACCTTATAGTGAATCTTTTTTTACTAGGATTTTTCGTTTACCGATCGCTAAACATATCTGGAGAAACAACCGTTTCGGAGAAGGGTATTGGGATGCTGATTCCTGTATTTTCTATCGTTTTTTTAGTTCTGGCCAACAGGGCTATAAGGAAGGATGAAGATCTCGTAAAATCTGTTGATCGTTTGCGTTGAACCTAACATCTTAGTAGTATTAGTGCGTAAAATCCGGGGTTGTTCCCGGATTTTTTTTGCATTTTGGCGGTCTCTCTTTGCCGATGTATGTATTTCTTATTCGGCCTCGGTATCCGATGGACCCCCATTCTCGCCATCAAAGGCTTCGCTCTCGCGGCTTAAATTATTTTCCAGGATGTTCAGCTTTTTTAGTTTGGCCTTCCATGTGGCCAGTGCCTCTTTATGGCTATCTATGTTTTTTATGACTTCTTTTACCACGGGGCTATCCGTGGATGTGTTTGAAAAAAATTGAAGGTTATTTTCCAATTGGCGGATCGCGGTCTTACTTTCATCGATCTTTCTTCTTATAAAGGTACGTTCATTTGCTATGGATGCACCGTTGTCCGTTTCCGCAAGCTGTTGGATTTTATTTCCATATTTAAGCAATTCTCCCTCTTGCTTACTTATATCCAATTTTTTGAAGACCGCATCCAAAATTTTGTCAAATTTTGCATTGATGTGTTTCTGATTGAAGGGTACCCTACCGTACGTTTTCCATTCGTCTATAAGATTTTTAAGGAAAGCCAAATCCATTTTCTTGTCCCCACTGAGTTGGTATATCCTTAGCTTTTCAAGGCAGGCGCTTTTGTGCTCGTAATTGTCCAATTCCTCTTTATGCGACTCGTTTTTAACTGCATTTATCTTGTCGAAATAATGGTTGCAGGCATTTTTGAACTCGTTCCAGATTTTATCGGAATATTTTCTGGGCACGTGGCCAATTTTTTTCCATTCATTTTGAATGCGCTTCATTTCGGGGGTGGTTATCTCAAAATCCTCACTATCCCTTAAGGATTTGGCAAGATTCAACAGTGCCTGTTTTTTTTCGAGATTTTCCTGTTGCTCCCTTTTAAGGTTTTTATAGTATGAATTTTTGCCATGGTTAAAATTGCGTATGGCATCCTTGAACCTTGCCCAGGTTTGCTCATTTACTTTTTGGGGCACTTTGCCGGCCTTGAAGAAGTTTTCCCTTAGCGCCTCCACCTCTTTTATCTGTTGTTGCAATATCTTGTGATCGCTGGAAACATTGGAAGCTATGGCATGTATGGCGGATATTATTTCGTTTTTCCTTTCAAGGTTTTGCTCGAATAGTTTATCCAATTCTTTGGAATGTTCTTGGCGTCTTAGGTGCAATATTTTGGTTGCGTTGCTGAAACGGCTCCAAATACCGTCCCTATGCTCCTTGTCCACAGGGCCTATATCCTCTTTCCAGATTTTGTGCAGGGTCTGCAGCTCCTGAAAGGCCGTGGATAGATCGCTTTCTTTGGCTAAAGCTTCCGCCCGTACCACAATTTTTTCTTTTTCTTCCAGATTGTGCCTAAAATCCAAATCGCGCAATTCCCTGTTTAGGTGCAGGAAATCATAGAAAATCTCAATATGGTGCTGATAGGTTCTCCAGACATCATTATAATTGGCACGGGGCACGGGGCCAGCGGTGCGCCATCTTTCCTGAATGTCCTTAAAGCTTTTGTATGTGGTATTTATGTCTTCTTCTATATTGACCAAGCCTTTTAAGTATTCTATGAGCTGTAACCGGATGGCCAAATTTGCTTTTAAGGACTGTTCCAGATTTTTATAGTACTGGTTCCGTTTTTCACGATACTCGGAATATGCTTCGTTGAATTGTTTTTTGGTGTTGGAGCTGAATTTAAAGTCGGTTTCATCCCCCCCATTGTTAACAAACTCTTCTTTTTTGTGGTCTATGAAATCCTGAAATTTTAGATCGAACTCGTATTTTATATCCTCCACATGCTTTTTAATGGCCTGTATTTTTTCCTTGCGGATGAGGTGCTGCAATTCAACCACTAGATTTTCCATGGACATGGCATGATAATCCAATATTGGGATCCTATGCCTACGATGGTTATCTTCGTCTTCTGCATCCTCGGCGTTGGAATCGTCAATTTCATTCAAAACGTTTTCCTCTACCTCCAAGGGTGCTTCCACAATGGCATCATTTTGGCCCGCAAGGTGTGTTACATTATCAACTTTGCCCCCCGTCTCCAAAACTTCTTCTGGGGCGGTGCCTTTCTGATCGTTATCTGTCATTTCAGCACTTTCCTCTGAATTTGATATGGTTCCAGTGGTTTCTGAAATTTTTTCCTGCACTACATTTTTTTGTAGTTTCCCGTCTTTATCTTCCAACATTTTTTAATGTTTATCTATTGCCGCTACTATTTTTGATGTAAGTTAGCAACAACCATGGTATTTGCAAAGGTAATGAAACTTCTTTTGGGTTTTATGGTTTAAAAACCCCTTGCAATCCGGAAAATCGTATTTTTAGATGTCCACTTTGGTCAGTAATTCCATATCTCCCATGCTTTTTCCGCCTGTAACCGCAGCATTTCAAGGCCGTTGCAAATGACAGCTCCCTGTTTCCCCCCCTCTTTTAAAAATGAGGTTTTTTCGGGGTTGTAGATTAGGTCGAACAGGAGATGGTCTTTCGTGACCCATTGGTAGGGAATTTCCGGTTTTATTTCAATTGCGGGGTAGGTGCCCAACGGCGTAGCGTTTACGATTACGCCATAATTTTCCATGACGGCCTCAGTAAGGCCATCATAGGAAAGTTGGCCAGTCCCAGGGTTTCTGGAAACGAATATATACGGAATTCCCAGCTCGCCAAAAACATGGGCAACAGCCTTGGAGGCTCCTCCCGTACCCAATATCAGTGCTTTTTTATGGTATTCTTTTAGAAACGGCTCTAACGATTTTTTAAATCCGTAAATGTCCGTGTTGTAGCCTTTTAGAACATTTTTACTTATTTTTATAGTGTTTACGGCACCTACTTTTTCGGCTTTCGGGTCTAGTTCATCCAAAAAGGGCAATATCGCCTCTTTATAGGGAATGGTTACGTTTATCCCTTTTAGGTTTTTGGTATTTCGGATAAGCTTTGTAAATTCATCTATTTGTTGTAGGTCAAAATTTTCATAGGAATATCCATCAAGATGTAGGTCCAAAAATTTTTGCGTAAAGTATCCTTTTGAAAAAGAATAGGAAATATTCCTTCCTACAAGTCCAAATCTAAAAAGCTCATTTTCTGTTTTTCCCATACCATTCCAAACCTAATAAAATACTGATTCCAACAAAAATAAAAAGAATGGCCCACCATGACTCGGTATTTCCTAGACTGGGAAGATACCTTTCATAGTTTTGAATGATCTGGTCGCCATTAGAATCCAATAAAGCCCTACCATCCATACCTGTCCTGAACATTGTTCTTTTCCAAGGCCATACCACTCCCAAGGAACCGGTAATAAAACCAATGATCACGGCAGTGGTAATATGCTGAAATCGTTTCAACACATAGGTTAATATATGGGACAGGCTCACTAGGCCAGCCGCCGACCCTGTGGTAAATACCGCCAGGATCTTTAAAATATGTAATCGCTTCTCATTTTTCAAAAAACCAAAATCACCTCTTATGATTTCCCCAAAAGTATCATAAAGGGCATTTACGGAGTCGACCAAAAGCAGTACATAATTTCCCAACAGGATCAGGATAAAAGAGCCTGAAAGTCCGGGAAGGGTCATCCCGGAAACACTGATCATCCCACAAAGGAAAATGAAGACCAAATTGTCGTTCTCTTTGGCAGGGCTTAAAAAACTGATGGATATCCCCACAACCAAGCCTATAATCCCTGCCGTAATGGTTTTTTTGTCCCAGTGGTTAAAATCTTTCGCAATATAATATATAGACCCCAAGATCATTCCAAAAAAAGCGGCCCAAACAAACAGTTCTTTCTTTTCAAGAAAATAATCCAATAGTTTGGACACACTAAAATAGCTCGTGAGCATACCGGCTATAAGGAGTGATAAAAACTGGCCATTTACATAGCGGTAAAAACTCTTGAACCTTCCGTTGATCAATAGCTTAAAGGATTTTAGGTTTATTTTTTGAAGTGAATAAATAAACTCTTCATAAAAACCCCCCACAAAGGCTACAATGCCGCCAGAAACACCGGGCACCTTATTTGCGGTGCCCATACCAAGGCCTTTGATCACCAAAAAAAACTTATCCCTAAAAGTCCTTGGATTGGTCATGGGGGCAACTGATTATTTCTTTGAGGCTACTTTCTCCAGGATAAAAATAAGGGAAAAACCTAGAATCGCTAAAACAATGGCAGTTATTATATGATTATCCCCTGCCATTGAAAAGGGTGAAATATTCTGCTCTTTTAGGGTGATGATCTTATCGCCATAGGCCTTGGTTTCGAGTACTTTTTTCCACGGCCATATTTTACTTAAAGATCCTACGATAAAGCCCGTTAAAAGTGCCAAGGTGGTGTTTTTATGATTGCTGAACATCCATTTTAAAAGTTTGGCGAAACTTAAAAGTCCAAAAACGGCCCCTAGGGCAACCGTGGCCACAATCTTAAAATCCCTTTCATGGACGGCATCCAATATGGGTTTGTAAGAGCCCAACAAGACTAAAATGAATGCACCGGATATTCCGGGGAGTATCATTGCGCAAATGGCCAAAGCTCCGGAAAAAAAAAGAAATGGGATATTTTCCGTATTTTCAATGGGGGGCAAAGTGGTTATATAATAAGCAATGAAAGCTCCAAGGAACAATAGAATAAAGGTGGCCACGTTCCATCTTGGAATGGCTTTGCCAACAAAAAGGACACTGGCCACGACCAGGCCGAAGAAAAAAGACCATAAAAGTACGGGATGGTTGGCCAATAGCCAACTTATAAATCGGGCAAGGGAAAACACGCTTGTTCCTATGCCCAACAAAAGGGCCAATAGAAAATTTCCATTGGCCTGGGACCAGAACGCCCTGGGCCCATCTTTTCCCAATGTTTTAAATAAAGATAGGTTTACGTTGTTTATAGAAGTTATCAGTTCTTCGTAAATACCGGAAATAAATGCTATGGTGCCACCGGACACTCCTGGAACTACGTCTGCGGCCCCCATGGCCAAACCTTTTAAGGCGATGACGAGGTAGCTAAGAAAGTTTCTATTTGCCATAAAAAGATAAAAAACAAAAGTAGCTTTTTTATCTAGATGCCCCTTTGATATCGGAGATTATGTTTTTTGCCCATTTTGTTTCACAGAACTGGGGAAATTCATCCTCGAAGACATGGAGTTTTCCAGGATCTATTTTCAGGGCATTGATAAGGCGGTACTGGGCCTTGACAAGGTCATTTAAATATAGGTATAGGCCGGCCATTTTATATTGCATTTCGGCCCTATCGGGATAAAGTTCGTTTCCTTGTTTTAGGATCTGGATGGCCGATTCCACATCTTTGTTCTGTACGGCCACGTCTGCCCAATAGAACCAAGTGTCAAAATCATAGTTGCCCAGATCCACGGACTGTTTATAGGCATAATCTGCTTCGTCGTAATTTTTAAGGGCAAAGTGTATCTTTGCACATTTCTTCCAATAGAGTGCGTTTTCACCATCTATATTTATGGCTTTGTTGATGTAGTAAAGTGCTTTTTTATAACTTTCCTTACGATAGTAAAAGTCGGTAATGGCCAACCACCCTTTATCCAAGAGGGGGTCTTCGTGCACCGTATGGTAGTAATAGTATTTGGCCAGGTCATCGTTTTTTAATTTTTCGTGGCATTTGGCTATCCGCAAATAGGCATGGGATGTTGGGTCTTCCAGGGCTATGGTGGTTTCATAGTTTTCAATGGCTTCATTATACTTGCCCAGTTTTTCCAAAACCTTTCCTTTTTCAAAATAGGCACCTATGAAGGATTCATCGGAAATTATGGCAAAATCAAAGGCACCCAAGGCTTCTTGGTACATTTTTTTCGAAAAATACATTTTGCCCAATTGGTGCCAAGCCATTTCACAGTAAGGATTTCTTTCCAAATAGTCATTGAGGTAAAAAATGGCCCCATCATAGTCTTCCAAAAACTCAAAACAGTAGATCACATTATATAATGAGGAGTAATCCTGTTCGTCATAAGTGACGCACTCCATAAAACTTTCCTTGGCCAGCTCAAAATTGTCCATGAACAGGTACTCCATTCCCAACAGGGCGTGTATGTCAAAACCGTCATCGCTCAATTCCAATGCCCTTTTCAATAAGGCTATAGCGGCTTCATGGTTGTCTTTCTTCGAGTAAATATTAGCCCTCTGGATGTAAATTTCATCATTGCTGCCGTCCAAGAGCTGAAGGCTATCGAGCATTTTTTCGGCCACCTCAAAATTGTTCTCGAAAACCAGTACTTCTACATCCAATAATTTAAGTTCTATGGCATTTGGATGTTGCTGCAGACCAATTTTAATGGCCTTTTTTGCCAAGGATATCTTGCCATTATTGAGGTAGTGGTGAATAATGTCCTCAAAATCCTCTGCATCAAAAAAATAGACATCATCTGTCTTCAGCATGGATTCAAACTTTACTATGGGCTGGCTTGGGTTCTCGTTAGGATCTAACGCCATAGGTACGTTCTTGGTTAAACTATGGAACTAAAAATAGTCTTTTAGCTCTATTTTACAGTTCTGATCTGGGCTATATTATTAACAAATTAGTTAACAAATTATTGTTCAATTGCGTTTAAAATTTCTAGGATGAGCTTGCATCCCTTTTTGATCTCTTTTTTGGAGATGGTCAAGGGCGGGGAAATCCTGACCGCTGTTGGCTCGAACAAAAGCCAAAAAAGGACCAATCCCTTTTTGGCGCAATTCAGTATCAGTGTATTTGCGAGTTCGGAATTTTCCATGATCAGTGCCAGCATAAGACCTTTGCCCCGAATTTCCTTTATGTATCTGTGCTTTAATGATTTTCTGAAAAGCGCTTCCTTTTTCAGTGTTTTTGAGATGAGCTGGTTTTTAGTGATTTCCTTTAATGTTGCCAAACTGGCGGCCGCTATTACAGGATTGCCACCAAAGGTTGTAATGTGCCCCAGTTTTGGGTTGTTCTGTAGGGTTTCCATCATTGCCTTTGAAGCGGTAAAGGCGCCTATGGGCAATCCGGAAGCCATTCCTTTGCCCATTACCAAAATATCAGGGACACAATCATAATGTTCAAATGCAAAAAGTTTTCCCGTACGCCCAAAGCCCGGCTGTATTTCGTCCAAAATCAAAAGTGCCCCTACTTCATTGCAGCGTTCACGGACCTTTTTCAAATACCCCCTTTCAGGAAGAATGAATCCTGCACCTCCCTGTATAGTTTCTAAAAGCACGGCCGCCGTTTTATCGGTTATCTTTTTTAAATCGCTATCCTTGTTGAAACGTATGAAAGAAACATCGGGCAATAAGGGTCTGAAAGCGCTCTTGCGCTCCTCATGGCCCATGACACTTAGACTGCCCATAGTATTTCCATGATAGGCATTATCTGCAGAAATGAGCTGTGTTCTTCCCGTGGTGCGTCTTGCCAATTTTAAGGCTCCCTCTATTGCTTCCGTACCGCTGTTTACCAAATAAGTGGTTTCTAAAGGGGCGGGCAGGAGCGATGCCAATAGTTCACAATATTCCACTGCGGGTTTTTGAATGTACTCGCCGTACACCATGACGTGCATATATTTTTCCATCTGTTTTCGGATGGCTTTGGTGACTTTCGGATGGCAATGCCCTAAACTGCATACGGAAACCCCGGCAACAAAATCCAAATGTGCGTTGCCCATCGTGTCGTAAATATAGCTTCCCTTGGCATGGGAAACCTCCAAAGCCAAAGGATGCACCGTGGTCTGGGCTTGGTATCTTAAAAAGTCGTCCTTTAAGATCGGCATTAATTTGTTTTTTTGATTTCCGTTTTCTTTTTGGATTCTGTGGCCGCTTGAGTATTGGGTTTGGCTATCGTATTGATCGGGTCTCCCTCATTTTTGTTTCGTTCATCTTCTTCTGCATCAATATCTATAGGGTTTTCTATGCCCCTGATGGTCGCCAATTGAATAGTGTTGTCATCTTCGTCAAAGATGTCGTTTTTGGTTAAAATACGCTCATTGCCCCGCCAAATAAACCCCTTTAATTTACGACTGTTTTCCGGAAGGTCTTTTTCCGGGAAAATATCCCCATCGGGGTCGGTAAAAAAGGTAATGGACTCAATTGCGCTACTGTCCAAGACCATTTGTATGGAACTACAAATGGTCTTATCTATGCCCACCAACTGGTCATCGTCGTTGTACATATAATAGATGACTTCGGTATTTTTAATTAAATTAATGATCTTGAGTTCATTGTCTATGAATTTTCCGAGCAGGTCCTTTCCCTTGGCCTGGTTGTACCCTGTTTTTCCTATAGTATCCAACGATATGATAAAGGCGTTGTTAAGTACCTTTAGCGAATCCAATTTTTCGGTTTCCATGTTGGATAAAAGATGGATGCTATCTCCTGTCATTTGGTTTTCCCCGTTCCAGATCACCGGTTTCCTGATCAACTGGGTAATCCCCGTTTTTTGATTGAAATGTATGGAATCGCATTTACCGCTCAGATCCGTTTTATAAAATTTGGCGTTATGGAATGCCCGCAGAATCCTAGCCTCCGGTTTGCCTGTAACCATTAACGTGTCGCCATGCATATAGAGCGAATCTCTTTCCACAAGACTTACGGAAACGGCCCGTTTTGTTGCAAATACGGAATCCCTGGCCTTAAAAACTTCGGCGTAGTGCGCTCTTATGACACCTTTATTTATGGTGTCCGTAACTTTTATATTGTTGGTGGCGGAGGCAAACTCCGTTCTTTTGTCAAAATAAACACTGTCTCCTTCAATGATGCGGTTATTGTAATCGATCCTTGTGTTTTTTATGCCATAGCCCTGTTCAATTTTAGTATCGTAAAATCCTCGCTCGCAATAGATTTTATAGGCTTCTCCGGTGATGGTCGACGGCCCGTACATATAGGCGTTTTTAGAGGTGGTATAATAATCCAACTGCTCGGATTCCATAGTGTATTCGAGATTCCGAATATGTACGCTATCCAGAAACTGGTATTTTTTGGGAACCATATAATACCTGCCAATACGACTGGTCAATGTATTGGATGAATCTACTATGGTCCCAAAATGATTGTAAAACGATTCCTGTTTTTCCCTGTCAAAATATAGGGTATCTGTTTTTAAGGTCATGTCCGTATTTTGCAACACTACGTTTTCCCATGCTTTTGCCAGTTTTAGGTTGCCGTCATAATCTATCTTTCCGCTGGTCATTTGTATAGAATCTCCCTGTTGCAAACGAATATTTCCCAGGGCCCGTAATTTATTTTCTTTTTGGTAGAAAATGGCGATATCGCACCAGAGATCGGCACCTTGGTGTTCAAATTGTACTTGCCTGTCGTCCTTGCTGAAGATGGAGGCACCGGGATATTGTGTTTCATCTTTGGTGAAATTGGCCCCATACACAATATTGATCTGCTTTTGTTCGGGAGGGGTTACCTGCGCCGTACAGAAGGTGCCGAAAAACAAAATGGACATGAATATGATCTGCTTTTGCAACGAAATAATTTTTGCTAAAAATAGGATTTTTTAGGGTAAAGTGTAATGTATTGGGAGAGTTTTAGGAATTACCGCATCCTAGGTAAAGGCCTACAGGATTTTTTGACCTATAGGCCTTCGTTTCGGTTTTACAGCTTGGCGTAGCGGCGCAACTAGAAGCACAAATGTTTATTAGTATCCGAATGTTCAATATAGTATTGTACCCGCATTTTTGCTTAATCCTAGCTGTTAGCTGTGGATTTTTTCTATTTCGTCAATTGTTTTTTCTATTCCGTTTTCATTGCCAACTTTTATTTTCATTAGTTCTGCATTTTTATAAAGTTCTTTATTCGTCAACAATTCCCTTACACTTGTTATAAATTTTTCTTCTGTCATTTTGCTTATAGGAACAGGTCTTACGGCAATTCTTTGCTTGTATGCAAGTTGTCCCCAAAATTTTTGATCGCCAATTGGATATAAAATTGGACATACAAAAAATGGTTTTCCTGCTCTCAAACATTCTGCCGTTGTTCCAATTCCACCGTGATGAATTATTGCCTTAACGTAAGGAAATAGTTTTTCGTAAGGTGCACTATTTATGATTTTTATATTAGAGTTGTTTTCAAGTTGTTCGGTATTATCAAGTCCCCAACCTTTTACTATAATTATTCTTGTATCGAGTTGTTTAATTAATTTTAAGATTGCCTTCTGCAAGTCGAATTTACTTTTAAAAGGCATACTTCCAAAAGTTAAAAGCAAAGGGGCTTCTCCATAATCAATAAATTCACTTATGTCATTTGCTAAAGTGTCATTTGAATTTCCAAACCAAAAACCATTAAAAGTTGATGTCTTCGGGTAATCTTTAGGAACAATCAGAAAACTTGGGCTTAATCCATAAATATTTTTTACTTGTGGAACTTTAAATTTTTTTGGCAAATCAAACTTCGTTCTAAATTCCCCAATGGGTTTTGATAAAAGTTTGATGCTAAAATTTGACAATATATAAGTAGGTTTATATAGAAATGTAGGAATTGGTAAACCGCTAAATGAAGGATTTACAAATTCTGTTGTTGGCTCCACAATAGGCAAAACGGAAGCTCTAATCATTTTTTCAGGAAATTGGTCTGCAAAACTGTCCGCCAAAGTTTTAACGTGATATAATACTATGTCACTTTTTTTTGCAAGTTGGTAAAACTCAATAAGTGAATTTGAAATTAATGGATAAATCCAAGTATTTAGATTTCTCTTAATCGCAAATGGATTTCCTTTCATCATTTTTTTTCCTTCGTCAGAGTCTAAAACAGCCTGAAAATCGGCTTCTATAGGTATAAAGTCAATTCCGTAGGATAAAACTAAATCCTTAAAGTTTGTTGCTGTAGATAAAGTTACTTGGTGTCCACGTTCTTTTAATGCTTGTCCCAAAACAGCATAAGGTTGTATGTCTCCACGGGTTCCGAGTGTCAATAAAGCTATTTTCATTTTGTCGGTGGTGGTTTTCTCAAATTCTGACTAACGTTTTTACAATATATTTAAAATCAGGTATTTGCAAATCCAAGATCTTCATCAGTCAAAGCAAATTTATCGATTTGTTTTTTAATCCTCTTGACTAAACCCAATTTTCTCTTCTGATCTAAAAACAGATA
>JBGTBA010000021.1:0-38822 GCA_041749595.1 Flavobacteriaceae bacterium | reverse complement strand
CAGTTGGGACAGCACTTTTGGGTTAATGGATTCCCTACATAAAACCAACAATCCAATACATACAATATAACAACAAAGGCTGGCCGCAGAAGTAAAAAAACCAACAAATCCTTTTTTATAAAGACGTCTTATTCTTAATTGCAGTTCCTTAGTTTTTGTGGCTATAATTTTATTGTATCCGGAATGGTCTGCATAGATAGATTCGTTAAAAATCCATTGGGTTTGGTCTTTGCTCAATGCCTTGGATCTCATTTTGTTGCCAAAGGCCACATGTACTTCTTGCAGCGCATGTTCAAAAGTTAGTCTATTGCTCATACAACGCTGCACCTCCATGGAAATATGATCTAAAAGTTCCATGCGCACATCCCAATATTTTACCTTGTTTTTTATCAGGTAATCGTCTATGTAGTCCAATTGCGCAAGGGTTAGCTCCATTCCACTTTCAAATTAATTTATCTCCCATTTTGGTTTTACCAATTGTTGCATGCTTCGTATAAAATCTTCCAATTCTGCCAATCGGTTTATGGTTTCCTTTTCGCCCTGTGTTGTAAGTTTATAGTACTTTCGCAGGCGATTATCTACCATGGCTACCTCTACTTCCAATAGACCTTCGGCTTCCAATTTGTGTAAGGCGGGATATAAGGCTCCTTCGGTAATCTTTACGCCACCCCTGGTAAGCTCCTTTACTTTTTGGGTAATTTCATAACCGTACATCTTTCCCTTCTCGTCCAAAAGTTTTAAGATGATGGTATTAAGACTGCCTTTATACAATTTGGAGTTTTTCATGGGCGCTTCTAATGCTGTATCTCTATACTAAAAAACCATATAAATGGTTACGATATTTATTGTGACTTTTGGTTTTTTCAAATATACATAATTTCCTTATGCATAAGAATTTTAGGTGTATTTTTTTGAGGGTATCGCATTTTAATCCGTGCATTCCTTATTTTTGCATGAAAAATAGTACTATGGCCCAATTTTATCCTTTAAAAGTGGAAAGTATTAAAGCATTGACACCGGATGCGGTTGCGATTACTTTTGGTATTCCCAAAGAATTAATTCAAACCTTTTCCTTTTCCTCCGGACAATACATCACCATTAAAAAAGAAATAAAGGGGAAAGAACTCCGCAGGGCCTATTCCATAAGCTCTTCCCCAAAAAGCGATCATATCACCATCGGGGTGAAAAAAATTGACAAAGGTGGCTTTTCCGATTATGCCAATACCAAATTAGCGGTAGGTGATCTTTTGGAGGTTATGCCCCCAGAAGGACGGTTTCTATTTAAGGAAAATACACGGCCCAAAAACATAGCCGCCTTTGCCGCCGGTAGTGGTATAACACCAATAATTAGCATTGCAAGGAGTGTATTGCAGGGCCACCCAAAAAACCAATTTGTGCTGGTTTACGGAAATAAATCCTTTAAAGAGACCATGTTCTATACCGATTTGGTGAAACTTCAGCTTGAATATACCAATAGGTTTTTTGTTTATTTTATTTGTAGTCAGTCGCAAGAAGAAAATTCACTGTTTGGCCGCATTGACAGATCTACAGTAAATTATGTGTTAAAAAATAAACACAAGGGTTTTGATTTTGATGATTTTTATATCTGTGGCCCAAAGGCAATGATTCACTTGGTCATGGATACCCTGAAGGAGAAGTCTATCCCCGAGGCTAAAATACATTATGAACTGTTTACTTCCACGGAAATAAAAGACGAACTCCCTGAAAGTACTGATGGAAAGACGCAATTGACCGTAGTACTGGAAGATGAGGAATTTTCTTTTTCCATGGATAACAAAAGCTTGGTTTTAGATGCTGTATTAAAAGAAAATATTGACGCTCCCTATTCTTGCCAAGGAGGGGTGTGCAGTACCTGTATTGCTAGGATTAAAGAAGGAAAGGCCGAAATGGTGAAAAACCAGATTCTTACGGATGGGGAAATTGCCGAAGGGCTTATATTGACATGTCAGGCCCGTCCTTTGACCCCAATCTTGAAAGTGGATTACGATGATGTTTAAAAGTCAGGCCCCCTAGCCCCTAAAGGGGGAATTTATTTTGAGCAGCACAAAGTCTGCAATAATTTTTCAGGACCCGTCACAGCTTCCGGCTTTACGAAATACCCCACTTCTCCCGATCTCGCCAAATCGGAAAGGGACAGTATGACAAATGCAGACTTTTTCGGGGTTACCATAAACCAGTAGGACAAAAGTGGGGCTCCATTTTTGATCATTGACATCATTTTAAAATTCCCTCTTTGGGGGCTAGGGGGGGTCTAGTGCGCTAACGCCTTGTCAAAAACCTTCATGGCATGGTCGTAACCAATGATAAAGGCTTTTTCTATCCCTTTACGATCCAATACGCCTATCGATTCCAATTCCTTAGGCTCCAGTAACACATCACAGGTAGCCAATTTTTCCCGGTTAAGGGCGTAAATCATCAACCCGGTAACCCTACCTGTCAATTGAAATGAGTTTTTTAAATCGTTCTTCCCCGCATTCCCTACTATAGACACATTACTGCCAATAATAAAATCGGCCTTATTTATGAGGGGCCCCAAAGGAAAATTGTTCATAATACCCCCATCGGCATAAAACTGTCCGTTAAGTTCTACCGGACTAAAAACAGGGGGCAAGGCGGCTGATGCTAACAGGGTACGAATTAAGGGTCCGGACGCAAAAAATTCCTCTTCCCCCTTTTCTAAATTGGTAGCCACCACATGAAGCTTATGCAATAGTGATTCAAATGAATCTTCTGGGAAATAGGATTTAAATAGGTCGAAATACTTATCGGTATCAATAAACCCCGACTTTGCAATGGTAAAAAAATTATACTTGAACAAAGGGGTTTCTTTAAAAAAAACAACATTTCATCAATACTGTTTCCGTTGGCATACAAGGCGCCTACCAAGGCACCCACACTGCTTCCCGATACGGTTTGGGGTACAATACCAAATTCTCCCAAGGCCTTAAGAAGTCCAATATGTGCCATGCCCCGCACACCGCCCCCGGAAAGGACGAGACCAATAGACTGATAGTTGAGTTGCGCAGCATTCATAATCACCTGTTTGACTACAAAAATAGCACCATTTTAGCTTTGTTAACAAAACAAAACATCCAAATCTATTTTATAACAAACCCGGCAGTTGGTTAAATGACTCAAAAGGCTTTTTTATTGAGGCTAAAGTAATGTACAACGACAATTTAACGCCCCAAACCGTTGATCTCTTTGTACACTGCCCTTAGCGATTTGACAAAATAGACCCATCGGTTTGTTGCATTTTTGGAGGTGCGATCTATTGTTTCAAAATGGCTCTTGCGTCTTCCAAAAGGGAGATCCGTCTTTCCAGATCAATTTCTAATGGCAATTGTGCCAATCCCAACATTCGGCGAAGCAGTTCGATGGCGGTAAATTTTTGGCGTAAGCTATCATCCAAAGGGGCTATTGACGTATAATGTGCCAACGCTTTTGAAATGAGTGCTGCGGGCTGGTCGGCCATTTGTAAATGGGCTATGGTAACGCCAATCTCAAATTCTGGCGGTCCAAAAAAGCAAAACTCCGGGTCTATTACCTTTACGCCATTAGCGGTTCGCAACCAACTTCCCGGAAAATAGTCGCCATGCAACAAACAGGCCCCATCTGCCAGATAAAGGTTTCCTAATTCGGCCGCCTTTTGCTTTAAAGTCGCATCTTCCTTAAAGGGCTGCGCTGCCGCTTTTAATCCGCTGAGCACAGTGTCCAAATCCAGCCCATTATCCTGCAAAAAGGGATACCTAAAAATATGTTCGTGGTTTAACGCCTTCATTTCGCGATTATCGATGCTATTCCGCGCTGTGCTATCGGTAATGCCCTGATGCAATTTTGCGGCAAATTCCATTAAGGTCATGAGCTCACTTTCCAAAATAGTTTCGCCTTTGCAATACAGAAACGTATAATCTTTTCCTTTTCCCAAATCGTCCATAAGCATGATGCTATTTTCTGCATCGAGCCCAATAAGACCGGGCATCATAGCGGCCAATTCCGGTATGGTACCAATCAATGCATAAAATTCGGCTTCCTTAAGCACTCTATCTTTTGGTGCAGCTACCTGAGGATATTTCTCCACATATTCCCTGCTTTGTTTAATAATAAAGGAGCGATAACCTGTATCGACCCGAAGTGTAAAATTCATGTTGCCTTCTCCAGGTTTCTCTACGTAAACAACATCTTCTTCCGCAGACAGCCAGCCCTTTTCTTTAAGGTAATGCGCTATATTAGCCTTTTCGGTAGTTAATTTTCTCATTGTTTTTCATGCTTTTAAACTTTTTAACAATCGGTTATGATAATTTGGTTCCACGTCATAACAGTAGATTACGGGAAAACCGGGACTCTTATCACATAACAAAAAAGATTTAAAAGACCTATTGGTATTTTCTTTCGCAGTGTCGTCCAGATGTATTTCCAATCGGGCATTTAGGGGCTCCGAAACAATGTCCTGAGGCGCCATAATATAATGGCTTGCCAACACATCAAACGGATTAAACCCATTAGCTCCTTCATGCAACCATTGTTCTAACCATTTTTGGGAAGCCGCAGCCAACCATTCGTTGCCGGGCATGCCGTTCCGCAATGCGTCTAAATCCGTTTCCGTGAGCCAAACCTTATTGGAAATCTCAAAAGGGCAAAGTACCACGGGTAATTGGTTCTCAAACAAAATCCGGAAGGCATCATTATCCATGTCAAAATTCAAGTCCTGTGCATGATTGCCCTTAGTGCCGATCTTAAAATAATCGGTAGGCTTTCGGCGTCCGGCCACCAGTACTATTTCAATGATCTGCGATTTCAATTCGGGATATTTCAACAACAAAATCCCAATGTTGGTAGCAGGACCAATAGCGAGAATAATCAAAGGTTCCTTTTTCAAGGCGGTAGCCAGTGCCTCTACAGCTTCATTAGTGCCCACATTTTTCAGATTAATGCCGGCCCCGGCGCCTTTGAATACCGGAATTCGGTTTTCGGCAAACCGCGAGCTTATAAATTGCCCTATTTTAAAGGCATTTTCTATGTTGGTATTTCCAAAAACCGTACTTATGCCCTTAATATCAATGTTTTTCGCATAAAGCAATTGCAGCACGGCATACCCATCATCTACATCGCTGTACCCATCCCTTTGGTGTCTTTTCATTCCGACGGACAGATCGGTATCGATCCAAACTAGTTTCTTTTTCATTTGTTTAATTTCTGATATTTACACCCTATTCCCCATAAAGAGATGCCCGGATTCATTTTTACTCCGGCATTAAACTTCCCCAAAATTGAATTTCATTTTGTACCCCGGTCTCCGGATCATTTATAAAATCTTTCTTATTGGGATACACCTTTAAAAGGCCCATTTGCATATACCCGATTTGATCGCCCATGAGTACCGCTTCCTTTAGATCATGAGTTACAAACAGGGAGGTGATACCATAATCCTTGGTCAACTTTTTAAATAATTCCTGCATTCGCTGGCGGGTGCCCGAATCCAGACTGCCAAATGGCTCATCCAATAATAAAAGCGATGGATTGGTAATAATAGCGCGCCCAAAGGACACGCGTTGCCGCTGCCCGCCTGAAAGGTTTGATGGCATTTTTTTTGCTTGCTCCTCCAACTCTAAACTGTGCAGCATGGCATTTACTTTATGGCTTATTTCCCTTTCGGGGATCTTTTTTATGCGTAATCCAAATGCAATATTTTCATAGGCGTTTAGGTGGGGAAACAACAAATCTTCCTGATAGAGGTAGACAATATTGCGTTTTTCAGGCTTTTTTAGGGTGATATCCTCCCCGTTCAAAACAATGCTCCCGGCATCGGGAGACATTAAACCCCCAATAGTCTTTAACATGGTGGTCTTTCCGCAGCCCGATTTACCCAACACGCTTAGTGTGTTTTTTGCTGAAAGGCTAAAACTAAGGTCTTTTACGACATGTTCTGCCCCAAAGCTTTTTACGATATGTTGCACTTCCAAAAACATCAAACTAAATTTTTAAAGACGTAGCGCTTGTTAAAGTACAAGAGCACTACAGGAGGAAAAATAAGCAAACAACAACTAAGTGCCCCATAATAGTAATTGGCTTCTTTAATAAATAAAAACACTTTTATGGTCAATGTCTGTACTTTTCCAATGCCTATAATGGACGTTAGTCCAAACTCGAACCATGAAACTAAAAATGTCTGAAAGAAACAAATGAGCATTAAACCCTTGGCCAGTGGTAATACAACTTTGGTGAGGGTCTGCCAGCGATTACTCCCTAATGTGGTTGCCAAATCCTCATAATTCCGAATGGTGCTGTTCCAAAAACTACTAAAAAAGAGGAGGGCATACGGAAACGCAATGCTAAACTGCGCTAAAATAACCCCGGTAATATTTCCAAAAAGTCCCAACTTTAAAAAGAAATAACTTAGGCAGGCCGCAAAAACCACGGGAGCCAGAATATACGGAAAATAGGCAAACAAGGTTAAAATTCTTTTTTTTGGATGATAGAATACCGCTTTGCTAATAAAAAATCCCAAACTAGTAGACGCAAGCGCCACCGATACCGAAATAACTACCGATGACACAAAGCTTTGCAAAAGCCCCACTTCCGATCCCAAAATTGTTGTCCAGTTTTTAAGCCCAAAATAGGACGGTTTTAAGTCCGGAAACCGCCATTCGGTGACCAGTGACAAAAATACCATATACACAAAAGGAAACAATATAAGCACTATGGCCACGCCGAGTACAAAGGGTTTCCAACTAACTTTCATGGTTCCAATTTATTTTAGGTAAAAACAAAAGCACGGCGGCAGTAGCCACTATAAGCGTGTATAATACGGCCACTACGTACCCTTCCGAAATCTTGTCCAAATCAAATTGCTTGAGCTCCCTTATAATAAGCACGGAAAGCATTTGGGGCGATTCTTGCCCCAGCAATAGCGGTACTTCATAGGCACCTAGCAAAAAGATAAAATAAAGCACCACTAATACCCAGGTTTTTTTCAACAGTATGGGTAAAAAAACGCGACGGGTTACTTGATCTGCACTTGCTCCGAGCGTAGTGGCCAAGGTGGAAAGTGCTTCTAGCCGTTCATTTTTATACACATTTAGAAAAAGCAGGATAAAAAAGGGCATAATCATGGTTATAAAAGACAAGACAATCCCGAAAGCCAGAGCGTCATTTACAAGATCGGGAAATTGGGAAGGTTCTGTAATCCACTCAAATTGATAGGCCAGTCGGGCAAAAAAACCGCCTTTGGAAAATAATTGAAAGGTAAAAAATCCGGTGACAATGCTCGGAACCGCCAATGGCAGGTAAATTAAAAACGACACCCATTTCTGTTCCAGATTTTTCCGGAATTTAAGGATTACCCATAATGCCCCGGCCACAGAAAGCACTACAGCTACCAAGGCTATTTTAAAGCTGTAAAAAAATGATTTAAAAAACATCCCTGATACCAATACCGATTCCCAAAATTGCGTGGTAAAACCCGTATTGGCGGCTCCAATAATGCCAAAACTGTACAATAAGGCATACCCAAGTGCGCCGGCAAATGGTAAAACACCGATCACCACAAAAAAAACAAGGCTTATATTGGTCGTTTTATCTTTCAATTACATATTTCCTAAAATCCTCATAAAGTCTAATCATATATTCCGGAGCCGGCTCGGCCATGGCGTAATCCGCTAACTGTGACATGGATGGTCCGTACAACGGTTTTGTGCGCGATTTAAATTGCTCCTGAACTTCTGCGGGCAAACGAGAAATGTTGAGCACCGTATTGGAGTTCATCCCTGCCACATCCGCCTTTTGGAGTTGCGCCTCCGGCGACATCAGAAAATTAATTACTTCCATAGCACCGGCTTTATGGGGAGCGTTTTTTAAGATCCCCAGATAATTGGCGTTTTTAATGGTTCCTTTTCGCCAGGCATAGCCCCGCGTAGATTTGGGATAAAGCCCACTCCGCACCTTTTCTTCGATACCCCCTTCGCCAAAACCATATACCAAAAACAGTTCGCCGTTGGCAAATAACTGACTAGCCACCGTTTGCTCCTTGGGGAAGGTGGTTCCGCCTTTCCAAAAATATTTTTTGTGGGTATTGATATAGTCCCAAAGCTGTTTAGAAAGGGTGTCATATTTAACAGCATCAAAGGATCCATCCAGGCTTGTGGGGCTGCCCCCAAGTTCGGCCAGAAAACTTTTTAACAGCGTCATGCCCGTAAAGTCATTGGATATGGTGAACGTTCCCGGATTGGCCTTCACATACATCTCTAATTCCCGAAGGTCTGCCGGCGGATGGGAAACCCTTACCGAATCATAGACCATAGCGAACTGCCCAATATTCCAAGGAGCTTCCATTCCGTTGATGGGTTGTTGAAAATCGATACTAACAAAGCGATCTTCAAAATCAATATATTTGGAGTGGGGTAGTTTGTCCACAAAAGGCCCCCATAGCCCATCTAGTTTGCGCAATTGAAAAAACGTTTCTCCATTGATCCAAACCATATCTACCTGTCCGGTTTGAATGTCGGCCTCCTTTTCGCCCATCACCAACTGCACTATTTCCGGCCCTTGCCCACCGCTGATACGCAAATCGATCGCAAAACGTTCCTTTACCGTAGGGATAACATAATTGTTGATATACGCGTTGATCACCGGGCTTCCCTGCCACATCATAAAATTTACGGTAGTGCCTTGAGCAACCTCGGACACTTTATCCCAATCGGCTGATTTAAGATATTCGTCGTCCTTTACCGATGATGGCCCGCAAGCGGATAACCATAGACCGGCAATACCCAGAATTAGAGTCGTTCTAGCGTTAATTTTGTGTTTTAAAAGCATCATTACCCCGTTATTTTGCCTTGCGTTTAGCGTTCGTTGTACCCACATGGCATATTTTTATGTCTTTTTTGCCGGGCACATTAATCTTTTTCCCACCAACCTTTACTGTTTATGTTGTCGCCCCCAATCCTAGACACCGCTTCCTGATAATTGGCACTATTGGTGGCCTGCTCGGATTCCGGATAAATATACCGAACGGGATATTGATCGTCGTTTAAATTGTCGGGACCCGGCTTCAGAGCGGGAATCCCCGTTCTACGCACATTAAACCAAGCTTCATGCCCCACGGAAATAAGACTGAGCCATTTCTGGGTAAGGATTTTATTCAAATTATCAATGCCATTCAATGCTACGGCTTCCCTGCTAAAATAATCGGGGGGTAGATCCACCTCGTAATAGTCAAAACTTGCTCTTATCCCCTCCTGATAAAACATTTCTACGTCGCCGCTAATATAACCTCTTTCTGCGGCTTCTGCCAAAGCAAATTGCACTTCGGAATATTGCATAAACTGGGCATCGACACCATCGGGCACATCCCGAAAAATAGTTCCAAAAAGGGAAATATCGTTTAAATTAATCCCTGCTTCTGCAATGGTTTCCCTGTCCTGACCGTTTAACAGCCCTTTGTATTCGAATGTTCCCGCATTAACACTTACTTGGGTGGGTTTGTACAAGACCGCTACCCTAGGGTCGTTCCAAAGTGTAAGTACTGAATCTACGGTACGTGTCATTCTATGTTCTTGGTATAAACCAAGCGCTGCCGAAAACATCGGGTATTGGTTGGGTGCAGAACCTAGGTAGGGGAGCACCGCATTGTCGGTATTAGACGCCAATAATTTTCCGGAGGTGGCCAAGGCCTGCATTTCGGAAAAATCGGTTGTTCTTTTGCTAATTCTCAAGAGGTAACGCAGTTGCAGCGAATTGCCGAACCGTACCCATTTATCGAGATCGCCATTGAACATCACATCACCGCTAATAGATGTCGTGGTATTTTCTAAGGTAGTAACGGCATTTTTTAAAATGGCCAGAATTCCGGTTTGGGGATCGGTATAAATACTTTCCTGCGTATCATATTTAGGTGTAAATTGCCCGTCCAAGGCGCGTACGGCTTCCGTATAAGGCACATCATTCCACAGATCGGTAAGTTGTGAAAACAGGTAGCTCTGTAAAATATCGCCCACGGCTCCATAGGCCTCATTGGTGCCTTCGAGTTCCTTCATGGATTTAATATCGGACAACAGCCTAAAAATAGAATTCCAATAATCGCTGTTAGAGCCCATTTCGTAGCGATCTATACGCTCAAATTCGACACTTGCAGCAAATTGTCCCAGGTAATTTGCCAGTCGAAACCCCTGAAGATACGCGTGCTGATTGGCCTGTACGGAGATAATATTGGATAATAGAAATTGAGGATTTACATTTTGCGGAACATTGGGGTTTTCATTAATGTCCTCAAAATCTTCGGTGCATCCTTGTATCCAAAAACTAGTGACCACTAGGCAAAAGACGATATATAGTGTTTTTTTCATTGTTTTAGTTTTATATATTCCTTAAAATTGGGTTCTTACACTTACGCCAAAACTACGTGTAGAAGGGTATGAAACATCTTCTACCCCACTTACGATATTCCGTTCTTGAAAGGCATTTAGCTCCGGGTCGAAATGCGGATTTTCGGTAAACAAGAGCAAATTATTGCCCACCAAGCCCAGTTTAATGCTTTGAAAACCCAGTGATTTTGTGAGTTTATCAGAGATATTATAATAAATGCTTACTTGTCTCAATTTAAGATACGACGCACTGTACAAGGCACTGGCCTCGTTACCGCGATCAAAAATGGTGTTATAGAACTGGCTTGCAGATACCGAAGTGGTATTTAGAACAAACTGCGGATTTTCGGCCGTGCCCACATTCATGACGCCATCGCCCACAATGCCCGTTTCCCTTCCTGCCAGCGTTTCCTGTAAAACCCCGGCCGTATTTCCTATGGCCCTGGTCCTGGATACAATGGTGCCCCCCTGGCGCCAATCGAAAAGCACGGTCATGTCTATCCCTTTATAGGAAAATTTATTACTAAACCCCATACTAAAATCGGGATTGTAATTGCCCAATAGCCTGAGATTTGGATCCTGAGTGGGAAGGCCATTGGCTCCAAACAAGATTTTCCCGTCGACTTCCACAAAACCGCTTCCAAACATATCGCCTACCCGACCATTTTCGCGTGCTATAAAGAACACCGTGTTGGAACCGCCAGAACCAGAAAATACATTGGCCGTGCCAGTTACAAATTGGTCTACCCCATCCGGAAGTTCCGTTACTACACTTCGGTAGATTGAAAAATTTACCGAGGATTGCCATTGAAAGTTTTGGAGACGCAGGATATCGCCACTGATCATGCCCTCAAAACCTCTGGTACGCACTTTGCCGCCGTTTTGGTTTACACTTGCAAAGCCGCTGCTCTGCGATACAGGTCTGGAAATAATCTGATCAATACTGGTATTTTGGTATCCGGAGAGATCCAACTGAATTCTACCATTTAATAACCATGCTTCTAATCCGGCTTCCACCGCATTTAATCGCTCCGGCTTTAGATTGATGTTCTTTAACACGGTTTCATTGGTTACACGGAAGTCAGGTCCAAAATTCTGGTTCAACAGAAAATTTTGGGCAATTTGAAACGGATCGGTATCGTTACCTACGCTGGCATAACTCGCCCTAAAATTAAGATACGACAAGGCATCGGGCATGGTAAACATATTACTCGCCACATAACTGGCTCCCACCGAATAATAGCCAAATGAGTTGTTATCGGGCGGTAGGGTACTGCTCCAATCGTTTCTATAAGTTGCATCTAAATAAAGCCAGTTTTTATAGGCTAGGTTGGCGGTACCATACACGCTATTTATTCTTTTGGTGAATTTCTCACTTACCCCTTTTAATGGGGTTCGCGAATTGGCCAAAGTATATATCCCCGGGATGGCCAATTGCGATGCTTCAGAAAATTTGTAATTCACAATCTGGTCAAACCTATTGGCCCCTGCGGAAACAGTATACTTCCAATCCGTATTGATTTGATTTTTGTAAGAAAGTAACACATCGGTGTTGATTTCCCTAAAAAACACATCGTCTTCCCTATACGTGCCGAATGGGTTTTGAATGGTGCTCGCAGCCCGTCTGAATTCCCTATTATCGTTGTAGGTATCCAATCCCGTCCGTACGGTAAGGTTAAGTTTGTCCGAAAACTCATAACTGCCGGAGACATTGCCCAAAACTCTGTTTTTCCTAAAACTGTTGGTGTTTTCAAAAAGGGTGAGGTAAGGGTTGGTGACCCACAAATAATTAAAGTTAAATTGCTGCAAGCCTTCTTGCCCCGCCTGCCAGTAATTTTGAAGGGAAGAAATATTGGTCTGTCTTCCTGTCCAAATGAACCCGTATAATGGATTTTCAAAACCATAGCCCAGATTGGGTCTGTTATCACTTCTGGTGTATATATAGTTTACAAACGATTTTACCTTTAGTTTATCGCTTAGGTCATGATCCAAACTAAAGGCCAATCCATCCCTGTCCAGATTGGTATTTGGAACTACTCCCTCATTGCGAAGGTTGCTGTACGAAAGTCGAAAACTCCCATTTTCGCCAGAAGAAGTAATGGCCACATTATTTTGATATGTTACTCCTGTATCAAAGAAATTGCGGACATTATTGGGTCTGGAGACCCATGGTGTTGGTGTGATTTCGGTAAAAGAACCATCAGGGAAGGTTCTTGAAATGACATCTCCAGCGCGTACGGGATTCCCGTTGATGTCCGTAGAAGGACTATCAAACTGATTGATGAGTTGTCCTTGATCCAATCGCGGACCAAAACTGCTGATGCCCCCATCGTTAATCCCGGCACCTATCCCGTTCTGGAATGAATATTGCCCGTTGGAACCTCCACCATATTGGTTTTGGTAATCCGGCAACGTAAGCAGCGTTTCTACCGTTATGGTACTATTGGTGGTTACACCAAAACCTTTCTTGCGCGTACCCCTTTTTGTGGTAATTACGACCACTCCGTTGGCGGCTCTTGCGCCATACAAGGCGGCAGAACCCGCACCTTTTAATATGGATATGGAAGCGATATCATCCGGACTTATTTCTGAGGCTCCATTGCCATAATCTACTTCCTGCAAAGCCCCGTCATTGACTAAATCGCTTGTAACCTGTTCATTGCTAATGGGCACACCATCAATTACAAAAAGAGGCTGATTACTGCCACTCAGTGAGTTTTCGCCACGGATTACGATGCGCGAGGAGGAACCTACCCCGGAGGAACCATTGGTGATTTGGACACCTGCTACCTGGCCCGCCAAGCTATTTACGATGTTGGTCATGGGTACTTCTGTAAGTTGGGCCGCGGAAACCCGGGTAACAGCAGAGGTCAACGACTGTTTTTCCCTTTCAATTCCCAAAGCGGTAACCACCACGCCTTCCAGTTGCTCGGACGATAGTGCTATTATAATGACCTCTGGAATTTCTCCATTGGATACTGTAATTCTCGTGTTTTTATACCCTATAGAGGAAATATCCAATTGAAAATAGGAACTGGCAAGTTCCAAGGTAAAGTAGCCGCTTTCGTCGGTTACTATATAAAGTGCCTGGCCAACCACCTTAACCGTGGCATAGGGAATAGGCTGCCCGTCCTCATCGACCAATTTTGAAGTATAGGTGTTGGTTTGTCCCCATGCAGCGAGTACCAAAAACTGCAGGAATCCTACTAAAATTATTTTCATTTTGTGTTCTTATCTTTTAATGTTGCACATAGCCCATGGTGTCGTTTTGCAACATACCAAAGGTGTCTTTCGATTTTGATTAAATCCGTACTAATGTTCCGAATTAACTACAAACGCATAGTGCCCCTAATGGGTTTGGCTATACAATTTTACCGTTGTTTTATTCGGGGAAAAAAATTAAAGCCCGGGAGGGCCGCGAAGTGTATGCGCATTAGGTAAAGAAGCAGGGATAAAAAGAGCCATCTCCCATGAAAAAGTGTAAGATGACTTTGAAAGGTGGTTTAAAATAAATCTGGAAAGTTCCGAAAAGGAATTTCCTAAGGCAAAGGCGAACACATCTTTTTTAGTATCGATGTCGGAAAGGGGTTTCAACAGAAATACCTGTTCCTGCTCTAATGCCACATTTTCCATAAGATTCCCGAATAGGGTATCTTGTAACCAAGGTAGCCCGCAAAAGGACGTCTTGTTAAAGTAGGACTTGTTAATGCCGATAAGATAAATACCTCCATCGGTTGAAGGGCCTAAAACAATTCTATTTTGTTTTAGTTGATCAATCGCCGTTTTAAGAATTGCGGCAGTAAGATGGGGACAGTCGTTGCCAATGGAAACCACCTTTTTATAGCCTTGATCAAATAATTCCTGAAAAGCGTTTGCATAGCGTTCGCCAAAGCTGGTGCCCCGTTGTTTTTTTTCATCGATCCACACCACGTCCACACCACTTGTTAGGGCTATATCGGCGGTTTGTTTAATTAATATATTGAAAAAATCACGGGTAGCCGTTCGTTTTCCGCTTCCAAAAAGAGCCTTTCTATCGGCCTCCTTTTTCGCTGAAAGCGAGAACACTAATAATGCGGTATCCCTGATTTTATGTTCCATTAACTGGCTTAGTCGTCAAAAAATGTAAACCTTAATTTATTTTTTTAAAAATAATTAACCTTTTAGGAACTAATGGCCTTAAATCCTATTTTTAAGCCCTAAAGAACCATAGGAGTCAAGAAAAAGACCTCGATCCTGTATCTATCTTTTATAAATATTAAAAGATTTGGCCACACCAACACGCTTACAAACAAACCTTGCCGTCCATAAGAGACAAAAAATGAGCGACGCATATTCGTTTTTATCCATTTTAACGAGTTTTAAGGCACTTCAACTTCTTATTTTTAAGAACTATAAGATTCATCTGTTCTTTGTTACAGACTTAACGGTCTGTTTTGCCCAAAACCCAAATCGTATGGAAAAAAACCTAAAGCGCATGGCCACCATGCACCGAATGCAAGTAACTGGTTTAGCTTTGTTTTATCAAAAAGGCTATTACAATACCAGCGTAGATGATATCTTAAAAGAACTTGCCCTATCCAAGGGAGCCTTTTACTACCATTTTCAATCCAAAGAAGATTTTTTTATCAGCATTGTTCAAAACCTCGTGATCCAGAAAGTATATCATATGCTTGTTGAGCCCATTGCTGGAAAGGAAGATCCGCTCAATGCTATTTCAGCCTGTTTTGAAGATGCTTTGGAAACCGCCGAGCACAACGAATTGGATTACGGCTTTGTACTCACCAATTTTATAACAGAGTTTGGCCGAAAAAACCCTGAAATCAGTACCTACCTTCAGGACATCCTTAAAATTTGGGAGGTAAACCTGATCACTGTACTTCAAAAAGGAAAATCAGATGGCTATATAGATCGCCATGTAGACAGTGAAGCAGTGGCTACTTACCTGATATCCTCCTATATAGGCATACGCACTCTAATGGTCGATGGAAATGCCAGAATGCTGAGGTATAAATATATGCAGCAGTTACGCCAGTATTTTAGATCTATTGCCCAAAAACAGACGGCCTAGGAAAATTTTTACGTTTTATTCAGGTTAGCTTCAATCTTTTGTACTACCTCGTTTGGCACTATGGTTTCCATGGCACGGTCATAACCTTTGGGCATCTTGTTTCCATAGATGGAAGTAGGGATGAGCGGGAATTTTTTTCTGTCGGACAAAAGGGCGTTTTTTGGATCCTGTGCGTAAGGATAAAAACCCGCATAGGGATGAGTAACTCCCCAAAGGGTAATAACCGGTACGCCGTACATCGCTGCGAGGTGTGCATTTCCGCTATCCATGGCCACCATGAGGTCCAGATTGGAAATCAAGGCTAATTCTTCCTCAAAAGAGAATTTTCCGGCTGCGTTGGCGCATCGGCTAAACTGATCGGCCCATTTTTGAAGTACGTCCTTTTCGGCATCGCCACCACCAAACAGTATTATTTTATAGCGCTTGGTATTTTTTAATTTACGGAGAACTTCTTCCATTAAAAAAAGAGGATAGGTTTTTCCCTGAAAAGCGGCAAATGGTGCTATCCCTATAACCCTTCTTTTTTCGCTACTCCCTATAAATTTGATGCTTTTTTCCGATAGGGGCCGTTTTGGAAGCAATTTGGAATTGGACAAATCCAAAGGAAAGCCCGATTTTCGAAAAACATCGGCATACCTTTCGTGCGTGCTTTTCAAGGGTTTAAAAACCTTATTTTTGGTGCGTGTCAAAGCTCTTTTTTTCAATCTTCCCTTATCTATTTTTAGGATCGATACCCCGCCCATTCCAAAGAAAAAGCCCAAAATTTGGCTCCGAAGTACATTGTGCATATCGAGAACGGTATCAAACTTAAGCTCCTTCAGTTCCTTATACAGTTTCCAAAGTCCGAAAACGCCTTTGTGCCTTCCTTTTAGGTCGGCCTCGAAAACAGAAACGTTGGGTAATTGTGCAAAAATGGATTTAAAAAACCCACGGGTAAGCACCGTGATTTTTAGGTTGGGATATCGTTGTGCAAAAGCCAATAGCACTGGTGCCAGCATGGCCACATCGCCCATGGCAGAAAGACGGATAATGAGCAAACGCGGGCGTTGAGAATTTAATATGGATGCATTTTTACTTTTGACCACGAAGGATGGGATTTAGTTCCTCGTCGTTATACATTTTCATTTGTTTGTAGACCTTCATGTATTTGTTGCCCGCCTCAATATCCGCCAACAACTGATCGATGGCAAGCGAAAGGTCTTTTCGCTGTTCCAGCAATACATCAAGTTTTTTTTGGCAGGCGACTATATGTTCAACGGAAGCGTCTTTGCGATCTACTTCTTCTTGCATGTGGTAAATCTTTAATGCCAAGATGGACAATCGATCCAAAGCCCAGGCAGGACTCTCCGTGTTGATCGTGGCCTCTGGTTTTACCTGAACCGATCGGTATTTTTCTAAAAAATAACTGTCGATGTACTCTACCAGATTGGTCCTGTCCTGATTGCTGGCATCTATTTTTCGTTTTAACTCCAAAGCAGCTACCGGATCTATATTCGGATCCCGGATAATGTCTTCATAATGCCATTGCACCGTATCAATCCAATTTTTTCGGTACAGCAAATTGGAAATATGCCCTTCCTTAGGGTAGGGGTTCGTAAAAGACTGATAGACATTATCCATGACATGGTAATCCCTAATGCTTTCGTCAAAAATGGAAACGGCAAATAAGCTGAACATTACAAACTACATTTTAATACAAAGATACCCTTAAATTATTTAATGATAATACTGGAAATCAGCACCACAAAAGGAATCAAGATACAAGCAAAGAGTGCCGCTTCCTTCAACTTCGGCTTTCCAATGGTCTCTATATAATTATTCATGAAAATAACGGCAGGAAAAAACGTAACGATGATGGGGAAGGCATTATCCCCTGTTTTTAAAAAATTTATCGCCATACCAACACCATAATAAACGGCAATTAGCCTCAAGGTACTTATTCTGCCCAGCCCCAATCTCCTGATTTTTACGAATGCGAGGATCCCGACCACGCTTGTTACCAAAATATAAGAGGCAAGTTTTGTGCTATTCCCCCAATCAAAAAAATGCCCGACATTAAACTTAAAAGAAAAGGCATAATGTTCATTTAGAAATCCCGGCTTGTCAATTAACACCAAAATGGCCATCATTATGAGCAAAAAGGTAAAAAAACCGATAATGGGAACAATCCAATTTCGAATATTCTTTGGCTCATACAAATAGATGGCGGCAAAAACCATGATTAGAAACAACAATGCCCAGTCATAAAAGAGGCTGGAGACCATGATCCAAAAGGTAGCGTCGAAAATTTTGAATTTTATGTACTTAAGCGATTTGATGCTAATTATACGCCTGATAGCCAATAAGATGAAGAAACTGCACAAGATGGCATTACTGTCGGTAATGGTCTCAGGAAATACAACGATCAACAGGGCATAGAACAAGATGGCATAGGCGTTGGCCTCAGTGACCTTATTTCGGGACACAATAAAATTGACCATGAAAATGCCGAACAACAGTATTCCTACAATAACCGAATGTAGCAGCAATTCTTCCGGTGTGTATCTTCTTGCAAAAAGGAAAAAATGCACAAACCAATAGAACGCAAATAGAAAAACGAGAACGATGATATAATTTATGGGTTTTGTTTTTCCAAAAACACTTGAAATCATCCGGGGTTTTTATATTTTTGTAGTAAATATAAATAAGATGACCGCATTTTTTAAAGGGATCGAGGATTTATTTGTGAACTTTCTGTTTTTGCCATTTGATGCCATTCGGTCTATGGAGAATTGGTGGGGCGCAAATACCCTAAATTGGGTGTTTATGTTGCTCGGTTTTTCCGGGATGATCTATTGGATGTTGCAATTAAAGGGATTCGATGACAAAGGGGAAGAAGATAAAACAATCACTGCTCACCCCTACTTATAGATCATTTCCCAAATCCCTGCGATAATATATCCCATCAAAATGTAGTTTTTCCACATTTTCATAAGATTTTTTTAAGGCCGCTTTATAATCATGCCCAAAAGCGGTTACGGCGAGAACCCGTCCTCCATTTGTTACAATTCTGTCTTTCAGGAGCTTTGTGCCGGCATGGAATACCAATGCGTCCGTAATGTTTTCAAATCCTGTTATTTCCTTGCCGTTTTCATAGGCTTCCGGATAACCACCGGAAACCGCCATTACTGTAGTAGCACTGCGTTCATCAATTTCAAGGTTTATCGTATCTAACGATTGGTTTGCCATCGCTTGAAACACTTCCACCAAATCATTCTTTATGCGCGGAACCACAACTTCGGTCTCCGGATCGCCCAAACGTACGTTGTATTCAATAACAAAAGGATCGTTCCCCACTTTTATCAATCCAATAAAAATAAATCCCACATAGGGCAAATAGTCTTTTTTAAGGCCTTCTATGGTAGGTTGCACAATGCGTTCCCGTACCTTCTCCATAAAAGCCCCATCCGCAAAAGGAACGGGGGAAATGGCACCCATACCGCCCGTATTGAGCCCCGTATCCCCTTCTCCAATACGCTTGTAATCTTTTGCAGTAGGAAGTACCTTGTAATTGGTTCCGTCGGTTAACACAAAGACACTCAGTTCTATGCCATCCAAAAACTCCTCTATAACCACGGTTGCACTTGCATTTCCGAATTTGGCATCGACGAGCATACTTTTAAGTTCTTTCTTTGCCTCTTCAAGGTCGTGAAGAATCAAGACCCCTTTTCCGGCTGCCAAACCATCCGCCTTTAAAACATAGGGAGGTTTCAGGGAATCTAAAAAACGAAACCCTTCTTCTAAAGTATCTTTAGTAAAATTCTGATACCCCGCAGTAGGAATGTTGTGTCGAATTAAAAATTCCTTGGCAAACTGCTTACTGCCTTCCAGAGCTGCAGCCGCTTTCTGAGGCCCTATTACGGGTATATGTTGAAGTTCATGATCATTTAGAAAAAAGTCGTGGATGCCATTTACAAGTGGATCTTCCGGTCCCACCACCAGTAGATTAATTTCTTCCTTTAGAACAAGTTCCTTAATGGCAGAGAAATCATTTACTCCGATGGGTGCGTTGATGGCAATTGCAGCCGTGCCGGCATTTCCGGGAGCCACTACCAATTTGTTGAGTTTTGGGCTTTGTTTTAATTTCCAGGCTAAGGTGTGTTCGCGGCCCCCGGATCCGAGAATAAGAATGTTCATTTACAATAATTTGCCCAAAAATACATTTTGCAAGGGAATTTATCCCGTAATAAATGTCCGAAAAAATGAATTAATGCTTAAAAGCAACAATCTACTTGATTTTATACCAATTGTATTGACTTGGTGTTCGGACACCTTTAAACATTCTTGTGACTTACTTCTTGTTTCTATCCGTAAAATCCCTATGCTCTGTTTTGGTCAATTCTTCCTGAGTAAGGGTTTTGAAGAAATCCCATGTTTTCTTCATGCCTTCTGCTCTTCCTACCTTAGGTTCCCAACCCAAAAGCTCCTTTGCCTTTGTAATATCGGGCTGGCGTTGCATGGGGTCGTCCTGTGGTAAAGGTTGATATATAATTTTTTGATTTGTGCCCGTTAGTTTGATGATTTCCTCGGCAAATTGCTTGATGGTAATTTCGTGGGGATTCCCTATATTGACCGGAAAACTATAATCGCTCATTAGTAATCGATAAATCCCTTCCACCTCATCATCTACAAAACAAAAAGACCGTGTCTGAGAACCATCACCGAAGACCGTTAGGTCCTCTCCACGCAAGGCCTGTCCCATAAAGGCAGGGATAACTCTTCCGTCATTTAAACGCATTCTGGGGCCGTAAGTATTAAATATTCGCGCTATACGGGTTTCTACCCCATGAAAACGGTGGTAGGCCATGGTAATAGATTCTTGAAACCGTTTGGCTTCATCATAGACCCCTCGTGGTCCAATCGTGTTTACGTTGCCATAATATTCCTCGGTCTGGGGATGCACCAAGGGATCGCCATAAATTTCCGAAGTGGAGGCAATAAGGATCCTTGCTTTTTTTTCCTTTGCCAATCCCAAAAGGTTATGGGTGCCCAAGGCACCTACTTTTAGGGTTTGAATTGGAATTTTTAAATAATCTATCGGACTGGCCGGAGATGCAAAGTGCAAGATATAATCTAACTTTCCCGGAACATGTACAAATTTTGTGACATCGTGGTTGTGGAACTCAAACTGTTCCAATTTAAAAAGATGTTCTATGTTTTTTAGATCCCCGGTAATAAGATTATCCATGGCAATGACATGAAAACCTTCCTTTATAAACCGGTCGCATAAATGCGATCCTAAAAATCCGGCGGCACCGGTAATTAAAACTTTTTTCATTTCTGGATGATGCTTAGTCGTAAATTAAGACTATTATTTTTTTTAAATATTGCTCCAAAATTAGGATTAAGCCTATCTATTGACAATTTTTTCAGATGAAAGCCTTAAATAATAGGTTGCTCGGTCAATATTCATCTAATTGTTTGATGATGTTACATTACCATCAGAATTTTTGTCTTTGTTCTCGGAAAGACGTTTTCCCGGGGTGTTTTTTACCCGGCTTTTTATTCTATCCACTTTTCGCTTTAGCACTATTTTTTGTTTAAGAACAGAAAAATTATAATTGTACTTAAAGAATATATATCCCAAAATAATGACCACGGAAACCAAAAATATCACCATTCCTAAGTTTTTGGCCGTACTGCCCAGTATTATAAAAAGTATCACAAATAGCAAATTGAAACATCCAATCAAAAAACTGGCTTGCTTATGAGAGAGTCCCCAATAATCAATCAATACATGATGGGTATGGTTCCTGTCGGGAGAAAATGGCCCCCTTTTATTAGCAATACGAATTGTAAAAACCCTAGCCGTATCAAAAAGAGGAACTATTAATATACTAATAGCTATCAATGGAGCATTTTCCAATAAAAACGGCAAATCCGTGTAAACATGAGGTTTTAGGGCCAAAAACTTTAAAGTTAAAATACTAATGACAAACCCCACAATAAGCGACCCGGTATCTCCCATGAATATTTTTTTATCTGAGGATAGGTTAAACCCCAAAAAAGCCATTAGGCTTGCATTTAAAGTTATACTAAGCAAAGCATAAAAATATTCCTCTGTCAAATAAAATATGGTTGTATAGATCATCATTATAATGATACCGACAACCGAAGCCAATCCATCAATACCATCGATTAAATTATAAGAGTTTATGATAGTAATCATCATAAATCCGGCAATAACCAAATATAAATAATAGGGTATTTCGTTTATATTTAAAAACCCGTTTAATGAATGAATAGTAAAACTGGGATTTACCAAAATAAAAGAAATCGCCAAAGTTTGGGCCAATAACTTTGCGCCAGGCGAAATGACCACCAAATCGTCCTTTAGGCCAACAATAAAAAGGATTGTAAGTCCAGGGATTATATACATTGCTTCATCAAATGTATCCTTATCTTTTATAAAAAAAAGCGCAAATATCAACGTATAAAAGAATGCAACACCTCCTAATGTTGGTGTTCTTGTGTTATGTGAACTTCTATGATCAGGGTCATCCATAAGCCGCTTATGTTCAACAACTCCTATGATTTTAGGGATTGTTAAATACGTGAGGAGAAAAGACCCCAAAAAAACTAATATGGCTGTTTCTAGGAAAAACAAATTCTATTTTTTTAAGTTGTCCATTTTACGAAGTACTTTATAATTGACTTTATATGCACCCAAAATAGCTTAATGTTTTTTTTTGACCCATATTCAGAATGATGATAAACGATGGTTTCTGGAAAATAAAAAATCTTAAATCCAAGGACATGCACTTTTCTGCAAATGTCCAAATCTTCCATATACATAAAATATCGGGGGTCAAACCCCTGAACTGCCGTAAATACAGTAGTCCTAAATAATTGAAAACATCCAGAGACTGTATCCACATACATTGGTTGTTCAATATCTTTGTCTAAATAGTTTGCTTTTTTAAAGACTCCTTCAAAAAAGAAACCGATTATTGGGATTCTTCTTAACAAAAAATCCTGAGGTCTTGGAAATCGCCTTATTGATTTTTGATAGTCCCCATTGGCATATAGAATTTTTGGGGCTATTATACCAATTGATTTGTCATCATTCAATTTACCTAGGAGTAAAGGTAAAACATCTGCACTGAAATAAGTGTCCGGATTCAGAATTAAATGGTAGTTGGAGTTTAATTCCAACTCCTTCATTATTAGATTATGTGCTTTGCCAAACCCTAAATTGTTTTTTGTATGGATGTATATTATCTCCTCTGATAAGTAGAATTTACGAAGGTGGTCGGTTTCAGAGTTATCTATCAAATAGAGTCGTTTTCTTATTGGTGTCGCCAAAAAACTATTGACAGCCTTAGTGAGTATTTTTTCGTCATTATTGAAGAGAACAATGGCTGCGGTAATCATAATTCCTTTTCTGTTTTTTGTTTAAATGGATTATTCGGATAATAACTAAAAATAAGATGCGATATCTAAGTTCAATTTTTTTTAAGAGACTATTACTGCTTTTCTTTCCTGTGGTAGAGGCATTGTTTCCATGTCTTCTATAATAAAGTAATGGTGTATTAATATAATATGTGCTGCCTATCATTTCGGCCAAAAGACCAAGCCAAATATCGTGCATCGGGATTTTTTCCGGAAAAGGAAGAGCGTATTTCAATAAATTCGATCGGAAAGCCATAGTAGCTCCTATATAATTGTTTTTATAAAGATTCCTTAAAAAACCCGTAAGACTATTTTTGCGATAAAGTAACTCTTGACCCATACCCGAAGTTTCGTAAAAAACCATAGCATTAGAAAACACTAAAATATTTTTTTCAAAATAAGGCAGGTATTTCTCTACCTTGCAATCTGACCAAACATCGTCTTGATCCGCTAGGAAAATAATGTCTCCCTTTGCGTTTTTTAGTGCGTTCTCGAAATTCTTAATCAAATTTCCACTCGAAGCTGTATATAATCTTATTCGACTATCCTTCAAGGAGTCTATGATATGGATTGTACTGTCCGTTGAACCATCATCTGAAATAACGACTTCATCATCATCTGCCAATTGACTTAAAATGGAAATCAGTTGCTCCCTTAAAAACTTCTCTCCATTATATGTTGCCAAGCAGACTGAAATTTTCATTAGAATAGTTTGTTTTATATCGTTCCAAATATTTACCACAAGGTGTTCCACACCTAATGGGGTCAATTTAAAAAGGTGTTGAAATAAGTTTGTAAAAAGATACTTTTTTTGTGCCTCCCTGTTAATTTTAAGGTGCGCACTAAAACCACCGCCGCATATTGCAAATAGTCCCAAATACCTTCTTTATCCACATTTTTAGCTCCTTCGCAATAATACTTGAACCTACCTATTTGGCTTGATATCGAAACATCATCATTAGAAAAGTCTTGAGTACAAATAATATCTATTACATAAAACTCCTTGTATACTTTACGAAAGCGCTCAATAAACTGGAAATCGCTAAAATCCAGTCTTACCCTTTCATTATACCCTCCGACTTTCAAAAATGCGTTAATTTCAATAAACATACCGCTATTCACTGGTGAGATTTTGTTTAAGGAATGCAGTCCGTACCCTATTTTTTTTATATGAAATCCTCTTTTAAATAAATATTTACACGGAGATAAAAGCACTCCATTTCCCAAAAATAGCTTGGGGACGAACAATTTAATGTTCGGGTTCTGCCTAGCCGCTTGCTTATAACTTTCTAAGATATCTGAGGGCAGTATAGTGTCCTGATCCAGAAAAAGAACCCATTTTTTTTTATTTGAATGAGCATAATCTACTCCTAAATTATAAGCCTTGCTAATACCCGGGTTGCTAGGATCATTTACATATTTTATACTTATGTTTTTATAATCGTTTATGGATTGGGGTTCTTTGGAATTATCGTACACAAAAACATCTATATTATTCCAAGTAATGGACATTTTAAGAATAGATTGAAAAGATTCACAACTTTCCAATCTTCTATTATAAGTCACAATGATAATTAAAATGGAGTTCAAAAAATTATCCATGTTTTTATACTTTCTTAAACATCAGATTTTTAGGATTAGGTTTCTTCTTAAATATGGCCTGTGTTGGGCATAGATGCGCACCCTTCATTAAGCCTTGCCCTACTTCCTGGTTTTCCGGATCATCCCTTAAGTCGTTAGATGTCATTACTCTTTTTTTATGTTGGTTTGCTTAATAAACCTCAAAATTACTGAATTTACATCTTCTTTCTCCTGAATTCACGAAATGAATAATCCATGTTTTGGTTACATTAAATTAACTTAAATGTAACAAAACCCTATATTTGTTTATAATGCTTTAAAATTGACGTCTTGATTATTCAATTAATAGTGCTATTCCTAGTCTTATCTACTCTTAGATCGGTTTTTGTTATTAAAAATCGGTTTTTTTGCTTTGCGGTAACGTTCTTTTTAGCTATCCTGTTTACTATACAAATAAGCTCGGTAATTGTGACCGGGGAAATTGCCGACTATCGATTCTACGAAAACATTAACATTAGCGATATATTTTCAGTTGCAGGCTTTTTTCTTAAAGAAGGTGTTCTCATTTTGTTAAGCCTTATTTGTAGTTCCTTATTGATTCATTATTTGAGCTTAATCCTCCGGGCAAAAGTACGTTTGAAATCGATTGCCTTTTTATCGCTATTGGTTGGCATCATTATTCTCAGTACATCTGGGGGAATTATTAATAATGCTTTTTCTACCCTTCAACTTAAATATTCCGGAAACGCTTCTTTTGCAGAAGCACTATCCTTATTGCAAATAAATGATCGGGAATATACTTATAAAGCTAAAATAAAGGCCTCTCCTGGAAAAAACATCATTGTCCTATCTCTGGAATCCTTAGAAAAAGCGTATCTGGACGAAAATTTAAAACATCTTACTCCCAATTTGTCAAAATTAATTAAGGAACATTCTTTCTACACCATGAAACAAGTCCCGGGAGGAGGTTGGACCTCAGCTTCGATGTACACCGCCATAACAGGGATACCCGGTTTTTTTGGAGTCCATGGCAACAGTATTTTTAAAAACAATTACGAAAACAAGCTTACATCGCTTGCAGACGTGCTCAATTCTGCCGGATATGATACGCAATATTTTCTTGGCAAAAAAGAATATTCCGGAGTGGATGATATGTTAAAGACTTTTGGCATTACAGCAAAATCCGAGAAAGACTTTCTGCAAAAATATGAAAAGGTAGATTGGGGGATCCAGGATATGGACCTTTTTTCTGAGTTTAAAAAAGAGCTGCTGGCAAAAAAAAAATCTGAAAAGCCCTTTGCCTTGTTCCTGTCCACTATTTCCACCCATTTCCCTAATGGCGTGCCAGACAAAAGAATGGACAGCATTTTACCTGCCCAAAAAAGCAGGTTAGAACTCATGGTCTCTGCTACCGATTATCTTATAGGGGATTTGATGGATTTTCTTAAGGCAGAAGATATGTTTTCCAATACCGTTTTTTATATTTATCCAGACCATCTGTTAATGGGTAATGCGTCTGGTGTCCTGGAAGATTTTAATGAGCGTTCGCTTTATTTACTTACCAATGCCGAACCCCAAAATATAGGATATTCGGTAAAAAAGGACATATACCAAATTGATATTCCGAAAATTATATTGAATGGGGCCCAAATAGAACACAACGGTAAGTTTTTGACCGATTTTATAGAGGATCTGAATAAAAATATTTTTTTGAATAATAATAGTCAACACCTACTACGGTTAAATGAGGCCGCCCTAAAAACCTTGAACTGTGCAGAGGGTTTTTATATTGAAATGAATAAAGATCTCAATGGTTTCCAACTATTGAACCATGAGGGTCTTGTGGTGATTAGTGAATCGTTGCCTGCAAAAAAATCCTTTAGACGCATTGTATTTGACGAAATGATGAGGCCTGTTGAAAGTTTTGAAATAAGCCTTAAGCAATCAGATCTGAACGTCCCCATATTAACTTTTTTAGATGTGTTCGGTGCAAACGATGACCTATATGGCAGCTTAAAAGGGAAATACAGATTTGGGATAACCAAAAAGGGGAAACGAAAGCTCTCCTTTAGCAAAATTGATCTTGACCTTTTAAATGGTATAGACCTTGAGGGGGAACCAGGGGGTGATATTATATTAAATAGTAACAGCTGGAACGCCAAAAAAGCAAGTAGTTTTAAGATTCGTGACAAAGAAGAGAATATTTACCGTGGGCTTACTGTCATTGTCCTTAATTCCACGATATCCGAGTATGAGTTTAAAATATTTGATACGCATGGTAGTGAATCAGAAACCAAGGAATTTATAAGTACTTTGACCGCACTTCATAAAGACAGTGTAAAATATATAGTCTTAGCTCATGATTCTGCTGCAAAATCTTTGCTGCAATCGGTTTATATAACAAAACTGAAAGAATTGGGATTTCTAAAATTAAGTGCCTTATTAGGTCGTCAAGCATACATCATGCACAATCTCAATGGAAATATAGAAGAAATGGTAGATGACATGTCCCTCTATTTGGATTTGCCATTTCCTAAGGACATAAAAAATTCTAAGATTTATTTTGCAGAACCAAAGGTTCGGTTCAATAATAATATAGACCGCTATATTGCCCATGCAGGTGGTACTATTGACGGGATAAAATACACCGACTCAAAGGAAGCATTGGATTATAGTTATGGTCGGGGATTCCGCCTTTTTGAATTAGATATCATAAAAACCATTGAAGGTGATTTTATTGCCGCCCATGATTGGGGTCACTGGAAAAAGGAAACAGGTTTCGATGGCGACACCCCCGTTTCCAGAAAGGAATTTTTAAACCATAAGATACGGGGTAAATATACGCCTTTGGATATGGAAGGTATTAACAAATGGTTTGAGGTTCACCCTGATGCTATTCTAGTTACTGACAAAGTAGATGAACCTGTAATGTTTGCCAAACAATTCGTTGATAAGAAACGTCTAATGATGGAGCTTTTTAGTCTGCAGGCCATAGAGGAGGCTTCTTTATATGGTGTAACGGCAATGATTTCAGATATCCCCCTAAGCCAAATAAGGGGCGATGTTATTTCCTATCTAAAAGAACATAAGATAGATTATGTTACTATGTCCAGAAGAAGTATAGTCAGACAAAAAAACTTGCTTACGAAATTTAGGGAAAACAATATTAAAGTTTATGTATATCATGTCAATTTTGATAAAGGTAAGGATGAGGAATTTGTTCATGACAACGAAATAGGTTTGGTATACGGGATGTATGCAGATAAATGGGTTCCTGCTTTTACGCCGGAAAATAATTCTCTTAAAGAATAGTTAAAGAAAATTTTTTGCGTTCCTATAGCATCGCCCATATTTTCTGGGTTTGAAAAAGTTCCCTCAAAGGCCATTCAAAACTAAATTTTGAGCTCTTGGATGTCCCCGTCCGGCTTTAAAAATACCCATCAAAAGTAATTATGCATCCCCAGATTTTATTTCCTAAAATAAACATGAAGTCGTTTTTGGTTAGCTGAAAAAACAGCAAATAGAAATGCAATAACATATAATGGTGTGGTAGTCCTAAATGGAGATTCAATAATCATTAGAAAAAGAATCATACCGCTTGCCGCCAACATCATTTTATTGTTTTCCTTTGTAAACTGGCCAAGAATAAATACATAGGCGATCAAAAACACGATTAATCCAATTAATCCATTTTCAAGTAGATAGGTAAGAAATTGGTTGTGTGAATGGTTCATTTGCAATACCGAACCATATCCAGCCTCTTTGGCCAAATCCAGGTCTTGCAGAATTGCTTCTGAAGTCCCGGTACCATGGCCTAACCAGGGCTTATCTAAAAATGATATCCAAGTCATTTTCCACAACTGTGCCCTTGGCGCATCAAAAATAGTAATGAACTGAACTGTAATTGCAAATATTAATAGGAAAACGGGTAGCAAGACCCTGTACAAATTTTTAGCGGATAGTGCAAACATAAAAGGTAATAACAATAATAAAATCAAAGAAAATCGAGAACCTAAAAGCAACAGTGTAGATAGACTAAAAATCGCATAACCCAACATATAAATTCCGCAAAGCTCTTTTGTTTTGTATAGCTCGTATGAAAATACGGCTCCGATCAACACGAAGAAAGAAAGAAAGGTAGTATGTGCATTAAATAGCCAATCTACGGTTTGATGGGCGGTTGTCTTTATCTCTGAAAAATAAGTAGCCAATGATATGTCATAATAATAGCCATGATAGCACATCAACAAAATCCAGTTTGTGATAAGGATGGACATGACCACACAAAAAACCGCTATGTATGTTTTTTTTATCGCCATTTGGTGTCCCCCAAAATCCACAAGAGATCCAATTAAAACAAAAAACACAAATCCTAAGGGTATGTTAAGCTTTGAGAACCCTCCCTTTCCTATAAACAACAGTGGCACAAAGAAAAAAAACAATATGGCAATACGATTGGGGGCAATAAACACTTCTCTCTTTTTATAAAAATTAAGCAGTGCAAAGACCAATAGAAGCAGTGTGGTAAAGGTTGCCCAAGCAATTTTGAGTGGAATTGAAACCGTAAATAAGGCAACCAATATAAGTAAGTAGTCTTTAACTTTAATTCGTTCATCAAGCCATTTTATAAGGGAGAAAACAAATAATACCAACCACGGCAATACCAATAATAAGGTTCGCTGCCATTTTGGAAAAATCAATTCGTTTATTGGTTTTAAAACCAAATAAGGATCAAAATCGCTTTCTTTTGTTTCCAGTCCGAATAATGCCCTTGGCCTATTAACCTCTGTCATGTGTCTTAAATAACCCGTATTCCGTGCGATTTCCTTTTTTGAAAGTTCAAAAATCGTTTTGTTAGAAGCAGTTAGAACTATGGAATTTATTTCTACGCTTTGCATATTTTTATTTGAGCCAAAGTCCAGTCGTAGAAATTTCAAATGTTCATCCCCTTTTAAATTAAAATGAAACTGGACTATGCTGCTGTCTGATTCGATTTTTTGTGAAATTCTTTGCTCTTGATTAAATCCATTGCCTGAATCAAAATACATTTCCATCGTACCTTCCTCATTGTAAAGAGTTTTGACGGTAAGATCATATTCGTTTTCTGATAAAATTTTCTTTAGATAGCGGCCCACAGCTAAATTCAAAATAATTGAAAGAAGCATACTAAGTACTATTCTGTTTATATAATTTAGACGAGGAATTGACTTCATTTACGTTGCTTGATATTGAAATCATTAATGTCTTCCTTATCGGATAATCTATTTAATGCCCAAAATACAGATAAGGCAATCATAAATAGAGAAATACCTATAGGATTGTTAAAGAAAGGATTGGTAAAGGAAAGTAAGGCCACAAATGAAATGCCTAGAAAAAAGGATTTGCGGATAGCCAAGTAATTCTTTGCGTTGGCATATTCGGTGTAGAGCAGTAAAAAGAAAGCAGCCCACAGTGCTATTCCCAACATGCCTTGTTTGTGAAAAACCTCGAGATAACCAATTTCCATATGCACATCTCTAATTGGAACTCCTTTTCCAAATCCATGTCCGATAAAGAATGATACCGGATTAATGCGTTCTATAACCTGGATTACTTGTTGAACCCTAACCGAATCGCTAATGGCTTTATTGCCTATGTCCATGTTCCTGAAAAAGTAAGTGCTTCCTGAAATTAAAATTATAGCTAAAATAATTGCCTTTAATCTTAGTTTCATTAAAAGAGGTATGCCATAGAAAAGTGCATACACAAAGCCGAACATTAATATAAATCCACGTGTTCCCGTAAGAATCATTGCTGTCATAATTATAAGGATTGATATAGCCTTACGCCTTGAGTTGTCGGCATGAATCCAAAAGATAAGCCCTACCACCATATACAAAAAACCTTTATAAAAAAAAAGCCCTTCAGTCCCCCTAAAGAAAAAATCAGAAGCCGAAACCTTGGTGTTTATATAGTGATAAAACGGTATAAAATCTAATTTGCCAAAATAAAAAAGGCTTTGGATGGAAATGTAGCACACCGCCATAAAAAGACTTGTTTTTTTTATAATGGAAACTACCAGATGGACCCTGTTTATGCTATCAATATAGTAACTGAAAAACAATATGGAAAAGAAGTAAGAAAGCGGTTTAATATCCTCAAGAACAAAAGGGAATGTAGCTTCATTAAACCATCCCAGGATACTGTAAAACAGTATGGCTGAAAACGAGATAATTAAAAGTGATAACACTTTTATCGGAATAGTTTCCCTGTAAATGTAAAGCGTTGCGGCAATGAAAATGTTCAAGGAAAACAATAGAATACGTAAGGTTATACTCCCTACCTCAAAAACTCTTCCGCCACCGCCAAGAAATAGCTCTAACAGCGTTATACTAAATACTATTTTTAGAAGGCTTCGCATAAGTGGGTCGCAATTATTTATTACGACTTTATAACCGATTTATAAAAACACAAAAAATTATATCTGTTAATGGAACAATAAAGAAATGAGACTAACCACTGCCTTTCTCTTTTAATACCTCCTTAAGAAAGGTAAAGTTATTATCTCTATTCATAATAAAAAATATGGTTACTAACCATAGTAACGTACAGCTAAAAATAATTCCTAAATTTCCTGTGAAAAACATGTTGGTTACTATATAAATTACTGACGTTACGGTCACTAATATGATATTATTGCTCTGAAATAGCTGGATGAAGGGAGCAACAAAATTCCCATAATAGAAATATAGCCCGAATAGGATTGAATGTACAACAACACCAATCCAAGCAGCTGCGATTATCCCATAAATTGGTATAAAAATTAAATTCAAAACAACAGATATAAACAAAGAGATACCAACAGTAATGACCCGGTATACCTGTTTGTTGGATATGCTCAATAAATTTCCCAATATTGCGGATGATGTACGTAATACAACCACTATTGAAAAAGGCAAAACCAAATTTGCCGCTTCAAGGTATTCCGCGGTATACAATACTCTAAGTATTTCCGTTTTAAAGGACGTAAATCCCAAAAACATGGAGCAGCTTATAATAAGCATATAAAGAAACAATTTTGTTACGAGTTCTGAAATATCTTCATTTTTATAAAATTTAAATGATAGATAGGGTAGCAATACGTTGGTTACAATGTCTGAAAACAGCAGCAATATCAGAACAATTCTAAATACCGATTGGTATAGTGCCACGTCCTCTGCTCTTAGGTATAAGGAGATGATCTGCGTATCTATCATAAAGTAAAAAACTCCCAATACGGTATGCATGCCAAACGACCAACTGTCCCTTAACAATTTCAATACGGTTTTCCAGTCAAAGGAAAATGGCCTTATGGCTCTGTTACATAAATAAACTATCCATATGAGTTGGAAAATTCTTGCAAAAAACATAAGACAAACCAGTCCCAGTAGCCCTAGGTGAAAGTGCCAATAAAAAAGTACTCCTAGGGTTATTGAAATGGCATATATTATATTAGATTCAGTATATCTGCGAAACTTATTCTGAATTCTTAACAAGGCTTGCAGGTATACTGTAAAGGATGATATTATTGCGAAGGCGATATATAAACCCCCAACCGTTAACCAACTTCCTTTGTAAAAAAGAACTAAATAAACAAAAAATATAACCCCACTGGTAGTGGACAATAGCAGCTTGGCCCATAGACTGTTTGAAAGATAGCTCGAATCTCCTTTGTCTTTTTGGGGATAATCCTTCATGATCATTAAAGAAAACCCAAAATCGCACGATATTACCACTAAAGCCGATAAGGAGAACCCAAAACTAAGTATTCCAAAATCATAGATTGGCATTAACTTGGCCAGAACAATAAACACAATACTGCCCGTATAGAGTTGAAGTATAGAGGTAACTGTAGACCAAAAAATATTTCGCGATATCGTCGGCATAATATTAATCTATCCGAACAGTTCCTGCCAAACCAGACACATAATTCTTTTTTATTCCTAAACTATTCATCCAATCTCGTACTTCTAATGTCTTAAAACTACCTGTATTGCTTTTTTTGCCGTCAATACTATTCTCCCATAACCATTTCGGGGTCGGCCAAAGGGCATATTGTGCGCCAACAGCTTCATAAAAGCTCTTAGTAACCCCCCTTTGTCCATGATGGGCCATCTGAATATAATCTGCCTTAAGCATAGGAGTGTCTGTTTCATTTAAAATTTTATTTCCCCCTTCCGTACCTAAATCGCCGGTAAACAATATTGATTTTGATTTACCGGTGACTTTAAACACCAGGGAGGAGTTATTGATGGCATTCATACGTATTTCCTCATTTTTTACGCCAATAGTCGTCATTTCCACTCCTTTCCCTAAACTTATTTTGGTTAGTAGCTCCACATCAAAAACCGGAATTCCTGAATCTCTTAAAATATTCATATAACGCTGAACCAGCTCGAAAGCGTCCGATTCATTCTGTCTTACCCAATCAAGATCAATGGCCGTGTGGAGTATTCGGTCAATTTTTATATTCCCAGTATCAACAACCTCCATAAACGCCCCTATATGGTCTGCATGAGGATGGGTAAGAATCCATGTATGGACATGATTTCCCAATTGTTTTAGATAGCCCTCAAGAATAGGGGCGGTGCGCTTTCCTCCGCCATCCACAACTATAATTTTACCGTCATCCGTCCTAATGATGTAACCCATTTGCACCTCCTCAAAAAAAGAATCTAATTGCCACATAGAAAAATCTTCTTTTCTATCTGGAAATTCCTTCACTTGTAAGAGGGCTATATCGTCGTCATTATTAGAGCAGGATACGGACAAAATAAGTCCCAATATAATACTCATATTAAAGTTGCTCATTTTTAGTTTTTTCATTTTAAAGGTTGATGGTTGATTTGAACGCACTATGCGGTTTATTATTAATATAAAATTTTTTGAAATTTTATTTTTCGATAATCCCATCATACTTTTAGATGCTATTTTCCTATATGGTTGCTAAGTTTATTCAAAGTTCTTATCAATACTTAACAATTGATCCCAAAACTAATCCATAAAATCAAGGCCAATTACGTCCAATTTAGAAAAGCATTTCCATATCGCTATCGCTGCGCAAATATTCCGTACAAAAGATAATTATTAACCTCTTTGAATTTAAACAACGCCAAAAGAACCAATGACTTTTTGATCTGTAGCGGAGCCATTCCCCCCTGCCTATTGATTTTGTTTCGAATCACTTTGTCTTTTTTCTGTAGCCGTCTTAACTCGCTTTTCGAAATGGGGGACAAGCCACAGGCAACAAGCGTTTTATTTATAAAATCAAGGAAGCCCTTGGCGTATCCGCTATATATACCGAACTGTCCCTCGTACATACTTAAATATCTGATAACTAAAAATGTAATATTAAATTTTTCCTCTACTCTCCATTCTTGATCGAATAAATGTGGCTTCCCTTTTTCATCAATAATAACATTAAAGGGCAGCGCATCAAAATACTCAAGCGGCAATCCGTCGGAGTTGCTTTCTTTTGTTTCAGTTCTTATAAAATTGGCCCAAGCAGACATCCATTGTTCATACCCTGAAAACCGTTTTTTGTATAGCCCCCCTAAAATCAGATGGTGCAAATTGTCTCCGGGGATATAGTTTGATTCGTGTACAATATGATGTTCAATGCCTACCTGTTTTTCCTCTGAAGTATTCCCTAAAAGGTTTTTATGAACTGTTATGCCCTTAGACCCATTTGCATAAAAAGATGTTTGGGTGTTGTGGGGCTCGAGACGATTGCAGGTATAATAATGGGCCAACAGGCTCTTATCCAACAACTCCTGTGTTTCGCTTTTTGATGCCACAATTAGAAATGAATTGGACATATCCTTTAACAGTCCATTTTCTTCGATAGCATCCCAAACCAAATATTCATTGAGCAAATTGGCTTTTGGCCTGGGGTTGTAATGCCTATTTTTTGTGAGCTTGATCAAATCGGAAGAATTGAGTTTTTCATTTTCAAGCCCGCTATCGGAAATAATCACTTTGGGCAACTTATAATCGGGAAAAGGATACAGAAATTCAATGGATTCAAAACCGTTGTTTTTTAGCATGCCCGTTATTTCTCGATGACCAAAAGTGGTGATGTCTTTTTCTCCATAGCGATTTTCAAGACCAAAATAAGGAGTTGCAAAATGATCTTCGTTAAAGCCGGCAAAATATTTTAATCCCAACTTGTTTTCTATTGCAATTACTAGAGAACCATTGGGCTTAAGGAGATTTACATAATTTTTTAAAGCCGTATTGAACGGATTTTGATGACTCGAATACTTAGCGGTATATTCAAAAACTCCGATCAATGTTACTATATCAAATTTTTCTTCGAATTCAACATCTTCAGCATTACTGCATATCACAGAAACATTTTCTAGATCCCGACAGCGTTCAGCAATACATTTCGCGCGGGCCAAGCTGCCTTCCACGGCTGTAATATTGGCGCCGACTTCTCCTAAATATCTAGTAATAGCACCCGTGCCTGCACCAATCTCAAGAACTTTCTGGCCCTTTTTGATGTTCAATGGCCTCAGAATGTTCTGTCTATACGTTGTAAAATGGTACTCGCTTGGCCAGTCTTTAATACAATTGAACAAGTCGATTGAAAAAATGGAGGTGTCCTTCGCTTTTTTTAAAGAATCGAAAATATAATTTTCGTTTTTCACCCCGTCACTATAACCGATAATCTTATCAGGATTCAAAAAAACCCGATTCTGTTCATCAAATGCCAATTCACTTACCTTCATATGCTTTTTTGCTTTAATCTTTCGATAGTTTGCAGCAGACTATCCCTCCAATACGGAATCTCAATACCTAATGCCATTTTAATCTTTGTTTTATCCATGACACTGTATGTAGGCCTTCTTGCCGGGGTAGGGTAGGCTGCTGTCCTGATTGGGAGCACCTTGATGTCATTCCCGTTCATCTCAAAAATTGCCTTTGCAAAATCGTACCAACTTGCAACCCCTTCATTACTATAGTGGTAGGTACCATATACTGAAGATTTTTCAACAATAATTTTCAAAATAACATTTGCCAAATCCCCAGCATAAGTTGGTGTGCCAATTTGGTCGCAAACCACATTCAATACCTCTTTCTCAGTGCCTAAACGCAGCATGGTTTTTAAAAAGTTGTTTCCATATTCCGAATACAACCAGGAGGTTCTAATAATAAAGTGTTTCTTTAAAGCCTTTGTTACCGCCTTTTCCCCATTTAATTTGGTAAGCCCGTATATGCTTATAGGTGCTGCCAAATCTTCCTCTGTATACGGTTTCGACTGTCTTCCGTCAAAAACAAAATCCGTTGAAATCTGGATGAATATGCTATTGGTAATGGCACATGCTTCTGCCAAATACTTTGCTCCGAGTTCATTGACTCTTTTGACCAGATCCTTTTCTGTCTCTGCCATGTCAACTGCAGTATAAGCTGCGCAATTAATGACATATGCATATTTGGTGTCTTTAAAAAATTGATGCACTGCTTCCTCATCGACAATATCCAGTTTGTCATAGTCAACAAAAACAAAGGTATAGTCTTCCATACCTACTGAAATATCTTGAATACAACTTGCCAATTGCCCTTTACCTCCAGTTACCAGAATCTGCTTCATAGAATTGCATATTTTAGGGATGGAAGCACCAAATCCTTCTCTGAAACCTGTACTTTATCCTCCTGAATTTGCCAATTGATATTTAAATCCAAATCATTATAAACAATCCCTCCTTCCGAAGCTTTATTGTAATAATTGTCACATTTATAAAAGAACTCAGCAGTTTCACTTAAAACGGAAAATCCATGGGCAAAGCCTCTGGGAATAAACAACTGTTTTTTATTTTCAGCTGTCAATTCTACAGCAATGTGCTGTCCAAACGTTTTTGAATCCTGTCGTAAATCTACTGCTACATCCAAAACACGTCCGCTAAGCACCCTAACGAGCTTGGCCTGAGCGTACTCACCTCTTTGATAGTGAAGTGCTCTTATAACCCCATAGGTTGAAAAGGATTGGTTGTCTTGTACAAAATTCACTGTAGAACCTACCAACTCTTCAAAGGTTTGCTTATTGTATGACTCGATAAAATAGCCCCTTTCATCTTCGTAGATTTTTGGTTCTAGAATAAAACAGCCTTTTAGTTTTGTTTCTGTAATTTTCAATGTGTTATCTAGTTATCTTGTGATGTTGTTATCTAGTTATAGTGCTATGCTGTTATCTGGTTATCTTGTGATTCTGTTTTCTAGATCACTTCATAACTCCATCGCTCAATAACATGATAACTGAACTTCCTCCTATTTACTCCTTGTTTAAAATACCCAGCAAATTCTTACCGTAGCCACTTTTCATTAAGGGCTCTGCCAATGCTTTAAATTGCTTTTTATCTATGTACCCCATTTCGTATGCTGCTGCCTCGATTGCACCGATTTTAAGGCCTTGTCGTTCCTCTATGACCTCTACAAATTGAGAAGCCTGCATTAAGGATTGAAAAGTGCCTGTATCCAGCCATGCCGTGCCGCGATCCAAAATACTTACGCTAAGCTTATTACGCTCCAAATATACTTTGTTCACATCGGTTATTTCCAGCTCCCCTCTTGGACTGGGAGGAATATTCCTGGCAATTTCAAGCACATCATTATCATAGAAATAAATCCCGGGAACGGCATAATTTGATTTTGGCTCGAGCGGCTTCTCTTCTATGCTAATAGCCTTTCCGTCCTCATCAAATTCAACTACTCCATAACGCTCCGGATCATGAACCCTGTACGCATAAATAACTCCGCCATCCGGATCATTATTGGACTGCAACAATTTTGCCAATCCTGATCCGTAAAATATATTATCTCCAAGAATAAGTGCTACTTTATCGGCTCCTACAAAATCGGCTCCTATTATAAAAGCTTCTGCCAACCCATTTGGTGCCTCCTGCACAGCATATGAAAAACTACAGCCGTATTTCCTTCCATCTCCCAATAACTCCTCAAAAAGTGGAAGATCTTTGGGAGTAGATATAATCAATATCTCCTGAATCCCCGAATACATAAGGGTGGATAAGGGATAATATATCATAGGTTTGTCGTAAATGGGCATTAGCTGCTTGCTAACGGATAATGTTAGCGGGTGTAGTCTTGTTCCTGAGCCTCCCGCAAGTATAATTCCTTTCATTTTTTATTGTTATCCTGTTACGATGTTATGCTGCGATGTTGTTACGCTGTGATCTTGTTATCTAGTTATGTTGTGACTTGATCACTCCATAACCCAATTCCATAACTTGATAACTTTATAACTCGATCACTTCATAATTCAATTCCATAAGTCCAATCCATCACCTTCCTAAGTGTTCAGACTCTTAATCAGCTTTGTCAACATTCGCCTGATATAAATAATCTTCTCTTTTATTTCAGAATTTTCGCCAATATATTCTAATTTAAAGGCAATTTCCAACTGTGTTTCAATTTCGGCTAACGAGCCCAAAGAAATATACAAAACCCTACAAAACTCTTTACTCCCTTTTCTGCCTGCTCCTTCGGCTATATTGGATGCAATTGAGACACTGCATCTGCGTATTTGGCTTGTTAAACCAAATTGTTCTTCTTTCGGGAAGCACTTAGTTACATTATATACATCGACCACAAAACTCATGGCCTCTTGCCAAACTTTTAAATCTTTATGGGATTTTATTTTGTCCATGTTGTAGTTTCTGTGATCTTGTTATCCTGTGATCTTGTTATGCTGTGACTTGATAACTATATAACTTGATCACTTCATAACCTAGTAGCTCTGCTACGGCATCACTTTTTCTGTTACAATGTTATGCTGTGACTTGATAACTTCACAACCACCTAATCCCCATACTGCTTCTCATAATACTTCTGATAATCCCCTGAAGTTACATGGCTTAGCCACTCCTCATTCTCCAAATACCAATTCACCGTTTTTTCCAAACCTTGCTCAAAAGTTACGGATGGTTTCCAACCCAATTCCCTATTGATTTTACGGGCATCTATGGCATATCTTAAATCATGGCCGGGGCGGTCTTTTACATAGGTAATCAATTTTTCCGAGGTGCCTGTAGGGCGGTTTAATTTTGTGTCCATAATACTACACAGTAATTTCACCAAATCAATATTTTGCCATTCATTAAAGCCCCCAATATTATAGGTTTCATGATTTTTTCCCTTGTGAAAAATTAGGTCTATGGCTGCGGCATGATCCTCCACATAGAGCCAGTCTCGGGTGTACTTGCCATCGCCATACACCGGTAAAGGTTTGTTTTCTATAATATTATTGATAAAAAGGGGTATCAACTTTTCCGGAAAATGATTGGGCCCGTAATTGTTGGAACAATTGGAGATTACATAAGGCA
>JBGTBA010000020.1:0-3826 GCA_041749595.1 Flavobacteriaceae bacterium | reverse complement strand
GAAATTGAATTTTAGGATGGCCTTATCCATTCTATGCTTGAGGTAAAAAACAACAACCCATAGCATTATCACCTACTATGGGTTGATTTTAAACTAAAAATGGATAGCGCTAATTCATACTTTCATTCCTTTAATCTTTTGAAATAGAATGACTTTTTCAGCGCCCTCCAGTTTGGAGGGCGTTTTTTTAGGTTAATTTTCGTCTCCTTAGAACGCATAGCTCAAACCAATGGTATAGTACGATTGGAGGTCATTATCCACATTGTCAAAAGTGGCCGTAGTATTCCCTAACGTATTTATGTTGTAATTCAGTGCTTCTTGTTTATTGCTTCGCAGGCCAAAGTCGAAACCCACCCCGATTTTCTTCCAAAGGGTATAGGCAAAGGAGTTGGTCCAAGTCCAGTTAGACAGGTCAGAATCCTCGTAGCTGTAGAACAATGAAAGATTACTCTTAAAATTGACGGCTCCTATTTTCCGGGTGTAGTCCGCTACCACCTTGGCTCCCAATGAAGATTCAAATATGGTATCCTCCTCACTAAAAACAAAGTTATAGTTCAGGGGATGTAGTACCACAATTAAATTGGTTATTGGTGTCCAAGTAGCCCCGATGCCTATATCCAAATAGCCCGGATCGTTAAAATTGCTCAATACGGTAGTTCTGTATTCCGCAAGGGTTGAGACGGCAAATTTTTCAGTTACTTTTCGCCCATAAAGGGTTGTCACATTGAAGACATCAGTAGCTTCCCGGAAACCATCGTTATCGGTGGGATCATCTTTATCATCTAGCTTTACCCAAGAGAAATTGGTATTTAAGGAGTTTCTCCAAAAGAATTCATCCTGATGGAGATTGGCGTAGGCATTTACCGTAAAACCAATGTTGCCCGATGAATTGTTGGGAAAACCTTGTGCAAACCAGTTGTTGAATCTGGAAAAATTGCCGCCAATGGTTCCGAAAGCACCAATTTTCCACCCGGGAAGGGCATCGATTTGACTTTGTAAGGCATCTACTCTTGCCTGAATTGACGCAATAGAATCCTTTTTTGGTGCTTGTGCGGCCTTTAGCTCTTCAAGCGTTTGGGAAAAAGCCATGCCGCTACCGGCCATAAAGGCCAGTAGAAAAATCTTCTTTTTCATGTGGTATAGTGTTTATTTTAAGCGGAAAAAATAAGAATTGTCAGTAAATACCGGGAAAGTTCACTTACTTTTTTTGAATAATGGCACTGATGAACAAGCTTCGCCGTACATCACACTTTTGGCGATAGGCTGTATTTTAGCCGTTAGCCACACATAGGCGTTTGGAGGAATCGGCTTTTTACCGCACCCCTTAATAATCACCGGTTTATCGATAAATGCTTTCAGATCCATTTGGTCAATTACCGTTTGGAAAATGCAGGTTTCCAGAAGTTCCAAATCGCCAATGACTACTTTTGTTGCAAACGGCTGAAGCTTTGTGGCAACGAGCATATAGGCCCATCCCGGAATAATGGCTTCGGTAGTACAGGTTAAAGCCACATAAGTATTGGTGTACTGCCCCCAATCGTGGGCTTGCAAAGAGGCCCTAAATTCCTTTTCCCTTAAAATTATGCCTTCAAAAAGCCATGTACTAATATCCAACAGCATGCGTTGCCCTTTTGGATAATACGCTTCCAAATCTATGGTAACCAAATTACTTTGGGCGACACGGTTTGTTATTTCTTCAGAGGTATTTGGCATACTATTTCCTTTTTTGGGAAAGTTATAAAAGCCCCAACTCAAGTTTGGCCTCTTCACTCATCAAATCCTGCGTCCAAGGTGGATCAAAGGTAATTTCAACCTCCACATCTTTTAACACATCTATGGATTTTACTTTTTCCTCTACCTCTACCGGAAGAGTTTCGGCCACCGGACAGTTTGGCGAGGTCAGGGTCATTAATATTTTAACTTCATTGTCCTCATTCACCAATACATCATAAATAAGACCTAACTCGTATATGTCTACCGGTATTTCCGGATCGTATATTGTTTTTAATACTTGGACTATTTTCTCGCCCAACTCCTGAGTATCAATAGCTGTTTCGCTCATAATTTTAAATTTTAAGGTTTTGGAGTATTTAGTAAGGCAATAACCCGGCCACCTAGTTCAATTGTGTTTGATATGCCACGGCATATAGCTTTAATTGCTTTATCATGCTAACCAATCCGTTGGCTCTTGTAGGCGACAAATGCTCCTTTAGACCAATGGTATCAATAAAATGGGTGTCTGCTTCAATAATATCCTGAGGTTTTTGATTACTGAACGCCCGGATTAAAATGGCAATGATCCCTTTGGTTATAATGGCATCACTATCGGCAGTAAAGATTAATTTACCCTCATTTAATTCGGCATGCACCCAAACCTTGCTTTGGCATCCTTTGATAATATTGTCCTCCGTTTTGTATTTTTCATCTATTAGGGGCAGGGCTTTCCCCAATTCTATCATGTACTCATAGCGTTGCATCCAATCTTCGAACATGGAAAACTCGTTTACTATTTCGTCCTGTATCGCTTTAATCTCCATACTTAATTTTGTTCTCAATGCGTCCACATCTTATTACGTTATAGCTATGTTATTACGCAAGCATGGCCTTAGCGCGTTTTACGCCTTCCACCAATACATCTACCTCTTCCTTGGTATTATAAAAGCTAAGACTGGCTCTAACGGTTCCGGGAATTTTGAAAAAATCCATCACAGGCTGGGCACAATGATGCCCCGTTCTCACCGCAATGCCCAATTTGTCTAAAATAGACCCGATATCATAGGGATGCATCCCTTCAATATTAAAAGAAATCACCGCTGTTTTTTCCTTTGCAGTGCCAAAGATCTTTAAGCCCTTAATAGCTAAAAGCCGCCCTGTAGCATACGTTAAAAGGCTGTGTTCATAATTAGCAATGGCTTCAAAACCAAGAGTATTCATATAATCCAAGGCCGCTCCAAAGGCGATGCCTCCACAAATATTAGGGGTGCCTGCTTCAAATTTATGGGGCAATTCGGCATACGTTGTTTTTTTAAAGGTAACGTCAGCAATCATTTCCCCGCCTCCTTGGTAAGGCGGCAATTTTTGTAACCAGCTTTTTTTACCGTACAAAATGCCCACCCCCGTGGGGCCGCACATTTTATGTGCCGAAACAGTATAAAAATCCACGTTCAGTTTTTGAACGTCTGCTACGATATGAGGTGCTGCCTGTGCTCCGTCAATCAATACCACAGCACCCACACCATGCGCTTTTTCAATTATTTCTTCAATGGGGTTTATGGTTCCCAAGGCGTTTGATACATGGTTGCAAAAAACCAGTTTTGTTTGCTTTGAAAGTAATTTTTGGTATTCGTCCATGAGGAGTTCGCCCTCCAAATTCATGGGAATTACTTTTAATACCGCTCCGGTGCGTTCGCACAGCATTTGCCACGGCACAATATTGGAATGGTGTTCCATGGCAGAAACCAGAATTTCATCTCCCTTGGTTAAAAGCGTTGAAAAACCATTGGCTACCAGGTTAATTGCGTGCGTGGTTCCCGAAGTGAAAATAATTTCCTCGGGGTGGGCTGCGTTAAAATGCTGCTGAATCTTTATCCGAGCTTGTTCGTACTTATCTGTAGCTTCTTGCGAAAGGGCATGCACACCACGGTGGATGTTGGCGTTGTAATTGAAATAATAATCTACGATGGTATCTATAACTTTTTTCGGCGTCTGGGAGGTAGCGGCATTATCCAAATAAACCAAAGGGTACCCATTTACCTTTCTGTTTAGAATGGGGAAGTCCTTTCGGATAGTGTTTATGTCCAGTGCGGTCTTTATCATAATGCTACAA
>JBGTBA010000019.1:0-19215 GCA_041749595.1 Flavobacteriaceae bacterium | reverse complement strand
ACAAAGGGAATGTACCATTACGGTATGAAGCCGCACGCCCTTGGCTTTTGCAATACGGGCAGGTTGCCACATCCGGAGCGGATCGTTCACACACAGGCCTCCGTGAGCGACCTGGCCCTTTTCAGGGACTCCCGGTCCGAGATAGAGGACCGCACCTTCTTTGGCGATAAGATATACCACGACACCGATTTTTTTCGGAACATGGGACAGAGGTCCAACTCTGAAATGTTGACCCCGGTAAAGGCGGTAAAGGGAATGCCGGATGTTTTAAAGAAATTCGATAGGGCCTGCAACGACCTGTACTCAAGGGCCGTATCCAAGATCAGGCAGCCCATAGAGGCACTGTTCAGTTGGCTTATAGAGAAATCCGACATTCAGAGAGCGAGCAAGGTCAGATCAACAAAAGGGCTCACACTCCATATCTATGGAAGGCTCGCAGCTGCTTTTATAGGATTAATCTTTTAACCCTTGATTCGCATTATTAGGTGATACTTTTATAAATCAGGTTAATGTAACCGGTGCCCCATCTACTTTTGGCTTAATCTGGGTATTGGCTCCTTGCCCAAACAAAGAAAAGATACTTGATTTGAATACGGGATATTATAGTGTTCTTTATAATGCTAAAAAAGAAAAAAACACTGAAAAAATCCGATCCAAACGCTTTAAAGGAATATCAAAAGAGCGATGAAAATTCGGATGGCATGAAACTAGTTGTCAGCTAATAAAAAACAGGACTTCTAATAAATAGTCCCTAATATGCAAAAGACAACAACATTTTTTATATTCGTTGGATCCGATCGTTGCGAAGTAAGTCCGCCAACCGACAAATTATGAATGTAGCCCTGAATTTTTCTGGCATGCCTAACAATACTGGCTTTCACGGAACCGGATTTGGAATAACAGGACATGAATGAAAACAGCCATAGCCTTATAAACCGATAAAACAGCAATACGATGGCAGGGACCAATAATGGAGTAACAAAATTGCTTGGCGGACAAAACCATCCGTTAAGAAAAGAGATTGAAAAGTTACGACAACATATCCTAAGGGTGCAACCCGAACTTACCGAGAATTGGAAATGGAACGGACCCAATTATTGTTTTGACAATAATGATTGCATAACCATGAGGATCCAACCTGCAAAACAACTACAACTGATTTTTCATCGTGGGGCAAAAGTGAAAGAACCGCCCAAAGAAAAATTAATAAAGGACGACTTTGTTATTTTAACCTGGAAAGGAAACGATAGGGCTATCGTTACATTTAAGAACATGCACCACATAGAAACCAGCAAAATGGACTTAACCAAAACAGTAAAGGAATGGATCAATGCAACGAAATAACACGAAGAAAAGACAACTGACCCTTAAAAAAGGATTTTGGGAAATGGGGGTTAAGATAAAAGCAATTAGCGAGAATTGAAATACAAGAACAACACAAATATGGACCACTCATTAAAAGAAATACTTTGGCGACAATTCGGAGCAAGTATTGATATGCTTAAAAATGCGATCACACTTTGCCCAATGGCATTTTGGGACACGGAAAGGAAATTTTGGTATAATGCCTATCATAGTATATTCTTTTTAGACTACTACTTGACCCTGCCCCCAAAAGACTTTATACCCCCTGCCCCATTTTCACTTTCTGAATTTGAAGACAGAATGCCTGAAAGAACCTATACAAAAAATGAAGTGTTGACCTATTTGCAATTTTGCAGGGCTAAATGCCATAGCTTTATTGATAGTATGACAAATGAGATTGCAAACAGCAATTGGACAAATGAGTCCAAAACCATGAACTACAATGTTATTGAAATTTTACTTTATAATATGCGACACGTGCAGCACCATGCAGCACAGCTCAACTTGTTATTGCGACAGAAAATAAACGATGCCCCTGAATGGATATATCGGACAGATGACCAGCTATGATTGGGTCGAAAGTGAAAATTGAAAACCAAAACTGCTAAAAAGGTCGTTCAATGGTGGAACAAAAGTTTGTGATGAATAATTATACCTATGATTCCCCATCGCTGCAAAGCCTCAAGTCGAACATAAATATTTCATCGAAAGGTTTACAAAAGACCCTATAAAACATTTTGGGTTTAAGAATTAAGGATTTGCTCGATGGCTTCCAACTCTTCTATACTAAAATTTAGATTTTCCTGGGTCGCCACAGCGTCTTCAATTTGAGAGACCTTGCTGGCCCCTATAATGACAGAGGTTACTCTTTTGTCTCTTAAAGCCCATGCAAGTGCCATTTGCGACATTTTTTGTCCTCTACTTTGTGCCAGGATATTGAGCTTTTGTACTTTTTCCACCATTTCCGGGGTAATGTCCGAGGTTTTTAAATAGGTATTGAATTTTGCGGCCCTTGAATCTTCGGGAATACCTTTCAAATACTTGTCCGTCAATATTCCTTGGAACAAAGGGCTAAAGATCACTGAGCCTACACCATTTTTGCCTAAAACATCTAAAAGCCCATCTTCTACCCATCGGTTAAACATACTGTAAGAAGGTTGGTGTACCAAACAAGGAGTGCCCAGGGATTTTAAAATATCAAATGCCTCTTGGGACTGTTCCGGAGAGTACGATGATATCCCCGCATATAAGGCTTTTCCCGATCGGACAATTTGATCCAATGCCATCATGGTTTCTTCCATGGGCGTATCCGGGTCGGGGCGGTGACTGTAAAATATATCCACATACTCCAATCCCATGCGCTTAAGGCTTTGATCGCAACTTGCAATCAAATATTTTCGGGAGCCAAACTCGCCATAAGGACCGGGCCACATATCCCAGCCTGCCTTTGAGGTAATTATCAGTTCATCGCGGTACCTGTTAAGATCGTTTTTTAGTATTTTTCCGAAATTCTCCTCGGCGGAACCGTATGGGGGGCCATAATTATTGGCCAAATCAAAGTGGGTAATGCCCAAATCGAAGGCACTCAACACCATCTCACGACTATTTTCGTACACATCTACGCCGCCAAAGTTATGCCATAGCCCCAGAGAGACCAAGGGTAATAACAAACCGCTTTTGCCACAGCGGTTGTATTGCATTTTGTCATATCGGGCAGGATTTGCCATGTATGGATTTTTCATTTCGCATTAATTTTTAGTTGCTTTCAGTTTAAAGTTTATATAATCGTAATTCATTTGGCCTATGGCCACTGTGGTTAATGTAAGGGTTTGTTCTCCACCTTTCAGGTGTATTGTCCCAATGGTTCCATCATAGTTCCAATGGTGCCATTGGCGCCAATTTATGGAATCTTCCGGATGAAAGGTAGATTTTATATTGAGTGTTCCAGAGGTAGCGCCTTTATCCGTGCTTATGGAAATCTGCCCGTTTTGGTTGGCAGTGTACATGATGCCTATTTCATAAGTCCCCGTCTTTTGTACATTGACCGTATAGGTTGTCCATTCCCCGGCTTCTGTCCATCCCAAATAGAGTTGCCCCTCTTCTGGAGCTACCAGATTAAAACGCGAGTTATCAATACTATCATGAAATTTGGTAAAGGAAACATCAACCCCTTCATTGTATCTAAATCGGCTTAAATAGTCAGTTCCTTTATTGAGGCCACCACTACCTTTATTTATAGTGTCCGTATCGTGGTAGGCAATACCTTCGCCTCCCAAATTATAATACTCGCACTGTAATTTTCCTGGCAGTATCTGGGCACCTTTTGTAAAATTCACGTCCTTAAATGTGCCTTGCCAAATTGGGGCTTTGCAGTACCGTATGGAAAAAAACAAATACAAGGCCATCGTAATTTTTAGGATTTTACGCATAAACCTTAAAATTACTTCTTTTGTTGTACGATATCCACGGCTTTTTTAACAATAGCAATATCATTAAACCCTCTAAAACCGCTAAAACCGATGGCCAACGTAGTATCGTCGTCAATCTTAACGGGTTGGCCCCCTACCCAGCCAATCAACTCAGGAAGTTCTATGGGCGAATAAACTTCCGGATCTACCCCGCCCCCAAAAACTATTTTTTCATAGTCCCCGGTTTTATGGCCCGTAATCCATACCTGACTGGCTTTGTTCCACGCTATTCTAAAGAAGCCCCTTTGCCGTATTTTGTCGTTCCCAAATAACTTTCCAAATATTTTGCCCTCTTCGGTAATGATGCAGACCGCCACATTACCGTCCGAAATCCCCCAATCATCTGGACTGGTTTTAAATGAGGGTATCAGTTGTCCCAATTCCTCGAAAACGTTACTGATCAGCTTTTCTAAATCACTGTTTTTCATTATTTTTTGTTTAGCACATTAGGGTTAACCGGTTTCATTTTTTAAGGATAGAAAGCTAGTGATTTTTCTTTGTTTTTATATAATTCGGGCGCACTTTAATAAAGATGTCCTTAAAAAATTAATTTTTTTAGGGCGTGGCAATAAATTATATGGTGTTCGGTACTACATTTTAGCCGTAAAAATTAGCCCCATACCATTACAAAGTGTTTTTTACCTATAGACAATAAGATTGCGACCCAACGGTATGGCGCGATAGACCCAAACGCAGACTTATCTGGAGTTTGCCCATACCCTTGCCGTAAATTGGATTATTTTTTTGAGGTAGGCATTTAATGGGTGAAAATTTTTGTGGATTAGAATACTGTTTAGCCTTTATAGGCTAAAATAAAATAGCCCATATTTGAAGGAGAATTGGCACAAAAAAAGCGTACGGCTTAAATTTTAATTTTCGAGAATATTGTAATTCTTATAAATAATTGTATAACAATTTCCTTATTGAAAGGAAACAGCTTTGCGTGGTAAAATTTCATTAAACATTAAATTGAAAACCATGAAACTAAAATCTATGACTATTGACCCACTAATGGCATCCAAATTAATTTCAATCTCAATGACTTCCCGTACGGGGAAGGCCGAAGCAAATATAAATTAATGAAAGTAAAAATTCAACAATCGTTTATTAGTGGTGTCGTTGCCACAATCGTAATGACAATTTTTATGATGTTGTCCCCACTAATGGGTATGCCCGAAATGGATATTGCAGGAAAGCTATCCAAAATGTTGGGCTTTTCTTTGGCCGTAGGTTGGATCATGCATTTCATGATTGGGATCATATTTGCTTTTTTGTACGTATTTTTCTTTCTGCCCGTGCTGCACAAAACAAATAGTGTCATGATAAAGGGGCTTCTATTTGGTATTGCCACTTTTATTGTTGCCCAAATCATGATGCAAATTATGGGTACAGTATTCGGGGAGCCGCCTGTGCCCAAAGGAAGTATGGTATTAATGATCGTTGGTAGTGTTGTGGGACATCTTATTTTTGGAATTGTGGTAGCATTTATGGTTAAAGGGAACCTTAAAAATCCTTCAAACAGCTAAAACATATTTTATTCATAAAAAATCCGCTAAAAGGTAGGCTATTGACCCTTTGGTCAAATAAATTTTCAACAGGTAGCATTCTTTTCTGCAATAGAAACTCCGATTTTTAAAGAAAAAGCAGTGTCCTCCTAAGTAATGCAATTATACGGGTAGGCAAGTGATGGAACATAAATCGTTTGGTCTCTTTTATGTAAATCCTGTGAAAACAATTCAGCATGTTCAATAAGAAAACCTAATATTAAAACCCGCTCATAAAATACAATACTTTTAAATAAACCCAATATGGAAAAAACAAACTTCTCAGACCTTAAAGCGGTTTTTATCAACTGCTCGCTTAAGAAATCCCCTGAAGTAAGCCACACCCAAAGCTTAATGGACGTTTCGATCAATATCATGAAAAAAGAGGGTGTGCACGTAGAAAATATACGTTTTGTGGATCATGATGTGGCCTCTGGCGTGTATCCCGACATGACAAAGAAAGGTTGGAATAAGGATGAATGGCCCGAACTTTTTGGAAAAATAAGTGCTGCTGACATTCTGGTCATCGGGACACCGATTTGGTTGGGCGAAAGGTCATCACAAGCTTCAAAGTGTATTGAACGCCTGTATGGCATGAGTGGTGAGATGAATGAAAAAGGGCAATATCTGTATTATGGTAAAGTAGGGGGTTGCATTATTACAGGCAATGAAGACGGTGTAAAACATTGTGCCATGGGTATGCTCTATGCCCTGCAACATATAGGGTACTCCATTCCCCCACAAGCAGATTGCGGCTGGATTGGTGAAGTTGGTCCGGGACCAAGTTATGGAGATACAGAATGGCAGGATAAAAAATTAATTCGTCCTGTGGGTTTTGATAGTGATTTTACAAATCGAAATAGCACGTTCATGACCTATAATTTAATGCATTTGGCCAAAATCCTCAAAGAAATTGGTGGTTATCCAGATTACGGCAATTCTAGAAAAGAATGGGACAACGGAAGCCGATGGAATTTTGAAAACCCTGAATACAGATAAAAACTAAATTTATGAGTAGAAACGTTTCAGAACAATTATTGGATATATTGGTAAACGCCGGTGCAAAAAAGGTATACGGTGTTACGGGCGATGCCCTGAACTTTTTAGTAAAGGCCATTGAAGAACGAAATGATGTGGACTGGATTGGCATGAAACATGAAGGCAATGCCTCTTTCGCTGCATTTGGCCACAGCGAAACTAGCGGTACGCTAGGAGTCTGTGCGGGCACAGTAGGTCCAGGTGCCCTGCACTTGATCAATGGTCTGTACAATGCCAAGAAAGAAAGAACGCCCGTCATCGCCATTACCGGACAAATACCCCAGCGTCAGCAGGGCACCAATTATTTTCAGGAGGTAGATTTAAAGAAGGTCTTTGACGATGTGTGCGAATATCAGGCCATAATCCGCACACCCGAAGAGGCGCCCACGATCATTCAAAGGGCCATTAAAATAGCCCTTTCGCATCAAACTGTTTGCCGTATTGAACTTCCTGCGAATGTTGCGGAAATGGATGCGCAGAGCGAAGAATTCGTTCACCCGATTTTTCGATCGGATGCCGTTTTGGTGCCCGGTGAAAAATCAATCAACGCAGCGGCAGCGGCTATCAACAGTGCTAATAAAATCGCCATTTTAGCGGGGAAAGGATGCCGTATGGCCAAAGCCGACGTAGTGCAACTTTCCAGAAGGCTAAATGCCCCTATCGTTGCCACCTTTCGGGCTTCCGATGTTTTTGACCAAGACACGGAGAACGTAGTAGGGCTCACGGGCCTTATCGGAAATCCGTCAGGGTATAACGCCGTTATGAACTGCGACCTGCTCCTAATGCTGGCCACCGATTTTCCTTATATCGACTATCTGCCACATAAAACAAAGACCATTCAAGTCGATATTCGAGAGGAAAACATTGGCAACCGAACCGCTGTAGATATAGGCGTTCATGGGGATATCACAACTTTTATTCAACAGATGCTCACCAAGATAAATCCAAACCCGGAGGATACGTTTTTACTGAAACTCACCGAAAATTTTCGGAAGTGGAAAAAAAACATGAAGGAGGCAGCTTCGGTAACGAGGGACAATGAGCCGTTACATCCCCAGATTTTTGCGGATATGGTCAATAGCCATGCCGCAAACGATGCTATTTTTGCCATTGAAACAGGAACATCGGCCATTTGGGCAGCCCACCACATTTCTTTTCATTCTAACCGAAAGATTGTAGGATCCTTCAATCATGGTTCCATGGCTGTCGGACTTCCCTCAGCCATTGGGGTACAGTTTGCGAATCCCGGAAAAGAAGTTTGGGTGCTTTCCGGCGACGGTGCGTTTAATATGGCCATGCAAGACTTTATTACTGCAGTAAAATACGGACTGCCTCTTAAAGTACTTATCTTTAACAATTCCGAACTCAGCTTTGTGAAACTGGAAATGGAGCAAGTAGGTTTGGCACCTAGTCTGGATGCATTGCACCAAAGCAATGTCAATTTTTCGGAATACGCTAAACTCTGTGGAGGAGATGGCATTCGGGTCACCCATGCATCGGAGATTGAAAAGGCCATTATCCTTGCAAAACACAGTAAAAAACCGTTTATTATAGATGCCGTAGTGTCTAGCGGGGCTTTAGCACTACCGCCGCATATTGGCTGGAAAGAAGTGATGGGCTTTGGAACTTCTAAGATGAAGGAAGTAGGTCAGATCATTTCCGGGGATAGGAAACAATGGGAAAATCTTAAGAAGGAGCTGAAAGCTTATTTCGATTAAATACGGATATCATAAAAAATAGAGAATATGAAAAATTTTGATGCCATTATCATAGGTTCGGGACAGGCCGGTACACCACTTGCCTTTAAACTGGCCGGTGAAGGAATGAAAGTTGCCATAATTGAAAAAGAACATGTGGGCGGCACTTGTTTAAATGTGGGTTGTACACCCACCAAAGCCTATGTGGCCAGTGCACGCAGAATGTGGGATGCCCAGCATGGGGACGAAATGGGCATTGCCATTCCGCCAGGCGCAAAGGCCGTGCTAAAAAAAATAAAGGCGCGGAAGGATGCCCTGATCAAAACTTCTGTGGATGGGTTGATGCAAGCCATTAAAAATAACGAAAACCTGCATTTATTTGAAGGCGCAGGAAAATTTGTGAATGAAAAAACAGTAGCGGTAAATGGCGCTATATTGACGGCCGAACATATTTACATTAACGTAGGTGCAAGGGCTGTCATTCCAGAAATGTTTGCAGATGTCCACTACCTTACCAATAAAAGCATTCTAAAACTGGAAGCTGTTCCTACCCATTTAATCATTTTGGGAGGCAGTTATATAGGGTTGGAATTTGGGCAAATGTTCAAACGTTTTGGCAGTAAAGTAACCATTATTGAGCAAGGTGATCGCTTAATTCACAGGGAAGATGAAGAAGTGAGTAGTGCCATTCTGGAATTTTTGACCGAAGAAGGTATTCATTTTAAAATGAACTCAACGGTAACCATAGCTCAAAATACTGCTGATGGTATTGAGCTTACAGTGGACACTGATGGTAAGGTTTCCAAAATTTCGGGGTCACATTTGTTGCTTGCTGTAGGCAGAAAACCCAACACCGACCTGCTCAACCTTGAAAAAACAAATCTAAAAGCCAATAAAAAAGGATATATCGATGTGAATGATTATTTGGAAACATCGGTTAAAGGCATTTATGCCCTTGGTGATTGCAATGGGAAAGGTGCTTTTACCCATACGGCCTATAATGACTATGAGATAATAGCCGAAAACTGGTTTGATGGAAAAGACAGAAAGGTATCCGATCGCATTACGACCTATGGTCTGTTCATTGATCCACCTTTAGGTAGGGTGGGGATGACCGTTCGAGAGGCTAAAGAAAAAGGTCATCAGATAAAAACAGCGCAGAGACCCATGAGCAAAATTGCCAGGGCTAAAGAAAAAGGGGAAACCCATGGTTTTATGTCGGCCGTAATCGATGCCCAAACAAATAAAATCCTTGGAGCCTGTGTTTTGGGAGTAGGTGGGGATGAGATCATTAGCGGCTTTATCAACATCATGTATGCCCAACAGCCCTATACGGTTATTCGGGATAGTGTGGTGCCACATCCCACGGTGGCAGAACTTATACCTACCATGTTAGAAACTATTAAATAAAATACATATGAAAGCGATTTGGAATAACGAAGTAATTGCTGAAAGCGATACCACTATAGTCATTGAAAATAACCATTATTTTCCTCAAGAAGCCATAAAGCCTGCCTTTTTTGAGCCCTCCAAAACTACCTCTACCTGTCCGTGGAAAGGAGAGGCACATTATTACAACCTTGAAGTAAATGGAAAAGAGAATAATGATGCAGCCTGGTATTATCCTGAACCCAAAAAAGATGCCGAAAAGATAAAAAATCACGTAGCTTTTTGGAAAGGCGTAAAAATTGAACAATGAGTAGTACGCTTGCTGAAAACAAACTTTTGAAAAGCTATTTGGCCACCCGTTCCGCAAGTGAAGCCCTTTGCGCGCCCCTAATAACAGAAGATTATGTAGTGCAACCGGTGGAATTTGTGAGTCCGCCCAAATGGCATTTGGGACATACCACCTGGTTTTTTGAAAACATGGTATTACTTCCTTTTTGTAAAGCATATCAAGTTTTTGATGCCCAATACAATTTTGTGTTCAATAGTTATTATGAGAGCTTGGGAGCCCGTGTTATCCGCACCGATCGTGGCAATCTTAGCCGCCCTTCCGTGAGGGATGTGTATGCCTACAGAAAACACGTGGACACAGCCATGAATACATTTATTCATGATAATCCATCAGAAAAGGCCAAGGCCATTATTGTTTTAGGATGCCATCATGAGCAGCAACATCAGGAGTTGCTGTTGACAGATATAAAGTACATTTTGGGCCATAACCCACTTTTTCCGGCCTATTCCAAGGAAAGCGTGGAGATAGTGCCCCCCAAAAAAGATCAAAAATGGATCGAAGTTGTAGAAGGGGTGTATGAAATAGGGTTTCACGGGCAAGGTTTCTGTTTCGACAATGAATTGAACAGACATCAGGTATTTATTCCTTCGTTTGAAATTGCGACAGCACTGGTATATAATGATGATTATGCCTCGTTTATAGATGCGGGCGGTTACGAAAATTTTAAATATTGGCATTCGCAAGGGTGGGAATGGATCAACAAAAATGGTATTCGTTCTCCTTTGTATTGGTATAAAATAGATTCTGAATGGCATGAATATACCTTGTCCGGACTCCATAAATTAAACCCCCACCAGCCGGTAACCCATATCAGCTTTTATGAGGCGTATGCGTACGCCAATTGGAAGGGCTTCAGGTTGCCCACGGAATTTGAATGGGAAGTTGCAGCCGACCAGTTGCAATGGGGAAAACGATGGGAATGGACGGGATCCGCTTATTTGCCGTATCCCGGATTCAAAATTGGGGAAGGTGCCTTGGGCGAGTACAATGGTAAATTTATGGTCAATCAAATGGTCTTGCGTGGGGCATCCCTGGCAACTCCGCCCGGCCATGCCAGAAAAACCTACCGCAATTTTTTTCAACCGGAACTCAGATGGCAATTCAACGGAATAAGATTAGCAAAATAACTATGGATCAATTCAGTACCGACGTGGATAGCGGTTTAAGTAAACCAAACAAAACCCTTCCATCCAAATATTTTTATGATAAAATAGGGAATGAATTGTTTGTGAGGATAATGCACCTTCCCGAGTACTATCTTTTCAATGCGGAATTTGAAATTTTCAGCACGCAGACCCCAAACATTGTTGATGCATTGAACATTCGGAAAGAAGATCATTTTGAGGTAATTGAACTTGGTGCGGGCGACGGTACTAAAACCCTTGAGCTGCTAAAATATCTTACCAATAATAATTTTCGATTTAAGTATTTACCCATAGATATTTCGCAGGATGCCTTGGATGATCTGGACGTTTTGTTGAAAGTAGAACTACCTGACCTTTCCTCGAAAACACAACAAGGCGATTATTTTGAGGTGTTGCAATCCCTAAAAAGCACCAAGAGCAAAAAAGTGGTTCTTTTCCTTGGTTCCAATCTGGGAAATTTGAATGATGGCAGGGCTACCGATTTTTTGGCGAAATTATCGGAAAGGTTAAGCCCCAATGATGTGCTCCTTTTAGGGGTTGATTTAATAAAAAGAAAGGAAATTGTACTTCCCGCCTATGATGATAGTCAAGGGGTTACAAGCAATTTTAACCTAAACCTGCTCACCCGTATCAATCGGGAGTTGGGAGGGAATTTCGATACAGCTAAATTCAAGCACATGGCAACCTATGAAGAAACCGAAGGTATTATAAAAAGTTACTTGGTGAGTATGGAGCGCCACGATGTTTTTATTGAGAAATTGGACAAAACCTATCACTTTACCGAAGGCGAACGGATATGGACCGAGATTTCCAGGAAATACAATGACGTTATCATTGAACAGATTATATCTAAAAGTCAATTTGCCATTCAGGAAAAATTAACGGATTCCAAAGGTTATTTTTCGGATTATGTCCTTCTAAACAATGCAAAGTAAAGGGAAAAAGGGCACAAATCATCGCCAATAAACCAACTCGTGAACACTTCTACATGCTTTATTGGAACCTAAAACACACATCAAAAAATACACTTTTGAGGGGGGGGACAAAATAGGGAAATCTCTTGTTCATACCCTAAAACGCTTACATAAAAGACCATAATCATACAAGGTTTATTTAAAATTGTATAAGGCGTACCATAGAATATGCGCCTAATTTTGAGGTGTGATAATTCTGTTACAGCATAAAATATAGGAGGATGGACAAAAATAAAAATTATGAGGGCAAGACAAGGACAAAACAAGAAATGGCTAAAGGAAAATTAGAGCCAAAGCAATCCAATACCAACAAAGGTGAAACCAGTGGCAAGGAGCAAAAAAAAGACCAAATGGGTAAAAACTCCGGCCAAAAAAAGGGGAAAGGCATTCTGGGTGAAATAAACGGGGACACCAAAAAATAGATGCCTAAAGATACCGTAGTATGAACACTATATTCAAAGGCCTGATAGCGGGGTACGGGGCAAAAAAACTAGGAGGTGGGTGCCTGGGCACCGTTGTGGTTTTTGTGGTCATCTGGCTGCTTTTAGGACAATGTAGCTAGTTGCTTTTTGCACAATCCAATACGCATAAATTGAAAGACCATAAGGGTCAAAAAAAAAAGAACAATTAAATAAAAAACAAGATGAAAAAAACACTTTTTACAATCGTAGGAATTATAATGATGGCCGGTGCTTATGCCCAAACAGACTCTACAACCCATAAAATGAATAGGACGGGGACGGACAAAACCAAGGACAGCATGAACCCTAAGCACCATGATATGCACAAAAGCAGCAAAGCACTTGAAGGCAGCGATAAAAATCACCAGGACGGGGTAATGATGAAAGACGGCAAAATGTGGATGGTAAAGGGTTCCAAAACAACCGTGTTAGACCATACCATGACCATGGACAATGGCACCAAAGTGATGGGCGACGGAACCTACACGAAAAAAGACGGGACAAAAATGACGCTCAAAGAAGGTGAGCACATGGACATGACAGGAAAAATAAACCCTAAGAAAGAATAAAATCAATTAAACCCGGAACAGGCATTAGAAAACCTAATGCCTGTTCCGGATTGGTAAAAAATTTTTGAAGCCGATAATCCCCTGTGCAAGCATTGGGGAATTATTTATTTAAAAAAATACCATATAATGTAAATGGGCAACATGGGCTATTTAAACAGATTTTTGATTGCCGAACCGCTTAATTTTTAATAACTTTACCATGAATGTAGATGATTTATTTATCCCCATCGAGGCCAACTTACATATTGTTCTTGCCGAAGATGACCTCATTGATAGGCTTTTATTTAAAGAAGCATTGGAAGAATTACCCGTAAAGGCAAAACTTACCACGGTTTTTAATGGTGAGCGGGCTGCTTGAATTTCTTAGGGATGACATAAAAAAACTTCCTGACGTGCTTTTCCTTGACTTGAATATGCCGTTAAAAAACGGTTTTGCCGCATTGGGAGAAATAAAGCGCAATACGGAGTTACAGGATTTACCGGTCGTTATTTTCTCTACAAATACCGTAGAAGATAAAATTAGGAACATATTTAGGGATACGGCACATTATTTTATAAACAAACCGTCGGACTTTATGGAACTTAAAAGGGCCATCTATAAAATAGTGGTCCTAATGGCAAATAAAACCATTAAATTACCAAATAAAGAGGGTTTTGTAATTACTGGTCATTAAAAACTTAGCATCAATGAAATCCGAGCAGCTTACAGAAGATCATCCCGGAACTCTCCTTAAATCCAAGAACACCTTTCCCGTGGTCGGGTTGGGTGCTTCTGCCGGAGGTTTGGAGGCATTCAAAAAACTGCTGAAAGCCATTCCCGAAGATTCCGGAATGGCCTTTGTTTTGGTACAGCATTTAGATCCAAACCATGAAAGTCTTTTGATTGATATATTACAAAAAGTTACCAAAATACCTATTTTGGAAATAACGGATAAGATAAAAGTGGCACCCAACCATATCTACGTTATCCCTACCAATAAAATATTGATTGCCAACAATGGGGCACTGGAGTTGACCCCCCGTTCAAGCAAAGGCAAAAACAAAAAAAATACGACCATTGATTTATTTTTCAGTTCATTGGCAGCGGTACATCAGTCGCATTCCATCGGTGTGGTATTATCCGGAACGGCATCAGATGGCGTCCTTGGGCTCAAAGCAATTAAGGATTGCGGCGGTATCACCTTTGCCCAGGACGAATTTTCTGCTACCTATGCTGACATGCCAAAAAATGCAGTGAGTGCCGGTGTCGTGGATTTTGTGATGGCACCCGACAAGATTCCCCAAAAACTTTTGGAAGTTACCCAAATGACCAAGGACATCAATGACCAAGATACGGAACTGAAAGACGAAACCGTTTTTAAACAGATCCTTACCTTGCTCTGTAGTTTCAAAGGAACGGATTTTACCTATTATAAGCAGACTACCACACACCGGAGAATACGTAGAAGGATGGGCATAAACAAAATTGAGGCACCTATACTGTACCTGAAATATATAAGTGAGAGCAAAACGGAGCGAAACCTTTTATACCTGGATCTATTAATACCGGTAACCTCATTTTTTAGGGACCCCAAAGTGTTTGATAGCTTGCAAAACACTATTTTTCCAGACATTATTAAGAGTAAAGGTGCCGGAGAGCACATACGTATTTGGATAGCAGGGTGCAGTACCGGGGAAGAAGTATATTCCATGGCTTCCATCTTCTATGACCTATTGGGGGGAAAGCAAACAATGGATACGTTTACTAAAATCCAAATTTTTGGCACGGATATCAATGAACCTGCAATTGCAAAAGCTAGGGCCGGTATCTATTCCGAAAACGATGTAAAGGAATTGGCCCCAAAGCAACTTAAGCGCTATTTTACAAAGGGTAAAAATGGCTATACGGTAATAAAGGCCATTAGGGATATCTGTGTATTTGCCATTCACGATTTTCTAAATGACCCGCCTTTTGGAAGAATGGACTTCTTAAGCTGTCGCAATGTGCTTATCTATATGAAGCCCTATCTCCAAAAAAAGGCACTGGTGGCTTTTCATTACGCATTAAATCCGGTGGGCCATTTATTGCTGGGAAAGTCGGAAACCATCAGTCTGGTTCCTTCTCTTTTCACTTCGTATAAAAAAAACGAAAAGATATTTATGAGAAAAGAGGGCACAAGTCGTTTTGTGCCCGGCAGGGCCCATGCCCCTGAAAAGACGGGTAGCCTTATAAACGAGTGGGCAAACAGGCACTCCATGGGATCTGATTTTCTTAAAATAGCCAATGATATCATGCTCAATAGATTTACACCGGCAAGTGTGGTGATCGATGAGGCCATGGACATTATACACTTTAGGGGAAATACCGGTAAATACTTGGCACCGGCACCCGGAAAAGCCAGCCTCAATGTACTGAAAATGGTAAATCAGGGCCTGGCCTCTGAGTTGCGCGGTATGGTGCACAAGGTAAAAAAAGAAAAAAGAGCGATTGTAAGGCAGAATATCCCCTTGTATGGCAATGCTTCGGAGGGCACCCACAACAGTTTTGAAGGGGTTGATATTGAGGTTGTTCCACTGCCCAATATCCTAGAGCCCCATTACCTGATCGTTTTTCAGGAGAAATCCACATCAATTGAAAAACCATCCTTGGCACTCATTGAAAATGGCCAACCGCAAGCTGCTGGAGTAAAAAAAATAAAGAAAGACAGGAAAGACCTTCAAATTGAACTATTGAATCAGGAACTCATGCGGTTGCGCGAAGACATGCGCACTATTACCGAGGATCAGGATGATGTGAACCAGGAGCTGAAAAGCAGCAATGAAGAGATGCAGAGCCTATACGAGGAAATAGAGACCAGTAAGGAAGAACTCCTAAGCACCAATGAAGAGCTTATGGTGGTGAACCAAGAGACGATTTGTTTAAACGAACAACTCCAGAAAGCCACGGATTATGCAGAGGCCATCGTGGCCACAATTCATGAACCCCTTCTTGTATTGGATAAAAAATTTAGGGTAAGATCGGTCAACAATGCATTTCTTGAATTTTTTAAAGTTGCCGATAAACAGGAAGTAGAGGGTATGCCCTTCTTTGGTTTAGAAAACAAACAATGGAATATGCCTGCATTGCGAGAATTGCTGGAAGATGTGTTGCCCAATAAATCAAAATTTGAAAACTTTGAGGTTGACCAGGATTTTACGAGAATAGGAAAACGGACATTGCTCTTGAATGCAAGAGAGATCATCGGAAACAAAACAGAAGATAAGCTGCTCTTGCTGGTTATGGTAGATGTTACCGAAAAACTGAAATTGCAACAAAAGGAAAAGGAACTATTAGAAAGTTTCAAAAACCTTTTGCTACAGGCCCCGGTGGCCATTATGGTCTTAAAAGTCGGGAATTACAGGGTAGAAGTGGCCAATACGGCCTATTTAAATATAATGGGGAAGGAAAGGGATTTTATCGGTAAACCCCTATTTGAATCCCTGCCCGAACTTAAAACCCAGGGATTTCAGGAGCTTCTTGATGCAGTAGTTGAAACCGGCCTACCGATGAATGGCTCGGAGATGGAGGTCCATATCATTAAAGACATGAAAGGGGTTCAAGGTTTTTACAATTTTGTTTTTCACCCCTTATTTAATGATAGTGGGGAGATAATAGAAATAATAGTAGTTGCCAACGAAGTGACCGAACAAGTGCTGTCCCGAAAAAAGGCGGAGGAGACCGAACTGCGATACCATAACATGATTTATAGCTCCCCATCCCTAATCGCTATTTTCAAGGGAAAAAACATGGTTATCGAAATAGCCAACGATGCAATTATGGATTCATGGGGCAAGGGAAAAGACATCATAGGAAAATATTTCTTTGACGTGGCCCCTGAAGCAGTGGCACAGGGGTTCGATAAAATTTTAATGAACGTTTTTACCACAGGTGAGACGTTTTATGCACATGAAATGCCGGTTACCTTGGTGCGGCATGGAAAACCGGAACAAATGTTCTACACCTTTGTGTACCATGCCCAACGGGATAAAAACGGAGAAATAGATGGGGTGGCCATCATTGCGAACGAAGTAAGCGCACAGGTGCTGTTACACAAAAAATTACGGGAGAGCGAGTCTCATTTTCGCACGATGGCGGACTTAATGCCGGCAAAGATCAGCAATGCCGATGAGGATGGCAATGCCCTTTATTTTAATAAAGAATGGCTGGAATTTACCGGGATGGATTTTGATGCTATAAAGGATTTAGGGTACTATAAAATAATACATCCCGAAGACTTGGCGGAATTTCAGGAACGTTTTCAAAAAGCGTCAAATGATGGGGCTGATATGAAAATGGAAATAAGGTTTATCAATAAAGACGGCGACCCTGTTTGGCATCTTAACCGGGCCACCCCGATAAAGGACGAGGCCGGAAACATTAAAATGTGGATCGGTGTCACCTCTGATATCAGTGACCAGATAGCCACTAGAAACAGTAACTTATTCAAGTATAAGATGCGCTCTAAAAATCTGGAAGAACTTGTGGCACTGCGCACAGGCGAATTGCAGGATGCCAACGAAGAACTTTTGGGCAGCAATGCAGAACTTATACGGACAAACCTGGAGTTGGAAGCGTTTGCCTATGTATCCAGTCACGATTTGCAAGAGCCCCTTAGAAAGATACATATCTTTACCGGTAGGATACTTGAAAAAGAAGGCCAGAACCTTACCGATAAAAGCAAAATATATTTTAAGCACATACGGGACTCTGTTGCCAACATGCAAATACTAATAAAGGATTTGTTCGCCTTTTCCCGCTTGACCAAATCGGAGCGAAAGTTTGAAACCGTGGATATTAACACTATCATAAAAGAAATAAGGCAAACGTTGTTAGGAGAAGAGATCCTGCAAAAGCAGGCCAAAATTGAAGTACAAGCATCCTGTAAATTAAATGTGGTTGTTTTTCAGTTTCACCAGCTTATGTACAACCTTATCGTTAACTCACTCAAATTCTCAAAGCGCGATGTCCCGCCGCATATCCGTATCAAAGCAGTGGAGTTTGAAAGTGATGGATCCAAGATTGGCGGGCTATTGCCCAATACAAAATACTGCCATATTTCGTTTTCCGATAATGGCATTGGCTTTGAGCAAGAATATAGTGAACGTATTTTTGAGGTATTCCAAAAACTTCATGGGAAGGAAGAATATTCGGGCACGGGAATTGGCCTGGCCATTGTAAAAAAGATCGTAAATAACCACAACGGCATCATAACGGCAAAAAGCGAAATAAGCAAAGGAGCAACCTTTGATATCTATATCCCAACCAACTAAAAAACAAACGTAAATGGAATCCCCAACGGTACATGTTCTACTAGCCGACGACGACGAGATGGATAGGTTTCTTTTCATTGAAGTGTTTGACGAGTTGAAAATAAAAACCGTAGTGAATACGGTAAATAATGGGATCCAATTATTGGACTACCTTAACAAGGATGGGGCATATTTGCCCCAACTTATTTTTCTGGACCTTAACATGCCGCGTAAAAATGGAATGGAGTGTCTCAAAGAAATACGAAGCAACAAAAAGTTCAGTGAAATTTCAATTGCCATTTATTCTACCTCAAAGGCCGATAAGGATATTGAGGAAGCTTTCCACAGTGGAGCCAACATTTACATTATAAAACCCAATGATTACGATGCGCTTAAGAAGGTTTTGAACAAAGCCGTTACCACCATTGTTCTGTATAAGGATTTTTCATTTGATAGGGCAAACTTTGTGCTTAAATTATGAATTGTTGGTATTACAAAGCGTTGTTTGCAGCCTTGCATTCTGGGGAAACCTAAGGGGTAAAGTAAACCCCGTACCCTATGCGCAATAAGACCACTATTAAAAGAACATAGGATGGGATATGTTGCGCCAAATTTGCAAACATAGACCATTTTAAGGTGGATCCTTAATTTATATGGATGGCAGGGATTTTTTTGGAAAAAGTATGGATCATAAAGGATGCATAGCTGTTTTAAACAAAAATAGAAAAACCACCTCAAAAATTACCGTTGAGGCGGTTTCTTTTTTTGGCATGCCACTTTATCTACAAATAAAAAATTTCTTGAAACTGACTATCCCCGAGGCAAGCCATAGGGGTATTTAGCCAGTTTCATTTTGGCCTTAGGGCCAAAAACCGAAATTTTGTATTTTACCTCACCCGGAACTGCAAAAAGGCAGTTCAGACCTCTCCAAAGGAGAGGTAAAGCGGA
>JBGTBA010000018.1:0-37909 GCA_041749595.1 Flavobacteriaceae bacterium | reverse complement strand
TAATGAAAGAAATCACATTGAGTTAGCCAATCAGTATAAACAGCTTAAATGTAAAGCACTTATGGTTATTGGTAGAACGCCATTAACTGAAAAATTATATGGCGAAATGATTGTTGACGAATACGGAAAATCTTATGCAGTGAATATTAGAAATAGATTTAAATCAGAAGCAAGTCATATCTTAATTTCAAATTACGGTAACGTTGCTAAAAAACATTTCCCACAATTAGAATTTGAAAAAGAATTAGCACTATAAAATATTATGGCAAGAATAGACAGCAAAGTAATTTTCGTTACCACTTCCCCAAGAACACCAGCCAAAATGATTCCTGAAATTGGGTTATTAAACACCCATTTCTCAGGACAACAATGGAATACAGAAACACAAAGAGCCTTTATGCAGTTATTAAAAGAGGAAAACTTTTTTAATGGCGAAGGTGCAAATGATCCAGCATTTAGTGCAAGAGACAGAATTAACCGAGCTCCAAAAGCTCTTGGTTTTGTAATTCTATCTCCAACAATTCAACTAACTCCAGCAGGAGAAGAATTAGTAAACTCAAGACGAAAAGAGGAAATATTTTTACGTCAGTTGCTAAAGTTTCAAGTACCTTCGCCATATCACAAGCCCTCTGAAAATTCAGCTGAATTTTGGGTGAAACCATATCTTGAATTGTTCCGTCTAGTTAGACACTTTGGCTCATTGAAATTTGATGAGTTAATGATTTTCGGTTTGCAATTAGTTGATTTCAGAAAATTTGAAACAATAGTTGAAAAGATTAATCAATTCAGAATAGCAAAAGCACAAAATGAAGGAAATTATAAAAGATTTCGAGCAGAGTATTTAGATAGAGTACTAAGGGAAATTTATAGCTCAGATATATCTTCAGGCAACACTCGAACTCGACAAACAAATGATGGTTCAATTGAAAAGTTTTTGAAAACAAAATCAAGCAATATGCGAGATTATGCTGATGCTTGTGTTCGCTATTTAAGGGCAACAGCACTTGTGAACATTTCGCAACTTGGAAAATCAATTTCTATTGTGCCAGAAAAAATTCAAGAGGTTGATTACTTCTTACAAAATACAGATAGAGAACCTTGCTTTATTGATAATGAAAGACAATATGTTGCATACCTTGGAAATCCACAGTTGCCAACATTATTTACAGATAATAGAGAATTACTTGAACAAAGAATTAGAACAGAGTTTCCACAAATTCAAATATCAGCAAGCACAACTTTACTTGAACTTAAAAATATTTTTGCAGACGAACTAGAGATAAGAAAAGAACGGATAATTACAGAACAAGTAACTGCAATAAAAGATTATCGACAATTTGAGGAAATAAGTTCAACATTTGACCAGATAATTGCAAAATCTCTTTACGACACGCCTTTAATGTTAGAGTGGAATACTTGGCGTGCAATGACAATGTTGGACGGTGGAAACATTAAAGCGAACCTGAAATTTGATGATTTTGGCGATCCAATGTCAACAGCACAAGGCAATATGGCTGACATTGTTTGTGATTATGACGACTTCGGCTTAACAGTAGAAGTAACAATGCAAAGCGGACAAAAACAATATGAAACAGAGGGAGAACCTGTAACAAGACACCTTGCAAAATTCAAAAGAGAAACAGAAAAACCTGCTTACTGCTTATTCATTGCTCCGAACATAAACGACTCTTGCAAAGCACATTTTTACGCATTGCATAAAATGAATATTCAATTTTACGGTGGAACTTCTACCATTGTACCATTACCATTAAATGTTTTCAGAAAAATGGTTGAGGACTCCTACAACGCAAATTATGTTCCTGAACCAAGACACGTACAAAGATTTTTTGAACGTTCAAATGAATTATCAAACTCTACAGACAACGAAGTAGATTGGTATAACGGAATAACACAAGAGGCACTAAATTGGCTGACAGAATAAAGGACATTTCTGGAGCCCGGGCCTTGGTTTTTGTCCAAAAGAATAGACAATTTATTGGCACGGCCATGTTGTACGGCTAGGATTTTAATGTTTCCATTATAAAGAAACGGGAAGATAACAAAATACCCGTACGGAGGGTGTTCAACGTGGGTTAAGGGGATTTGGAACCATTAAAATAATTTTTTATGGTGCTTCATCTAACCCAATAGTGAAATGATGCCTACCTTTGCGGCTTAAAATCAACATCTATGTTTGTCTGGGGTTCTTTTATCATAGCTGTGCTATTATTCTTGGCACTCGATCTTGGGGTGTTCCACAAAAACGAACATGTCATTAAGAGTAAAGAGGCCGGAATATGGACGGCAATTTGGGTAACCATCGCCATGGCCTTTAGTGGTATTGTTTATTGGCTTTACGCTGAAGGACTTATTGATAACCCCACTTCTTTGACCCCTAAAACCGCCGCTTTAAAATACATTACGGGCTACCTTATAGAATTATCCCTAAGCGTTGACAACGTGTTTGTGATTGCGGTGATCTTCTCGGCGTTTAAAATTCCACCTATTTACCAGCATAGGGTATTGTTTTGGGGCATTATGGGCGCCATTATTTTTAGGGCATTGATGATTGTCTTTGGCGTGGCGCTCATCACCAAATTCGACTGGATCATTTATGTCTTTGGCGTGTTCTTATTGTACACCGCCTTTAAAATGCTAAAATCCGATGGCCCGCACTTTAATCCTAAGAACTCATTTGTTTTTAAACAATTGAAAAAGGTATATCCCATTACAACAACGATTCATGGGCATGATTTTTTTGTAAAACGAATGGGCCTTAATGCAGCTACCCCGCTTTTTGTGGCCCTGATCGTGATAGAACTTACCGATATCCTATTTGCATTGGACAGTATCCCTGCGATCCTGGCAATTACCTCCGATCCCTTTATTGCTTTCAGCTCCAATATCCTGGCTATTCTGGGCTTGCGTTCCATGTATTTTTTGGTGTCGCGAATGATGGCAAAATTCAGGTTTATCAACTACAGTTTAGTGATCATTTTGGCATTTGTGGGTCTTAAAATGTTGTTCTCCCACAATATAGACCTTCCAGAATGGATATCGCTAACCGTAATTTCGGTGTCTTTGGTGGCTGGCATTGTAGCTTCCCTGGCCATTCCCACTAAAGAGGAAGAATTGCCTTTACCCTAATTTGAACACGTAATTTTTTTAAGGATTTGTTTTGGCGGTAATTTTATCCTCAATAATACGGAGTGCGTCCGAAACGGTTTGCATTTGGTTCATGTCCTCGTTTTCCAAAAGGATATCAAAGGTATCCTCTAAATCGAGAACAATATCCACTAAATTTGCGGAATTGATATTCAATTCATTGATAAGGTGGCTTTGTGGGGTTATTAAATCTACCGATACATCTTCGGGAAGATAACGCTTTACGATTTCTCTTAACTTTTGGTACCTTTCTTCTTTCTCCATAATGCAATTCAATCTTTATAGGCCTTAAAAATAATACATGCATTAACATCTCCAAAACCAAAACTGGCTTTGGCTATAATTTTTGGCTGATATTTAAAGGATTGTTGCGGAATTTTAGACGGATCTACCCATTTTGAAATATCGGGATGCAGGTCTGCACTATTTGGATTCCCAAAACAAATTTCTTCTTTAAATTGCAGTATGGTTGCCACACATTCTATACTACCCGAAGCAGCCAAACAATGCCCAAAATTTCCTTTGAATGAATTGATAAATGGAAAATTTGATCGGCTGGCCTCCAAGGCCTCGCTCCAATTTTGGATTTCCAACGGATCTTTAGTCGTGGCTGTTAAATGTCCATTGATGGTGTCTATATCCGATTTTTTTAGGCCTGCATTGGCTACTGCCTGTACGATACATTGCTGTACCGCCTTACTGTTGGGAGCCGTCATACTTCCATCGCCCCTTTGTCCGCCACTGTTCACCGCACCGCCCAAAATCTCGGCATAGATAGATGCGCCTCGTTCCAGGGCACTATCCAACGATTCCAGCAACAAGGCTCCTGCCCCGCTCCCGGGCACAAATCCCGCTGCAGTGGCACTCATAGGCCTGCTCGCTTGGGTTGGATTTTCGTTGTATTGGTTGGGTAAAATGCGCAAGGCATCAAAGGCACTCCAAACATAGGGGCCACTATCGCTGCAACTGCCGGTTAGCATCCGTTTGGCTTGTCCATATCGTATCCGCTCATACCCCATTAAAACAGCCTCCGTGCCCGTAGCACAGGCCGACGAATTGGAAGTAACCTGATTGCCACATCCTAAAATACCACTCAAATAGGCACTAATGCCGCTAGCCATGGTCTGTTGTACCGTTGTGCTTCCTAAACGGCGGGTATTTCCGGCGTCGATCTTATAAATAGAATCCCGAAAAGTGGCCACACCCAAAGTCCCTGCCCCAAAAATAATTCCGCTGTCCCAATCCGGCCCGTTTTTGGCGGTTTTGTCCAATCCTGCATCTGCCCAGGCATCCGTGCCCGCGATTACCCCATACATGATGCCCGTTGACCGTAAGTCGCGTAATTGCAAAGGTGTAAAATAAGATTCCAAATATTCAGGGGGAAGTTCGGGCTGCCCGGCAATTTGGCAGGCGAAATTTAAATCCTGTAACTCTTGATGAAAGGTGATGCCACTTTCCCCGAATTTTAAGGTGCGGATGAAATTTTCCAGTCCCACTCCATTGGGAGCGCACACACCAAGTCCGGTGATGACCACTCTATGCTGCATTGCCATTGGATATTATCATGCCCGAAAGGGTTCCTTGGCACACCAAGACTCCCTTTTCGTTGTGCATTTTCACCTTGCATTTTAATTTTTGAAATCGGAAATAGATCATGGTGGACTTCACCATAACCGTTTCTCCGGGATACACCGGTTTTAAAAATTCCATTTCCGCGCTACTCAGCGCGACTGTAACCTGAGTTATATCACTTAAAGTATTAGATTTTGTAATGATATATAAACCTAAGCATATCAATCCTATTTGCGCACAACATTCCGTTAAAATAACTCCGGGCGTCACAGGCTGGTTTTTAAAATGCCCACGATAAAAATCAAGCTCGTCACAAAAGGTAAAACTTCCTTCGGCTCCATATTCATCCACATGAAGCAGGCGATCCACAAAAAGGAAAGGGGGCGCATAGGGCAAATGCTCTAAAATAGCTTTGAAGCGCTCCGGCACGTGATTATCTGTTTTTGATTTCATTGTGTTCATTGTAAACTCTCACCACCATCAACCTTAATTAAGGTTCCCGTAATCCACTTGGCTTCTTCCAGACAAAGCAGGTAAGCGGCGTTGGCCACATCTTCAACCGTAGTTAACCGGCCATTGGGATTGCGTTTCAGGGCATTTATTTTAAGTGCCTCACTCCCGGGGATGCGATCCAAAGAGCGTGTTGCCGTGACCCCGGCCTGAATACAATTGGCCTTTATGCCCAAAGGTGCATATTCCAGGGCAATATTACGGGTAATGGCCTCCAAAACTACTTTGGCCGCAGAAACGGCCGCATAATTGGGTATGGCTTTGGCATTGCCTTCACTGGTAAAGGAAATGATACGACTGTCCGTGCAAAACAAGGACGCACTTACCAAATTACGGGTCCAATCGTACAAACTTATGCCCATCGCTTCAATTGTGAGCTGAAAATCATGATGCTGCAGTTCTTCTTCCGTTTGGGAATACATAGGTTTCAGGTTTCCTTTAGCGATGCTATGCACCAAGACCCTTATTTTTTCATCAGGAGCCAACAACGCTCGAATACTTTGTACAAGTGCCGCGCTTGCATCCGGATGAACAGCGTCTGCATTGTAGCTTTTAAATTGAACAGGGAGTTGTGCCATTTCCTGAAAATCCCGTTCTATCTGTTCCATATCGCTTTTCCGGTCGCGATGTACAATGATGATGTTATAGCCGTGGCGCGCCAGTTTTTGGGCAGTCGCCAAACCTAAGCCGCTGCTGCCTCCTAAAATTAGGGCCCAATAGTTTTTACCATGAAAATCCTTTACCATTTTAACACTATTTGCTGAGCGGTAAACCCTGGCCCAAAACTAAGCATTAAACCCGTATCTCCGGCTGGTAAATTTTTATCCATAAATTGTTCCAGCACATATAAAACAGTAGCACTGGACATATTGCCGTATAACCTAAGCACCTCTTTGGTCTCATCAATATTTTTACCCAATGAACCAAATAAATCCTCAACCGTTTGCACTATTTTTTTTCCGCCGGGATGAAATATTAAATGATCGACATCTTGTATTGTTATGTTGTTTTTTTCTAAAAAGGGATTCACTATTTTAGGAAAATGTTCCGTGATCTTCTCTGGAACAGACTGGTCTAAAACCATTTGTAAACCCGTATTACGCAATTTAAAGCCCATCATGTATTCCGAATCATAAAAATGGTACATATCTTCAGCTATGATTTCCGGGCCTTTATCATGATCATATGAAGATAAAACAACACAAGCAGCACCGTCGCCAAAAATGGCCGCACTAACGATATTGGCCATTGAAAAATCTTCCAGTTGAAAAGTTGCGGTTGGTGATTCTACCGCAATAACGACCGCTCTTTTATTACGATTGGCCTTCAAAAAATTCTTGGCATAGATCATACCGGAAACTCCGGCCGCACACCCCATTTCAGTTACGGGCAATCGTATGATATCTTGCCGCATTTCTAATTTATTTATAAGGTAGGCATCTAAAGAAGGTATCATAATACCTGTACAGCTTACCGTAATTATATAATCAATATCTTTTGGCTTGAGCGCTACTTTATCAAGTGCTTTTGTCAATGCGCCTTCGGCTAATTTTATTGACTCCCGAAGATAAATATCATTTCTTTCTTCAAAAGACAAGTTCATAAATACGTCTTGTGGATCCATAATGGAATAGCGCCTATCAACCTTTGCATTTTGAAATATTTTAAGGGCCTTGCGTTGAAAACGTTCATCTTGCCCGGACAACCATGTTTTAACATAGGGCAATATGTCTTCCGTTCTTCTGGTAAACCGGGGTAATTGCTTGGCCACAGATGCTATTTTTACACTCATTTAGTTTTTAATTGTATAATGAAAATTCATTTTTTACCTAAAATGTTTTTTAATACCATGAGTAAATTCATGAGTAAATTAAAGGGCAAGATTAAGGAAAATATGGCATTTCCCTCATTTCTAAATGAATCATAAACCCTAACGGATTAGAACCGAAATAATGCATTAAAAATTTGGCTTATTGGACCAATGCCATTTTCCCATGGGTTTGTTTAATAATTTTTGGCAATAAAGTTGGGAAACTTTTTAAACCAGACATCAAGAACTCTGAAAAATAATTCATTCCAAAAAAAGGTGCAATAAGCTGACCTACTTTTAACCTTTTCTTGAACTCCTTATCCCATGTCTTTTCATACATTTTCTCTAATATTAATCGGGAATCTATTTCGCCTCTTAAATATTTTTTGATTAATATCGATGCCATTTGGGCGCTACGTATTGCGATACTCATTCCGTTGCCGGATAAAGGATGAATCATTCCTGCACTATCACCACACATTATAATATGATGCTCAACGGTTTTTTTAGCGGAGAATGATATTTGGCTTATGGTCAAGGGTTTTGAAAAAACAGGTTCGGAATTCTCAAAAATGGATTTTAAATATTTATTTTGGTACAATACATTTTCTTGAAAATCTTTAAAGTTTTTAAATTTCTGAAACGATTTAAAATCCGTCAAATAACAGGCGTTAATATAGTTGGTCTCCACTTTGGAAACGCCGCAATATCCTCCATTATAATTATGAAGTGCCACTAAATCGTCTGGAAAATCACCATTTAAATGCGTTTTAACCGCTAACAGTGGAGCTCTTTTTTTTAAGAAACTTCGTTCTAGATTTACATCAATGTTTGATCTCTTTCCATAAGCCCCGATTACTATTTTCGCATGGTATTCTTTATGGTTTTTTGTTATTATTTTAAATTGATCGTTTAAAAATTCAACATTTAAAACCGTGTCATGGGATATTATACCACCATTGGCCTTTACTTTTTCCGCTAAGGTGTAATCCAGTGCATAACGACTAATACTGCACCCTCCAAGAGGTAATTGCGTTTCTATTGCCTTACCTTTTGCTGTGCTTAACATAAACTTGTCGATTTTTTTTGCACCTAACTTAAATAAATCGATTCCCAAAAAATCAAGATAAGGTAAAACCTCATTGGAAAGATACTCCCCGCAAACCTTGTGTCTGGGATAGGTGTGCTTTTCAATAACTACTACTTCAATCCCTAATTTGGAAAGATGGATGGCACTTACCAAACCTGCTAAACCTCCTCCAATAACAACAACATCCAAACAGGAATTACTTTTCGAAATTTTATTTTTTAGCACTATAGGTTATTTGAGCATTTACATCGTCTGACAGTATCCATGAGTTACCTCCTACCCCGTAATCCCTTCTATTAAGGTCAAACTCAGATTTTATAATAAGTGATTCTCCATTCTCTATGATCTCGAGGGGAATTACAATACTCTTGGTGGTTTTCTTAATGGTCAATTTACCCGTTAAGGTATACTTGTTTTCTGAAACCTTTTCAATTTTGGTAGAAGCAAATTTAATCGTTTTGTACTTTTCAACATCAAAATACGCTTCTTTAAATAAATGACCGTCTCTTTTTTTATTTCCTGTGCTTAGGGAGCTTACATTAATGAGTACGTTAAAATTACTATGGCTTAAGTCTTCCTTGTTAAAATTACCATTAAAAACCGCCTCTGAAAAATTGCCATCAACATATAATCCAAGATTTTTTATCTTAAAATCAACCTTAGTTTCGGTTTTATTCTGAATGAGTTCTTGGGCATTGGTGTATAAAAAACCAATACTAAAAAGTACTAATACCATTATACTTTTCATAGCTTAACTTGTTTTGTCGTTGGTCGTTTCCATGGTCACATCCTGACATAAATTGATGTAAAGTGGTTGGTTAATGCAGCATGGATTTTATCCGGAACCAGCGCAACAACGGGCATCGGTTCATAACTTTAACCTATGAGGATGACTTCGCTAAAAGTGGCTTATAATAGTATCAATTCACTGGTAGGATGAAATTTTTTCCATGAAAACCAAAACTCATCGGATAAACTAAGAAATTCAAGGTTTTTATCAATTTTCCCTTTACTATATTTCCCTTGAATGCTCCATTCTGTTTTGGAAATCCCATCTTTTATTATAGTGCCATGAAGCATTAAATCCAATTCAATAGTATTCAATACCGACTTGAAGCCTATGACTGCGTCTTCAATAGGTATCAAAACAAAATGTAAGTTTTTATTATGAACCGCCTTTTTTGAAATTACCTCATCTTTTAAATAGACCACTTTTTTTTCAGCAAAGGTATCTAATAACCCTATCACTCTGGTTCTTGCCGGAAACTCCTTATTCCTGTTTTTTTTTGAAAGTCCTAAGGTTAAATCCGTTTTCTGAATTTTTTTCCATACGCCTTTAATAAGAATCTCAAATTCTTTTAGGTCATCTTTTGTAACGAGGACTACTTTAGGTTGAGGCACAATGGTTTTCACTTCCTTCCAGGGAATCACCTGATACGGAACCATAGTCAATTCTGATGGGTGCAATCTTCCTGCAATTGATTTGAAGGTGGCCTGCTGAAAAAATGTAGTTGTTTTTTTATCAGCAACAATTAAATTACCCCCTTTCATAGATCCTGCAAATAATGGGCCTATATCTGTAACATCAAAAGGTATAAAACCATTACAATGCGCACAAAATGTTAGGGAGATTATCTTATCATTGAATTTATCGTTTACAATATGATGTGTCTTTACATAATTTAAAGGGTAACATTTTGTGATACCTTCATATTCTATAACAGCCATTTGCATTTGATCTGCTATAGGCAATTTAGAAATATCATCTGCCATTTCAGGATAGTCAACTTCTTTGAAAATTTGAGATTGATGTGCTTTGTAGGCCAATACAAGTCCTACAACACTTATAAATAACGGAGAAATGGTCCAGATTTGGAAACCCCCGTTTTGAATGGATGTAAAAATAGTGGCAATTAGTAATGCCATTAAAATTGACCAATTAATTGGTTTTTTAATAACATAATGGTAGTAAACCCATTTTACAGGGAAAGCCTCTATCAACGACATGTACAAACCTGCCGGACCAAATAGTAGGGAGAAGATGGCCATTAAATAAAAAATTGTTACTATCATTTTTTAAAATAGGGTTTGCAAATTAGTTTTGTTTTGCGGATACGGGAATCAGTATGTTGTTTAAAGATCGGTGTACGATTGTTTATTGTCCTAAAAGTGATGGTTTTTCTATTACAAAGGACGCAAACGGTTTGTGAATTAGGACCACATTCTTTTTATGGGATGTACATGTAACTTCCGAAAGAACACCTTCTTAGGCGTTAATTGTTTTTTTTACTTTCAGCCCTGTACCAATATTCGGTTCTTCCTAGTAAAGAAATACCAATATATCCTCTTAATTTAAGTTTGTTTTTCTCTTCAAGCTTCAGATAACATTTATAATATTTTCCGTTTTTGGGATCCAATATTTTTCCCCCACTCCATTCATCGCCATCTTGCTCTAAGCCACTAACAAGAACCAACCCTAAAATTGGGACGTTTTTAGCGCTACCGGTGCATTTGTCGCACAATCTATCTCTGTCCTCTTCATTGAGAATTTCAATAATTTTAGCATAAGCTTTTCCGTTCTTTTTGTAGATTTCCACAACTGATTCTATTTTGCCTGTTTCATTATCTATAGTGTTCCACTTACCAAAAATGGTTTGCGCTTTGGCAAACGCAACACTAAACAATAGAACCACTAGTACCGCAATTTTTAGTTTCATTTTTTTTAGGGTAGTCGTTCTTGTACTTAAAAACTTAAAAGAAAAAAAAGGAGTTTAACTATAGCACTAACATCAATCAACACCAAAAAAATATGGTGACATATTAATTTTCATTGAGTTGACTTAATTTTGTAACATAAATACCGAATATTTTAAAATTAAAAATGATTAACAGAGTTGACCTTATTTATTTACGATTGAAGCCGGGTTTTCTCGGGATTTCCAATTGATATGGCTAATTGACAGGTAGCTACGGAACACTCGGAGGACGAAGTTACGTCCATTTTCTATTAAATACATATTTTCCACACAGTTCATGATGCGGATATTGCCGCTGCTCAATAACAAGTACCCGTAGTCCATTTTTACGCAAATGTATGGATGCTGTTAGCCCGGCAAGTCCACCGCCAATAATGATTACATCAAAATTATTCACCAAGGTGAAGATACGTATTCTAAAACAAAAACCCCAATAATTGCATTGGGGTTCCTTCTATTTTAAAAAATGGTTTTTTTCGGTTTTTAGTTGCCGCCAGATTCTTTTTTGGCGTCTTCTACCATACGCTCATTGGGAACAATAGCCACGTTTACCCTTCGGTTTTTGGACCTGCCCTCGGCAGTTGCGTTATCGTGCAAAGGTTGGGTTTCACCAAACCAATTGGTGGTAAAACGTGAAGCAACCAAGCCTTTCTGTTGTGTAAAATAATTGGTCACTGATTGCGCACGCTGTTTGGAAAGCGTCATATTGTACTCCTCCGGACCTGTACTGTCCGTATGGCCAACCACCAGTACATTGGTATCGGGATACTCGGCAAGAATGCCAGCCAACTTATCCAAAGTGCCTTGGGAGGCAGCATTAATATTATACTTATTGGTATCAAAATACACCCCGCTTTTTTCGTCAAAGGTAACTACAATGCCATTATCCAAACGCTCTACTTGGGCACCCGGAATTTCTTCTTCGATCCGCTCTGCCTGCCTGTCCATTTTTCTACCTATAAGGATACCTGCGCCGCCGCCAACGACACCTCCAATAACGGCACCCAATTCGCCATTACCTCCCTTTCCAACGTTGTTGCCAATGATAGCGCCAAGAATTGCACCCCCACCAGCACCAATTACGCCACCCTTTTGGGCATTATTAGCGTTTTGAACAGCATCGCAACCCACAAATAACACGAAAGCAAAACCTAGTACCAAACTCTTTTTTAATCTATTTTTCATAACTTAATTTTTATTTAATTTTCTTTAATTTTTATAAAATTGGTATACCAAGGTTATAGGCTCGCCTTCCACTGAAACTTTAGATTTTAGGGTCATATTCTGCTCGCCTAGAGAAGTTATGTCAAGACGATATCCTAAGCCACCGGAAATATCTTTGTAGTTGTCATCTGTAAATTTAAACTGAAGCTGATTGTTTGTTCCTGGGCGTTCTACTACGGACCAACGAATAAATCGAGTTGCGCCACCGCAAGAATTGTTAAGACTATAGGTACCTGTACTGTTGTTGTGCCTGAAAAACCAGTTGCTGCCTTCGAAGCAAGTGTCTTCGGCATCATTAAATATTACAGATTTGAATTCGCCTTCGTTCCCTTCATACGTAATTCGACTAAGCGTCCAATTGCCGTTGAGCACGTTTCTATCCACTCGGGCGCCTTTAGAAATGGAACAAGAAGTAGCAAGGAGTATACTTACGCCAAAAAATAGGATTAGTTTTTTTAATTGCATATTTATTTAGATTTAATGATATTATTAAGTACGTATTAAAGCACAAAATAGTTTATTAACAGCACTAAAATACTTTTTATTGCGCAAGCTATGAACTAAAAGTAGGTAAAATTTTAGTACGCTAGTAACTCCATTAGTATTTTCCCAAATCTGTGCTTGGGCAAGTAACCATTTTCTAGATTTTTTGCAAAAGGAATTGGGGTTTCCAAACTGCCTACCCTTCGTACGGGAGCATCAAGATACTCAAAACAATGCTCCATCACCAAGGCCGAAATATCGCTTGCTAGGCCCCCAAATAGGCTGTCTTCCTGTAAAATAACTAGCCGCCCCGTCTTACGTACCGAATGGTATATAGTTTCGGTATCTAAGGGCTGTAAGGTTCGCAAGTCAATAAGATCGGCTTTAATTTCAGGTTTTTCTCCTAAAGTTTCCAAAGCCCAATGTACGCCTGCACCAAAGGATACAATGGTAATATCACTTCCTTCTTGCAAAAGGGTTGCTTTTCCAAATGGGAGGGTATAATAATCGGTGGGCACTTCTTGGTACAAACTTCGATACAGGGCTTTATGTTCAAAAAACAATACCGGATTGGGATCGTTTATTGCAGTGGCCAGCAACCCCTTGGCGTCATAGGGAAATGCGGGATACACCACTTTTAGTCCTGGGGTTTTGGTAAACCATGCTTCATTGGTTTGAGAATGAAATGGCCCTGCCCCAACTCCCGCACCACAAGGCATGCGTATAACCACATCGGCCTTTTCATTCCAGCGGTAATGTATTTTGGCCAAATAATTTACGATGGGATTAAATCCGGTACTTACAAAATCGGCAAATTGCATCTCAACCATGGCCTTCATGCCGTTAATGGATAATCCCATAGCTGATGCGATGATGGCCGATTCGCATAACGGGGTGTTCCGCACCCGATGTTTTCCAAAAGCTTCTACAAAGCCCTCGGTTATTTTAAAAACACCTCCGTAATCTGCTATGTCCTGTCCCATTAAAACCAAATTGCTATGTTTTTCCATGGATTGTTTTAAACCTTGGGAAATAGCATCAATGAGCCGTATTTTTTCTGTTTGCTTATTTGGTGTATGTTCTTTATATTCAAATTTATGATAAACATCATTTAATTCTTTACTTTCATTAAAAATAACCTCCTCTTCTTTAAAAGCTTTCTGCAAGTTTTGATCGATTTCCTCCTGAAATTCATTTTTAATGGCTGCTATAAGTTCTTCGTGGAGCACGCCGTTTTCGAGCAAATATTGTTCGTAATTTTGTATAGGATCTTTTTCCGCCCATGTCTTTATAAGTTCTACGGGCACATATTTTGTGCCACTAGCCTCTTCATGACCCCGCATTCGAAAGGTTTGGAATTCCAGTAAAACGGGACGCGGATTGTTTCGGATACTTTTGCTGAGTTCATCTACTTTAGAATAAACTTCTAAAATATTGTTCCCTTCTACAACGTACGATTCCATGCCATAACCAATGCCTTTATCTGCCAATTGCCGGCACCGATATTGCTCATTGATGGGCGTAGAAAGTCCGTACCCGTTGTTTTCGATACAGAACAGCACCGGCAGTCCCCAAACGGCGGCCACATTTAGCGCCTCGTGAAAGTCGCCTTGGCTGGTGCCTCCTTCTCCGGTAAATACTGTGGTTACCCGCTTTTCATTTTTTAGCAAATTACCCAAGGCAATACCATTTGCAACTCCTAACTGGGGGCCCAAATGGGAGATCATCCCCACAATTTTATAGTCTTGGGTACCAAAGTGAAAACTCCGTTCACGACCTTTGCTAAAGCCGCTTAATTTACCCTGCCATTGCGCAAAGAGACGGTGCAACGGAATGTTCCTTGTGGTAAAAACGCCAAGATTACGATGCATGGGCAAGATATATTCGTCCTTTTGCAGGGCTGTGGTAACACCGATAGAAATAGCTTCCTGTCCTATGCCACTAAACCATTTGGAAACCTTTCCCTGACGCAGCAGAATTAGCATTTTTTCCTCGATCATCCTCGATTTTAACATCGATTTGTAGAGATCAAACTCAATTTCCTTGGAGATCCCGTAACCTGTATAGCGCATAAAAAGTAATGTCTTAAAAGCACCGTAAAATTAGCAAAAACAATCTATTAAAATGAGCTATTCCGCTTTTATGCCTTACTTATTAATTTTCCTTATTTTTGAAGAAAATAATGTTTAGATCATGAGTCCTATTCCTAGTGTTGACCTACAGGATTTTATATCCGGTGTACCTGAAAAGAAAGATAAGTTTACGAAAGAAATAGGTAACGCTTTCGAAGAGGTTGGGTTTGTGGCACTAAAAGGACATTTCCTTTCCGATCAATTGGTTGCCGATCTGTATTCGGAAATAAAAAACTTCTTCAATCTGCCACAGAAGGTAAAGGACATGTATGAGATTCCGGGTATTGGCGGTCAGCGCGGCTACACCTCGTTTGGAAAAGAACACGCCAAGGGAAGAAAGGAAGGCGATTTGAAGGAGTTTTGGCACTTTGGACAGTATGTGGAAGACGACAACCAATTGGAACACGAATACCCTCCCAATGTAATTGTAAATGAACTTCCCAATTTCAATGTAGTTGGAAAGGAAACTTATAAAATGCTGGAGAAGACTGCCAAATATGTACTTCGAGCTTTGGCACTACATTTAAACCTAGAAGAAACGTATTTTGATCCGTATATAAAAAACGGAAAATCTATATTGCGACCCATACACTACCCTCCTATTCATAGTGAACCTAAAAATGCGGTCCGGGCGGCGGCACATGGCGACATTAATTTGATTACCTTATTAATGGGTGCACAAGGAAGGGGCCTACAAGTAAAGAACAACCAAGGCGAATGGATCGATGCCATAGCGCAACCTGAAGAAATCATGATCAATGTGGGCGACATGCTCTCCCGCCTAACCAACAATAAGTTGAAATCCACCATCCATCAAGTCATAAATCCGCCAAGGGAACTATGGGGAACTTCTAGATATTCCATTCCATTTTTTATGCACCCTATTAGTGAAATGCCCTTAAATTGTTTGGAAAATTGCGTGGATTCGGAGAATCCCAAACAATTTGAGGATATTACGGCAGGAGCGTTTTTACATGAACGCTTAATTGATCTGGGATTGATAAAAGCATGACGGTTCAAGGCTTTCAACCGTTCAATTTAAAATAGTACATCTACATCATTTATGGACTTAAAAGACCAGCTTAAAAAGCTATTTCCGGATCATGAAGTATCTCAGGAATCTGAATCGACCCCTGATGAAAATGCAATTTGGCTGCAAGAAGAGCCTATTATCTGCAAATACGAAAAAAGAAAAGGAAAGCCCATAACCATATTGGAGGGCTACAACGGAGCGGATGGGGATTTTGAAAAACTGGCCAAGGAATTGAAGACCAAACTAAGCGTGGGCGGCACCTTCAAAGGGCATTCCATAATTATCCAAGGTAATTATAGGGATAAGATCATGGCCATTTTAAAAGACAAAGGATTTAAGGTAAAAAGGGTTGGAGGTTAGTTTTTTGTTAATTATTTTTGAGTTTTGCATTAATATAGTACTTTTAAAGGTTCCTACCAACAACAGCAACCGATATGAATACCCAACTGCACATTACTAATGGTGACGGCTTTACCCAAAAATTAAAGACATTAGACCTAAAAGGAGATATTATCACTTGGCGAGAAATGTTATGCGAAGGCAAAACAGAAACCAATGTGGGCAGTGAGTCTTTTTGGAAGACCCGCTTCGATTTCCTTCACAAAAACTACAAGATCACCAAATCATGGTATGTAGAAAAAACGCTGAAAGAGTACCGATCTTTGTGTAACCACAAGCAACAGGACCAGATTATTTTATGGTTTGAATACGATCTGTTTTGCCAAGTAAATATGTTGGCGGTGATAAGTTGGTTGAAACACCACCGCAAGTATGCCGAAATATATTTGGTTTGTAGTGGAAAAGAAGATGAAACAGATACTTTATATGGTCTAGGTGATCTAAATGAAAATCAACTATATAAATTATACAATAACAAGGTATTACTTACTCAGGACGACATAGAGTATGCCGATTATGTTTGGCAATTGTACTGTAGTGACAATCCCATCCGACTACAAAATTTAACAGACTTCCCTAATTACCAATTCAATTACTTATCCAAGGCATTGAAGGCTCATTTAAAACGTTTTCCGTCCATAAAAAATGGATTGAACAAAGTAGAAAACAATGTTTTGAAAATGGCTTTGGACAAAAAGCCAAAAACAAAAACAGAGTTGGTTTCTACGATTCTTAAAAATCAAGGGGTCTATGGTTTTAGCGATACTCAATATGATCGGGTTATTACAAAACTCAAGCCTCTATTCACCAATTTTAACCCGGTAAGACTAACTAAGAAAGGCAAGGAAATTTTGGAAGGAAAAACCAGTTATTATGCTTGTATTCAGGAAAACGATGCGTACTTGGGCGGAGCATTAAAATATAATTTTCTATACAATACGGACACAGACCGCATCCTAAAATTATAGCATGCATTTAGGCGCCTCGGAGCTCGTTCTTAATCCGGACAACAGTATTTATCACCTCAATTTACTGCCTTCAGATGTGGCGCCTATAGTAATTACTGTGGGCGATCCGGAACGTGTAGCTCGGGTTTCCCGGCATTTTGATGCGGTTGAACTAAGAAAACACAAACGGGAATTTACCACCCATACCGGAATCTTAAACAAGAAGCGTATCACGGTCATTTCCACAGGCATAGGAACGGATAATATCGATATTGTGCTGAATGAATTGGACGCTTTGGTGAATATCGATTTTGCAACACGAAATGCTTTGATAAAAAGCACATCTTTGGACATTATTCGTATTGGCACATCAGGAGCAATCCAAAAGGATATACCGGTTGATTCTTTCCTTATGAGCGAATATGCCATTGGCTTGGACAGCTTGCTTCATTTCTACAAAAGTGAGACTGTTCGATATCCGGAAATGGAAGATGCCTTCGTAAAGCATACGCAGTGGTCCACTTCAAAATCCGCTCCATACGTGATTCGTTTTGATGCGGACCTCGCCAAAAAATTGCAATCCGATACGATTGGATTAGGCTTTACCGCTACCAATGTGGGGTTTTATGGCCCTCAGGGAAGACGATTGCGATTGGAAACCGCAGACGCCGATTTAAACAACAAAATGGCTGCATTTACCTTTAAAGGATTGCGAATCACCAACATGGAAATGGAGACCTCTGGCATCTATGGTTTATCGAAACTTCTGGGACATAGGGCGGTATCCCTAAATTGCATTTTGGCCAACCGCAGTACCGGAAAATTTTCCAAGAATCCCGAAAAAGCAATGGACCGGCTTATAATGTATACTCTTGAAAAAATTGCATCACAATGAAAAAAGTAACCGTAATAGGCGTTCCGGAGCATTTTAATTTTCCATGGCACATGGCCATAGCAGAAGGTGCTTTTGAAGATCGCGGAATAGACGTACACTGGCAAGATGTACCTGAGGGCACTGGCAAAATGGTGCAAATGCTGCAAAACAACGAAGCAGAAGTGGGCATTGTACTTACTGAAGGTATGGTAAAGAGTATTATAACCGGAAACAAGACCAAAATAGTACAGGGTTATGTAGCCTCGCCGCTTTTATGGGGGATCCACGTTGGCGCCAAAAGCGGTTTCAAGTCGGTTACCGATCTTAAAAATGCCAAAGTAGCCGTCAGCAGACTGGGTAGTGGCAGCCATCTTATGGCCTATGTACATGCACAATCCCAGGGCTGGGACACGGATAAACTGCAATTTGAAATAGTCAATGATTTAGAAGGTGCCATCACCGCACTCACCGATGGTATTGCCGACTATTTTCTGTGGGAGCATTTTACGACCAAACCTTTGGTAGAGCGGAACGTTTTTAGACGCTTGGGCGATTGTCCTACGCCATGGCCATGTTTTGTTATTGCGGCAACAGATCGTTTTATAAACGAAAGCAAGGAAACATTGCGCCATATTTTGGAGGTCATTAATCTATATACGGAAGAATTTAAATTGATTCCCAGTATAGACCGAACCTTGGCCAATGCCTATGGACAGGAATTAGAAAATATTCAAAAATGGCTTTCCTCAACCCGTTGGAGTCAAAAACAATTAGAACCTAAAGCTATTGATAACGTTAAGTCTACGTTGCTTGACCTAAAGTTAATTCAACATGAAATAGATGTCGATAAAATTTTAGAAAAACTTTAAACTTTTAAATTTTCTTTCCCTCTTTAGATTGCCTAACTTTCGGAATGCGCCATAGTACAACATTCCTTTTCCCTAAAAAATCGCATATGCTGCCCACTGCATATCTATTGTGCTTTTTTTTGATGCCCAACCTATCATTTTCACAAGATCCCTATTTGCAAAAAAGCAACAGGTCCATAAGGGAGGCAGCAGCCCAAATAACGGCGAAATACCAACCTCGATTGGTAATGGGCGTAGATCAGGCGTTACAATTTCAAGAAAAGGTGGCCGAATTTTTAATTCGGAAAAATGCAGTTTTGGATACCGATTTTTCTCCCGGGAAAAAACAATTTTACCTAGAACGACTTTCCTCTCAAGAGACTTCAGAAATGTCCGATATTTTGGAACGCTTTCGGATGGAGGAATACATCCGCTTAAAAAAAGAAATGCAGCCTTTACCCCTGCTTTCTGAGGCACAACCCGATTCTATACCCTGGGAAGGGAATTACCACTGAATTTGCTTTATTCCAATTTGACTGAGAATAGCATTTGTTTTACCAAAGTGGCCATTCCCAAACCAAAGCCCCCGATTTGCACTTAACGGCGAAGGGTGACCGGATGTTAATACATGGTGCTTTGAAGCGTCAATTAAAGTCGATTTTTTTTTGGCAAAGCCACCCCAAAATAGAAATACAAGACCCTCCTTTTCTTTCGAAAGGGTTTTAATAACGGTATCCGTAAAGATTTCCCATCCCATGTGTTGATGACTTCCGGCTTCATGAGCCCTTACCGTGAGGGTAGCGTTGAGCAATAGCACCCCTTGCCTTGCCCAAGGCTCCAAATTGCCACTTGTAGGATAAGGCTTGCCAAGATCGGACTGTAGTTCCTTAAAAATGTTGCTTAATGACGGTGGATGAGGAATCCCGTCTTGTACTGAAAAACAAAGTCCGTTTGCCTGATGGGGCCCGTGGTACGGATCCTGACCAATGATGACGACTTTGGTATTTTCAAAAGTACTGTGATTAAATGCTGCAAAAATAGCTTCTTCCTTTGGGTAGCAGCGATGGGTGCTGTATTCCTTGTTTACAAAATTAATCAGTGCCAAAAAATAGGGTTGCCTAAATTCGTCCGCAAGGTAAGGTTTCCAGCTTTTGTGCAAGTTTACTTCCATTATAACAAGTAGCGTAGTACTATTCAAAAATAGCCAAAATAGACATAAAAAACCCTTAACGGCTTTGAAGTTGAGCTACTTTATGCAACCACTATTCATTTCAACATAAACATTTAAGAACGTGAACCAATTAAGGTATGCATCCTAATCCCTACCTTTGCCCTCGATAAAAGAGAAAATGGACAAAATCATCCCGAAAACGCTTCAAGATTTAGAGTTTCCAACGGTTTTGGAACAGCTGTCTTTGCGATGTAATACCGCTTTAGGCAAGGAAAATGCCTTACTCGTAGTGCCATTGAAAAATGAAGAGGCTATTATAAAAGCATTAAAACAGACCTCAGAGTACCTATCTTCTTTTACCAATGAAAATCGGATTCCCAATCACGGTTTCGACGCCATCACCACTGAGATGAAATTACTGGGAGTGGAAAATACCACTTTGGAAATTACCGGTTTTCAGCGTATTAATGTAGTTTGCACTGCGGTAATTGCGCATTTACGGTTTTTTAAGAAATTTAAAACCTACTACCCCTTACTTTTTGAGTCTACAGAAGGTATAGAACAAAATTCGGCCGTCCAGGAACAAATTGATGCCGTTATAGACCGATTCGGAGAAATAAAGGACGATGCCTCGGTGAACTTAAAAGAGATCCGTCAGCAAATAAACGAGGTAAAAGCAAAGATTAACCAGAGTTTCGGTGCAGCGCTAAATATGTACCATGCCTCTGATTTTTTGGATGAAATACGGGAATCCGTTCTGGAAAACAGGCGCGTATTGGCTGTAAAGGCCATGTACAGAAAGAAGGTTAGGGGTTCCATTCTAGGCACCTCAAAAACGGGGAGCATAGTATTCATAGAGCCGGAAACCACATTGCGCCATTCCAGGGAGCTCAATAACCTGGAATTTGATGAAAAGGAGGAGATACAGCGTATCCTAAATGCACTCACCCATTTTATACGCCCTTGCGCCACCCTGCTCACAACCTATCAGGATTTCCTCTCCTTTATGGATATAACGGCCGCAAAGGCAAAATACGCCACCGAAATGAACGCCGTCATGCCCAAAATAAACGACCATAAAGAGATGCATTTGCATGATGCCTACCATCCCCTATTATACCTTTCCAATAAGCGAAAAAACGAAAAGACTTTCCCCCAGACCATTTCCCTGTTTCCAGAGAACAGGATAATCGTGATTTCGGGGCCCAATGCAGGGGGCAAAAGCATCACTTTAAAAACGATTGGCCTGTTACAGTTAATGGCACAAAGCGGATTGTTAGTCCCTGTTCACGAACGAAGTTCCATTTGTTTGTTCGATGTGATTTTGACCGACATCGGGGACAATCAATCCATTGAAAACCATTTAAGTACATACAGTTATAGATTAAAGAACATGAAGGATTTCCTGCGGAAGTGCAACGATAGGACCCTGTTTTTGATCGATGAATTTGGTACAGGGAGCGATCCCGAACTGGGAGGTGCGCTGGCAGAGACCTTTTTGGAGGTTTTTTATGAAAGGGGGGCCTATGGGGTAATCACCACACATTACGCGAACCTAAAGCTTTTGGCCAATGAACTGCCGCATGTATCCAACGCCAATATGCTTTTCAACGATAAAACCTTGGTGCCAACTTACCAATTGGTATTGGGGCAGGCGGGCAGCTCTTTTACCTTTGAGGTGGCGCAAAAAAACGGCATCCCATACAGTCTTATCAATAGGGCAAAGAAAAAGATAGAGGGCGGTAAAGTCCGTTTTGATGCCACCATAGCCAAACTTCAGGAAGAACGGAGTAAAATGGCTTTAACCGGCTCTAGGCTGCAAGAAGAAGAATCCAAGGCACGGGACGAGGCCAAACGTTTGGAAGAGCTCAACAGCAAAATAAAGTCCAAACTGGAAAATTATCAGGAACTGTTCGATTATAATCAGCGCATGATTTACCTGGGCAATAAAGTAAACACCATAGCCGAGATGTATTTTCAGGACAATAAAAAACGGGTACTCGTATCCGAATTAATACGCATCGTAGAAACGGAAAACAGTAAACGCAAGAAAAAAACAGTTCAGGAAATTAAAATAGAACAGGTTAAAAAAGAAAAAACGGAACAGGAGATAATACAAAAAGTAGAGGTAATCCGGGAAAAGAAAAAAGCCGAAAAAAAGAAGGCCGCGATCAAGGAAAAAAACACGCCCAGACCTGTTTTTAAAGTGGGGGACCGTGTCCGGATGCAAAATGGGAAAGCAATAGGGAGTATTGATAAACTTGAAAAAAACAAAGCCGTTGTCAATTATGGCATATTCACTACAAATGTAAGTTTGGACCAGTTGGAATTGGTAAGCCCATCCCCGACCCTTCCTTTGGGGAAGGGGTTAAAAAGTAATTAAAATTGCGCTTTTGCGCGAATGGAAGGAATGAAAGATACAAAGAAAATAATCCTTTTTGATGGTGTTTGCAATCTGTGCAACGGAGCAGTGCAGTTTATAGTTAAACGGGATAAAAAAGACATCTTCCGGTTTGCACCCTTGCAAAACGAGGTAGGCAGAAAACTGACCAAAGAACGACATATAGACACTGGCAAAACGGATACCATCATCCTTATAGAACCCGGGGTGGCCTATTACACCAAGTCCACGGCCGCCTTAAAAATAGGACGGGAATTTGGGGGGCTATGGGGTCTTTTAATTGTTTTGGAGTGGCTCCCGGAAGGTTTTAGGGATTGGTTTTATGATTTTATCGCCGCCAATCGCTACAAGTGGTTTGGGAAAAAGGAAGTGTGCATGCTGCCAACGCCCGAATTGAAAGCAAAATTTTTGGAATAGTTCCAACCTTTGCTTCAGATTGTTCAAAATAATCCTCTTTGGACTTAAAGTACCATAGGCGTTTATATGATCGGTTAGTAGTGATGAATTGATGGCTACTCCACAATTATTTGGTGCACTTCATCAAGTTCTTTACCAATTATCCGTAAAAAATAAGTCCCTTTTTTAAAATTGGAAACATCAATTGTGGGCATATTTTCCGATTTAATAAAATCGTTGGTTAAGATCAATATTCCTGAAAAGTCATAAACTTCCGTTTTAATGGCGCTTTCAATTGTTGCAGACCGTGTTGTATTTAACGTAGGATTTATAGATAGATCAGTAATTGCTGTCCCTTCATCAATGGCAATAGAAATTTCGGAGTTAGAAGGATTGGGATATACCACCATGGAATAAGTGCTTCCTTGACAGTTGTCGCCAAGTGTTCTGGTCACCTCTGCCTGGCCGCAACTGGTATTGGCCCTCACCATCAACAGCCCACCGGAGCAACCAAACTGAAGAAATATGTTATTACCTCCAACTGTAGTTGCAAATAAAATCCCATTTTTAAACCAGGAATAGCTGCCAGTACCTCCTGATACTGAAACAGTGATCGTACCATCAGGGTTTGGAAGGCTTGGAGCCGTAAGGTTGATGATACCACCAAATGTAACCGTTTTTGTAACCAAAATACTTGGGCATCCTGATGTTGGATTGGAAATTGTTGCAGAGATGGTTGCATTACCGTTAAAAGTTGCGCTTTTGGTGAAAGTTTTGGAGGTAGCAGACCCTGTTGGAAAAGTGGCGGCGTTAGAGGGCGTTATGGACCAATTTACAGTTGTGCCATTGGGGACTGAAACACTAAAAGTTCCAGATGTGCATATAGAAGAAGCACCTGATAAGCTATTTGAGCTGCAGACAAAGGCACAGTCGAAGATATCTGATCCGGCTACTGCATCCATTTCGCTTGCCAGCCATTTACCATTTCGCGCGTTAAAAGAGATATGTGGTTCATTAATGCCAGCGGTGTTAAATGAAGTAGTGAAATTTACAAAAGGAATCGCTTTACTTCCCGTCGGTGGGGCAGCTGCTGAATATTTAGCCAAATAATCGCTGCTTGTAAGGACTACATTGCCTTTACCCACATCAAGTGCACTGACGGCGGGGATAAAGTTAAAGTTTGGGTTAAGGTCTACGGTATATCCATAATTGCCAAGCAGACCACTTTTAAAATTTGCCAAATCAACATTTGTAAAAGAAGGGTTTACCCCTCCGGGATAAGAATCTAAAGGGAGCGTCCCAGATGGCGAATTATAAGTCCTAAAGGTAATGTCCTTACTTATCGGAACTATCCATAGCAAGGTTTTGGTATAACGTATCCTGCCATAGTATATTTGGGAAGTACCGGTTGCCGGATAGGAGTTTACCCTATAGTCTATATTTAGTTTACTCCTTCCCGGCAATATGCCAAGAAGAAAACCGCCTTCGTCTAACAATAAAGAGACAGAAATACCGCTCAGGGCACCCTAGGGAGATGCAGCAAGAATAACGTCTGTAAAAAAACCGGTTTTGCCATTGGCGGTTGCCGTGAAAATTCTGGATCCCGCCGTTACCTCCTGTACAGAAGCACAATGGCTTGCATTACTCAAGGCTATATTGCGGGTCTGTAAAGGATAGCCCAATGATTTAAGCTCATTATCAAAAGAGGCGCGCAGCGAATTATCAATAAAAAAACCACTGTTCACATTGTTAATTAGGAGCTGTTTTGTTGCAGGGGCATCCAGAAGATCCCTTAGATCGGTTAAGCCAATGGTGCCACTATTTACGGGAATATCTATGCTTCCTACAGGCGTCTTTATAAACTGATCTACGGCATGCCGGGCCATATATAAAAACCCCAACGGCACATTGGCCCCTTGGTGGGGAGCATCGTGACTGATGTAGAGGCCCGTTTTGTGCTGCTCGCCCCTGTTTTCCATATCTTTCAAAGCATAACATGCAATGATGCCGCCCATGCTTTGGCCAAGAACAACATTGGGAGTGGTGCTGCCGTTAGCAGCCTTTTCGTTATTAACATATTTTATAACTGCTTGAAGTATATAGGCATTCCGTTGAATGTAATCTGTGCCATTATCCCAATTTACATAGATCACATCATAGTCTATTGTGGTGTTATTGGTAATCAAATCTATTAATTCCGAACTTGTTGATTGATTCACTTCATTTAGGAAGGTTCTATAATCACTATCACCTATTCTTCCCGAAGATCCCAATAGTCCAGTGTCAAAACCTTCCACAACTATTAGTGGTTTTCGAATTTTACAATCCGTGGTCCCATAGGCAATTTGCAAGGTTGCTGATCCTGTTTGCCCAAGATATGGTCTTGTTGCGGTTATATTTTGTACTTGTATTGGGCAAGAACTCTTGGCGGAGACACTAGGGGAAACGTTGTTTACTTTTAATTTTTGGCAGCAATAGAGATAGGTGCCGTTGGTAAGCCGTAACCTATAGGTCAGCGTATAGGCACCTATACTGGTATAAGTGGTATTCGCGGATGTGTTATTGTACAGTGTCTTATAGCCGCTCCCGTTGCCAAAATCAACTTCGATATTATTAAAATTCGATGCCTGATTTGTATGCCATAATTCGGGAGGTAAACTCAACGAAATGGAAGCCTTATTCAGTTCTAAAACGGGGGTGCTAATTACAAAGGCAATTTTGGTTTCATAAGGATTCTGCCAAACCCCATTGATATAGTTGTCATCGTAGGTATTGTTTACCACGGTAATCTTATTGGTGGAGAGGGCATCACTTCTAAAACGACTGTAATTGTAAAACAGTCCGGACAGCACCATATTAGCAGAAGTGGTTCCTTTTGAGGTCAGGGTTTTTCCTTTTTGGCTTGTTTTGGCTGCCAGTTCATCGGTCATTGGAGGCACTATTCCCGCTACATTGGCAGCCACACTAGAAGAAACCAAAGTACCATAGGTGTCTTTATATACCACAGGATTCACATAATTATCAGGGCGTAGAACGCCATCGTATTTGGTGATATCTATAAGTTCCATTCCATAATCTAATAAGATATTATAGGGAACCCTATTTTTCTCCAAAGGTGCAAAGGCAACATTGACGGCACTCGCCACAGAAGTATCAGAAGATTGGGCTGTTATTGTTTTTGAACCTAAAAGGGCACAAAATAAAAAAGTGATAAAGTAGCTTGTTTTCATGGGTTGTTGAAGTTTAGGTTAGTTGGTATATCTTACATCAAAGCGGCCATCGGTAATTTTAATTTCTTTACCATCATTATCCAGTACGGTAAATTCAAAAGTGCCAGAGAGGATAAAGTTCTGGGTGTCGTGTTTGGTAATTGTCAGTATTCCCGGCCTACTGTCATCAGTTGAAACCCCTAAATATGTTTCTGGAACCGTTATTAAACCTATCCTTAAACCTCCTGAGAAGCTACCACTCTTCGGGGAAACAAGTTTGTATTCCATTTTCTGTAAATTTTCGACTCTATCTGCACCTATAGAGATCGATGTATCTGGAGAAGGGGCGTTCATACTGAAGAAGTACTCACCGTCGATGTTTTGTAAGAAGGTGTTGAATACATTCTGTCCAAATCTGCTGGGTATAAATGGCTTCCCATCTATAAGACAGCCAAAGGTCTGCGCACCAATCTGGGTGGCCGGGGGCAGGGAATCAACGGGATTTACCGGGCTATTATCATCATTCTTGCAGGATGCGTTTAATAGGATAAGCATGGAGATTAAAATTGTAGTTTTCATAGTATTTTTTTTAGAATTTTTAGTTGGTATATTTTACATCAAAGCGGCCATCGGTAATTTTAATTTCCTTACCATCGTTGTCCAGCACGGTAAATTCAAAAGTTCCGGATAGGATAAAGTTTTGGGTGTCGTGTTTGGTAATAGTTAGCCTGCCCATATTCAGGTCGGTAGTGGATGTAACTAAGTCGTTTTGGATTCCCTTAATAAATAGGGCATTTAGGCTTCCATTTTTTTCGGCACCTAAAGGATACGTTTTTTGTACTATTTCGGGAAGCACCTCTCCTCTAATGGCGATAGCCATGGATTCATCTCTACTTGAAGAGGAGATTGCTAAATAATAAAAACCGTCAATATTCTGATTAAAAGCATTAAGTCTGTTAATGCCAAAATTCTTTGGCAAAAAAACCTTGCCGTCCACGAGACAGCCAAAAGTCTGTGCGCCAATCTGGGTGGCCGGGGGCAGTGAGTCCAAGGGGTTTTCTGGGCTATTATCATCATTTTTGCAGGATGCGTTTAATAGGATGAGAATGAAGATTAAACATATTGTTTTCATATTTTTCTTTTTTTAAGTTTAGGTTAGTTGGTATATTTTACATCAAAGCGGCCATCGGTAATTTTAATTTCCTTACCATCGTTGTCCAATACGGTAAATTCAAAAGTGCCAGAGAGGATAAAGTTTTGGGTGTCAAGGTTGGATATGATTAATTTTCCTGGTTTTGCATCTGTAGTAGATCTAGCATTATCATTAAGTCCACTATTGGTAAAGAGACCGAAAAAGTTCTCTGGCTCATCTGAAATAAGGTCGTAAGATTTCTCCTCTAAAGCAGGTACTGAAATTCCTCCAATCACAATAAACTGGGATTCAGTCTGTTTTTCACCACTTTCTGCGGATATAGAAATAAAATATTGCCCGTCGATATTTTGATAAAAAGCATTAAGCATACCTTGCCCGAAATTTTTTGGTAAAAAGACTTTACCATTAACGAGACAGCCAAAGGTCTGTGCACCTATTTGGGTGGCCGGGGGCAGTAAGTCCACGGGGTTTTCCGGGGTGTTGTCATCATTCTTGCAGGATGCGTTTAACAGGATAAACATGGACATTAAAATTGTAGTTTTCATAGTTTTTTTTTAGAATTTTTAGTTGGTATATTTTACATCAAAGCGGCCATCGGTAATTTTAATTTCCTTACCATCGTTGTCCAATACGGTAAATTCAAAAGTTCCCGAGAGGATAAAGTTCTGGGTGTCGTGTTTGGTAATAGTTAGTATTCCCTTTGAAGTATTTGAAGTGGTGTAGAAATCTATCGATTGGGTATAGCCACCATAAATATTTCCAGATTCGTCCTCCGTCAAAACATATGTTTGATTATTTAAGGCGGGTATTTCGATTCCCCCAATACTTACACCTAAAAAATCTTCGCCATTGCGATTTGAAGCGGAAATATTGAAAGAATACCATGATCCGATACTCTGATAAAATACATTAAGCCTACCCAGCCCGAAATTTTTGGGCAAAAAAACCTTGCCGTCCACTAAACAACCAAAAGTCTGTGCGCCAATCTGGGTGGCCGGGGGCAAGGAATCAACGGGGTTTTTTGGGATGTCATCGTCGTTTTTACAGGAAGCAATCATCTGTAGGCAACATAGAAATAGGATTCTTATTGTTTTCAATTGTTTGGGGTTTTTACTTTATTTATTTATCCGCTCATACAGGACCAATACAATAAGCCGTCCATAGGCTCATTCGATTTTATATTTATAACGTGAAGCTGAAAATATTGCGAAAAACCACCCCACCACCCGAAGCAGTTTACATGGTGATATTTAAGATGGTTTATTGGATGCCCATAGTGTAGGGATTAATTTTTCCAAGATAGACGTTTCTTACAAATAGAACATATTGTGAATGTTAAATAACTTAACCCTTTATCGTTTTTAAAATCAAGGCAAAAGCCTAAATTTTGTATTTTATATCTCATCAGGTCTCCAATTGAGGGTGTAAAAAAACAGCTCCCCTTTGGGGAGGTAAAGCGGGGAATCCTGTCTAAAGACTGGCAGGCCAACCCTTGGTTTGGGGAATCCTTGGATTGAATCAGGGGACTATTTCAAATTATCCAATATAAGATCCAAAGTTTTGTTGGTGTTCAAATTTTGGGCATAGGCCTTGTTTCCATAGACATTGTCATAGGCAAGTCCCAATTGCTTTAAATGTATTATGTGGTCTTTATAATCCAGGGAGACTTTTCCCATGAGCAAGGTTTCCATGGTTTTACCCTTCTGGTGTCTTTTATGGATTTTGCGGAGCCCGCTCAGGTACAATCGGTCCTTGGTAAAACCACCCCCCCTATGTGCCCGTAGCGTAATCGTAAAAGCGTCGTCCCTGTTCAGTTTGTACTGGCCATGGATTAAATCGAAGGTATCGGCAAAACCAAAACCCTTAATTAAACTGTCTGATGCCATTACCCTGTAAGCCAATTCTTTGAGCCGTTTCAATGTTAGTGCCCCGCCCATGTATTCGCTAAAAATGGCCAATCCTTCCTGGGTCTCTACATTTCTTGGAAATCCATTGCTGAAAATCTTTAAAGGCTGTAGAAGCCCATTGTAGGTGGTTACCAAGTGGACCCCGATTTCGTGGTTGGCCAAAGTCAACAATTGGTTTTTACTGAACTTGGCGTTCTTTTTTATCAATAGGGTCTGCGTATTGTTGCTCACCATGGCATCTGCGGCGATACTGCTGGAAAATTTGATTTTCAAAGGAAAATCGTATTGCCCTATAAACTCCTCAAAATACGTTTTCGCATCGTCCGGGGAATATTTTTTCTCCATGTCCACCATCATCGTACTGGGGCCGTCATCATAATGAAGTATAAACTGGGCATTTTGGACATCCTTTTCTGTGGGAGTGCCAAATAAGCGAAGGGAATTGTAAAAGAATTTCCTTTTGTCGCCGATGTTTTCAATACATTGGATTATGTTGGAATAGTAATATATGGTGTCCCGATATAGTTTTCCGATCTTTTCATCCTTTAGAAGTTCCGGTTTCTGGGAAAAGAATTGCCGGTTCAACTCAAAGGGGTCAAATTTCAATGCGGCATATTTAAATACCGGGCTTTTGGCATATTTGGAAGAAAAAAAGCGTGTTTTCTCTTTTTCCATATTCAACGGATTTACATAACCGATAAGTTCGATTTTCTTCACCAATCGGTCCAGATTGGCATCGATTTCGAACAAATCCTTGTATTCCCGCTGTATTTGCGCTTGATGGGCCTGTTGTTGGATCATTTACGGGTTCTCTTTAATGCTCCGGGATTTATTCCATGTTCCATAACCATACCTTAGTTTTTAACTTTGGGGTTCCCCAATTTCCCAAGGGATTTGGCCACTACCATGGCCACTACCGCATCCCCGGAAATGTTCACCACGGTTCGGCACATATCCAACGGACGGTCAACGGCAAAAATCAAGGCAAGCCCGGCCTCCGGTATCCCGGCCTGGGCCAATATAATGACCAGCATGACCATTCCCGCTCCTGGCACGGCGGCGGTACCGATAGAGGCCAAAGTGGCCGTAGCAATGATTCCCAATTGGGCCATAAGGTCCAAATCCATTCCAAATGCCTGTGCTATAAAGACCGCTGCTACCGCTTGGTACAGGCTGGTACCGTCCATGTTGATGGTTGCGCCAATGGGCAATACAAAGCTGGCAACCTCCTTATCCACGCCCAAATGATCTTCTACGCACTCCATGGTAACGGGCAAGGTTGCCGCACTTGAACTTGTGGAAAAAGCCAACAATTGGGCTGGAGACATTCCTTTCATAAAAAAGGAAGGCGTTCTTTTCGTGAAAATATAGGTGATCGTGACATAAAAGCCAACCATCAGTGCCAGTCCTATCAGGACACAAATGGCATACCAGGCAAGGGCTTGAAAAAGTTCGAGACTGGGCGATTCTGCTACCAGTGCGGCCAGAAGTGCAAATACGCCAAAAGGAGCGGCCAGCATAATTAGGTCTATTAGTTTAAGGATGACATCATTGAAAGCGTCAAAGAACTTTTTAACGGGAGCCGCATTCCCCTCAGGAATTAAAATCAGGCCTACCCCAAAAAAAAGAGCGAAGAAGATCACTTGCAGCATATTCCCATTATCGCTGGCTGCCTTAAAAATATTGCTTGGTACCAAATCCTCCAATGCCTGTAAAGGCCCCGTCTCCCTTTGTTGCACAGCGGCAGCGATACGGGAATCGGTCTCTCCCTTGTAATTGGCCACCATTTCATTCCGGGTCTTTTCGGTTATGGATCTGCCAGGTTGCACAATATTAACTATAACAAGACCAATGGAAACAGCAATTACGGTAGTTAAGATGTAAATGGCAATGGTACGCCCCCCCATTTTTGAAAGCTTCGAAATATCCTTTAGGTCGGAAACGCCCTTAATCAAGGATGCCAATATTAAGGGAACGGCTATCAATTTTAAAGCGTTGATAAAAATAGCCCCGAAAGGTTTTATCCAGTCCGAGACAAACTTTGGCCCCCAATCCAATTGGACCATACCTAGGGCAAACAACACCCCAAGGGCCATACCGATCAATATACGCCAATGCAATTCCAGTTTTTCCATGAATTTGATCGTTTTTAGGAAGGTAAGATACTGTTTTATTGGAAAACCACTAAAAAAGGAAAACTATAATTTTATGCTGCGGTTCAGGAGTGTGTAATCTGCCAGTACCAGAGCGGCCATGGCCTCTACAATGGGCACTGCCCGTGGTACCACACAAGGGTCATGGCGCCCTTTTCCCTGCACCTCTACAAGGTTGCCTTCCTTGTCTATGGTTTCGTAGGCCTGTATAACCGTTGCTACCGGTTTAAAGGCCACATTGAAATAAATATCCATCCCATTGCTGATACCGCCCTGTATACCGCCACTATGGTTTGTTTTTGTGGAACCATCTGTATTGAACTGATCGTTGTGTTGGCTCCCCTTCATCTTTATACCTTCAAACCCACTGCCGTATTCAAAACCTTTTACCGCATTTATGGAGAGCATCGCCTTTCCCAATTCGGCGTGTAATTTATCAAATACAGGTTCTCCAAGACCAATTGGTACATTTTGGATTACGCAAGTTATGATCCCTCCAATGGTATCCCCTTCTTTTCTAATTGCCTTGATCTGGTTTTCCATCTCTAAAGCGGTCACCGGATCGGGACATCGTACGGGATTGGATTCGATGAGCGAGAAATCGAGCTCCTTGTAATCCTTGTCCAACTTTATACTACCTACTTGCGATACAAAGGCATTTATTTTGACGGCAGATAAAAATTGTTTCGCAATAGCCCCGGCCACTACCCTACTTGCCGTTTCCCTTGCCGAGCTGCGGCCTCCTCCCCTGTAGTCCCGAAAACCATATTTTTGATCGTACACATAATCTGCATGCGACGGTCTGTACGAATCCTTGATATGCGAATAATCCCGGGATTTCTGGTTTGTGTTATGAATGGCAAAACCAATGGGTGTCCCTGTGGTTTTACCTTCAAATATACCAGAGTAAAATTCAACTTCGTCGGGTTCTTTACGTTGGGTTACTATGGCGGATTGCCCTGGTTTTCTTCGATCCAAATCCTTTTGAATCGCCTCCAAATTAATGGAAATTCCAGGAGGGCAACCATCTAACACTCCACCAATTGCCATTCCATGAGATTCCCCAAAAGTAGTTAGTTTAAATAGGTTTCCAAATGTATTGCCCGCCATTCTAGTGTATTTCCGCCAAAGGTAAATTTTAAATTACAGATACAAAAATTTACGGTCGGCTTAATGGTTTCCAATACAATTATGGTAAGATAGCACTAGCGATGATTTAACGTTAAGGACATGAATTGTTGACCCCAACTTAAGGTACATTTATACCTAAAGGTTTATTTTTAATGAAAACCACATACATTGAAAAAAAGAAAGATAACCATTGCCGTTATTTCCGATGTCCATAATTGGGTGTTATTGAAATTGGGAAAGGAAAAATATTCGCTATCTAAAAAATCAAGGACAATGTAAAAAGTGCCGTAAAACATGTCCATGATTTTGAGAAAACGCTTGCTGATATGGCGATAGAAAATGGATATGATTATGTGGTCTGCGGCCATATCCATCAACCAAAAAAGGAAGTGCATGAGAATAAAAGTGGGCGATGTACGTATTTAAATTCAGGAGATTGGTTGGAAAATCTTACCGCCTTGGAATATTCATTGAAGCGATGGAAAATATACCGTTACAGGCATGACAGACTTTCCTCTTTTTTTACGGACGAGGATCTGAAGGAAATGGATATCCAGGAACTTATCGCTTCGATAACCTTGAAAAAAAAACCAAAAAGAGAAGGGAAAATCAATTGATTAGAGCCTCCTTAAGAACAGTGATCGGGTGCAATGCCACCCTTTTGGTCCCGTCGTAGATCTGATGTCTGCAACTGGTGCCGTTTGCAGCGATAATAACATCATCTTCCGACTTTCGTATGGAAGGAAAAAGCCTTAGCTCCCCAATTTTCATACTTATATCATAGTGCTCCTTTTCGTACCCAAAAGAACCGGCCATACCGCAACAGCCAGATGCTATAATGGATACCGAATAATTCTCGGGGAGGTTTAGCACATCAAAGGTCACTTTTTGGTTGCTGAGTGCTTTTTGGTGACAATGGTTATGGATCTTTACGGTTTTTGAAATGGTGGTAAACTGTTCTTTACGGATAGCACCTTCCCTAATTTCATTGGCCAAAAATTCTTCAATTAAAAATGAATGTTTTGCTATGGCCTCTGCTCCTTCCTTGTCTTCAACCAAACGTTTATATTCATCGCGAAATGTTAATATGGCCGATGGTTCCAATCCGACGATAGGCCAATTTTGTTCAGCGAAGACTTTTAGCTGCCCCACATTTTCAACAGCTATCTTTTTTGCCTGTTTTAAAAACCCTTTGGATAGGTAGGTGCGTCCACTTTCAGCATAAAACAACTGTATATCATACCCCAAACGAACCAACAGTTCTATAGCGTCCTTACCCAATTCAATATCTAGGTAATGGGTAAACTCATCAATATAGAGTATTACTTTTTTATTTTTTTTAATATATTGATTTTTAAACTTTTGAATATATGTATCAAAATTAAAATTTGAAACTTTTGGTAGGCTCCGTTCACTGGCCACACCACTCATTTTTTTAACCCAACCCGATAAAAGTGGCGAACCATAAACCAAATTTGTGAACCAGGAAATCCTACTTCCCAACCGATTCAGTTTTGTGTTGTGGGCAAATAACTTGCTGCGCAACGGATAGCCGTTTGCTTCCTGATATTGATATAAAAATTCGGCCTTCAGCGTAGCTATATCCACATTACTGGGACATTCACTGCTGCAAGCCTTACAGCTAAGACAAAGGTCGAACACTTCTTTTAATTCGGGGTGGTCGAATTTGTTTGCCTTATCTGACGAGGTCAAAAGTTCTCGAAGGGCATTTGCCCTTCCCCTTGTAGTGTCTTTTTCGTTTTTGGTGGCATGATAGCTGGGGCACATGGCTCCGGATACCAAATGGGTTTTTCTGCAATCGCCACTGCCGTTACATTTTTCGGCCGCTTTAAGAATGCCTTCACTATCGGAAAAATCCATAAGTGTTTTTAATTCCGGCTCTTCCCTATCTATCTCATAACGAAGGGATTTGTCCATGGGATAGGCATCCACGATTTTTCCGGGGTTGAAAATATGGGAAGGATCAAAATACGATTTGATCCGTTTCAACAAATCATAATTTTTATTCCCAATCATCAATGGGATAAACTCTGCCCTTACAATACCATCGCCATGCTCGCCGCTAAAAGAGCCCTTGTATTTTTTGGTCAGCTTGGCCACGTCCGTGGTTATGGCCCTGAACAAGGCTACGTCCCCTGATTTTTTCAGATTGAGAATGGGGCGCAAATGCAGTTCGCCGGCCCCGGCATGGGCATAATATACCGCATTTTGACCATACTCTTTCATGATCTGGGTAAACTCCCCTATAAAATCCCTGAGGTCGTCCAAAGCTACTGCGGTGTCCTCAATACAGGCAACCGCTTTCATGTCGCCCACAATATTTCCCAAGAGCCCCAATCCCGCTTTCCGAAGTTCCAAGGCCTTGTTAATATCTTCGGTCTTTAAGATTGGACTGGCATAACTTAGATTGGATTTTTGTATGGTGGCCAATAGTTCGTTAAGCTGTTTTTCGAGATCTTTTTCAGTTTCGGATTTCACTTCGAGCATCAAAAGGGCCGCAGGATCGCCTTCCACAAAAAAACGGTTGGCCAATTGTGCCCTGTTGTTTTTTGTACAGTCTAAAATCACCTTGTCCATCATCTCACAAGTGTGCAACCGATGCTTCATCACGGGTACCACATCGGCCAAGCAATCTTCCAAGGTTTTATAATGTGCAACCACCATGGCGGACAACTTTGGAGGGATATTGTCCAATTGAAGCGTAATTTCCGTGGTGAACGCTAAGGTACCCTCACTGCCACTGAGCAATTTACAAAAGTTAAAATGCTCATTTCCATCAAAAACAGCGGCCTTTAGCAGTTCATCCACCGCATAACCTGTATTTCTCCTGTGTATTTCAGGCTTAGGGAATTCGTTTATGATTTCATTCCTTGTTTCTTTGTTTATAAGCTCTTTATGGATATCATTGTAAATTTTTCCTTCAAGTGTATCCAGTCGTGTTTTTTCTTGAAATTCCTTTTCGGAAATCGCCTTAAACCCCACTTCCGAACCATCGGACAATATTGTTTTCAGGGCAACTACTTTATCCCTTGTTACCCCATATTGAATGGATGTTGTCCCCGATGAGTTATTGCCCACCATTCCCCCGATCATACATCGGTTGGAAGTGGATGTGTTGGGGCCAAAGAAAAGTCCGTGCGGGGCTAAAAACAGGTTCAATTCGTCCCGAATGACCCCCGGCTGTACCGTAACTTGTTTCTTCTTTAAATCCAGATCCAGAATGGTTGTAAAGTATTTGGACACATCCACTACAATTCCGTCCCCGACACATTGTCCTGCCAATGAGGTCCCGGCGGTCCTGGGTATAAGTCCCAAGTTGTTTTCTTTTGCGAAAAAGACTAAGGTCTTTATATCGTTTACGGTTTTTGGGAATGCCACCGCCAAGGGTATTTTACGATAAACGGAGGCATCCGTGGCATAAAGGGTTTTACTGAGTTTATCTACATTAAGCTCTCCTTCGAGCTCATTATGTAGTGCTTTTAAAATATTTTTATCCAACTGGAGACAATTTTAGGCACAAATTTAAGTTTTATTGAATTATCAAATAATTAATTTTCGTTTAAAATAAAAACTTATGGAAATGCGTAAACTGATTCTGTTTTTTGCTATAATCATGTCAATTACTGCCGGGGCGCAGGAAATTTCCGATCATGCCTTGGGCCTTCGCCTCGGGGACAGCGACGGTTTTGGTGCGGAAATTTCATATCAAAAATCGATGTCAAGGTACAACAGATTGGAAATTGATCTAGGTTGGAGGGACAGCCGAAATTTTGATGCCTTTAAACTTGCAGGTATTTACCAATGGGTTAGGCCAATAGAAGGGGATTTTAATTGGTATTACGGAGTTGGTGGAGGTTTGGGAAGTGTCGATTTCAATTCCGTTCCCAATAATAACACTCCGGATGGAGGCTTGTTCATTTTTGCCGCCGGCGATATCGGGATAGAATACAATTTTGATATCCCATTACTACTTTCGCTTGATTTTAGGCCGGAAATAGGTCTGGTAGGTTATGATGATTTTTCGGATAACTTTGATTTTGATGTTGCCTTGGGCATTCGCTATCAGTTTTAGAAAATTGGGATACAACATGAAGCCCTTAGCGTTTGCGAAACGTTAAGTTAGCCATCCCCTGAAAAACGAGTTGATAATTGGCTAAGGCATTGATTTTATTGGTATTTTGAGGTGATTTAAAATAGGAAAACTGTTTAGGAAGTCGTATTTTGTAGTAGGAAAAAAACAAAAAAATCAACTTTAAAAACAGTTTGATGGACAAGATACTTACAAAACAGATACAAACCCAATTGAGCGGCTATTTTTTATCCACAACAGCATATACCAAACCAGAGTTGCGCTGTTTAAAGGATATGGTCATAGGCATATTAAAATCAAAATCTGTTTTTGTGAACCAAATACGGCATCGCTCAGGGAACCTTTGAAACCTAAGGATGTTTGCAAACGATTATCCTCCCGATACCTAAAGGAGGATTATGCGAAAAAGGTAATGGACTCCCATTTAAGCAGTACCTCCTCCGGTATATCGAAAGATGATTTTATTCTCATGGACGGTACCGATATCAGCAAAAAGCACGCCAAGTATATGCAAGGGCTGGAGTATGTGAAAAATGGGGATACAGGGGAAATAGGTTTAGGGCACAATGTGTTGAACATAAATGCAATGACCCCTGATGGAACAATGGCTCCTCTTTACAGTAAGGCATATAGTTATCAAATGGGGGCATTGAGTAGTAATAACGAGGTAAAGAAAGCAGTACGGCATGTTACACGGCATATAGGGGAGAAAGGGTGCTGGGTTTTTGACCGTGGGGCGGACAATGCCATTTTGAAGGATTTTTTTATTGCCGAGTGTCCACAAGCTATTATTCGTTTAAAAAGTAACACAAAACTTTGCCACAAACAAGAGGAACATCAAGTAAGTGCTCTGGCAAATAAAATAGACTTTTTAATTGCACAGAGCGTGACCAAGATCAAGAAGGACAGACCCGTTGTGGAGCACTGCCAAATAGGAGCCATACCTGTAAGCTATACCATAAAGGGCAGCGCACATGCATTGTGGTTGGTGGTCTCAAGGAACCAAAAACATGGAGGCCTCTGTTATCTGCTTGTCAAAAGCGCACTCCCAACGGCAATAGAAGTGGCAAAATGGGCTTTTGAAGGGTATGGCCTTCGATGGAAAATAGAGCAATGCCACAGGCATGTAAAGCAACAATACAAATTAGAAGCTATTCAAATGAAGACTTTTGAAGGCTTACGGTCAATGCTGGCAGTCCTTACTGTGGCCATGTTCATGATCTATAGGAAAATCAGGTCGATCCATTTTAATTTACTGCTGGATACGGGCTACAATTACCTGAACAAGCACGTCCCCCGGGAACTGGTCAACTTCATCTACTGCAAGATAAGTAAGCTGGTATCGATACTGCTGATGCCTGTCAGAAACAGATGGAAGATAGACAGCGGGGTGCCTGATCCGTTCCCAGGACAACTGAATTTAAAGTTCAACTA
>JBGTBA010000017.1:0-2326 GCA_041749595.1 Flavobacteriaceae bacterium | reverse complement strand
ATCGATCCATCTGTGACCCCCTTCCGCAAAAAGTGAATACCTGCGTTGGTTAAGGATTTCATTTGCCAACTCCGTGGCAGCGTTGCTTCCGGCATAGTTGGGAAGTCCCGCCGCATTGCGGATGATGTTGATGGCACTTATGGCCTCCGTGGGGTTGGTGGTATGGTTTGCCTCTGCATACATCAAGATAAGTTCCTCATTCCTAACAATCCCAACTGGTGCAACATTGCTTTGATAAATCCATACATCATAGCCTCCGGTTAGATTATCGGTGGTCAAAGGCGCATCCCTAAGTTGTGCTTTTCCCAATCGATTGTCGCCCGCTTCGGCATCTGCAACAAAACTTGGATGCACGATACGCGCATTGGCGACGGTGGAGTTCAAAGCAAAAAACAATGGATTGGGGACATCTACGCCGGACAGTGAGAACGTTAAGTATGCACCGGTATCTAAATCCCCGTTCAGATCAAAGAAAGAATCAGTAAGTTGGCTAAGTACCCCGGGATAATTACCTTTATAAAGTTCCACCCGTGCCGCTATGGCCTTGTTGAATTCTAAAAATGTAGTGGGGGTGTTAAAATCGAAAAACCCTGAATTCAGGACAAAAGGGAAACTAGTCCCGCCATTGGCCAAATCCCCTGCAGCCGAAGAAAGTAAACTGGTCAAAAAGTCCAATGCTTCCGTATAACCTATAAAAGGGCCCAAATTATCCGGATCTGCTACTTCTACCCGAATACCGTTCTGAAACTGTATGTTCAGGACGGTCAGAAGTTCATGGGCCTTAATAGTGTTTACAAAACCCTTTATGGCCGCTTTTTCGGTATCCGTAAAATCGGCAGTGGTATTTTCCAAACCCTCCAATACCAAATTAACATCTTTTACCGTAGAGTATCTGGCCGCAAAAGGCTGGTTCGTGTAAAAAGCGTTGTTGTCCAACACGCCGGTCAATAAATCACCCGTCCATCTGGGATCCGAAGATTGTATCCTCCAGTACTCCCTACCCACAATGGACATAGCATCTACTTGGGTCGCTAGATTGACCCTCATATCCGAAAGGATTCCACCTATGGCATCTCCCAATTCACCTCTGGAAATATCTGAAGAAACCGATGCGGTATCCGCTCCGTTTAAATTTTCGCCATCTTCCACGTCACAAGAGACTGCCACAAGGGCCGGGATGAGGAAAAACAATAATTTATTAAAGATCTTCATTTTTATATTTTTTTATGATTAAAAATCTACTGATAGGTGAAACATGTAACGCTTTGATGAGGGGAACGGGGTTACCTCCACGCCTGTTGACAACCCATTGGATCCAAAATTGGAGACCTCGGGGTCGTAACTGTTATAATTAAAGCTATTGATCAGGTTATTACCGGAAAAGCCTAGTTTGATATTTGACACATACCCATTAAAAGCACGGTCTAAAAAACTCTTGTTCACAGTATAGAACAAACCTACCTCGCGCAACCTTAAATAACCGGCACCTTCCACAAAAGCGTCCGCATTGCCCGCAAAAAAAGAATTGATCCTGAAATTTCCATTCGACAACAAACCATCGGGATCCAAATTTGTATCATCAAAATCGCCGCTGGTTTGCCCAAAATCGAATAATAAATTGGATAGGTTAATATTTTCTCCTCCCTTTTTCCAGTGCCATAGAAAAGAAAGGTCCCAATTTTTGTATTTAAAGGTATTGGTAAAGGTCATTTGAAAATCGGGTTCCGCATCCCCCAACTTTATAATGTTCCCATTCTCATCGTTCCCAACGATCTGGGTTACGCTTTTGCCCTCTTCTATCCTAAACGTACCTAACCCGGTTCCAAAACCACCCGTATTAAAGGGCTCTACGTTAAGTTTGGTGATTTCGGACCTGTTTCGGAAAAAGATGATCCCGGTATCCCATTTAAAATCGCCCTTTTCAAAAACGGCGGCATTTAAAGCAAGTTCAACCCCCTTGTTCTCAAGGTTCCCTGCATTGTCAAACTGAAAATCAAACCCGGAGGAAGGCTCTATATTGGCCTGTAGGATAAGGTCATCCACCGTTTTTATGTAATAGGAAAATTCCAAGGAAATCCTGTTATTAAGAAATCCTGCGTCCAGCCCTATCTCAAACTCTTTTTGCCGTTCCGGCTGTATATTTGGATCCCCCAATGTGGAAGGGACCGTAATGCCCACTATACCGTCTATAAGCGAGTTGGTGTATGCGGTGAACAATGCGCCATTGGGTGCAAAATTACCCGCTTCCCCATAAGCACTCCTTAATTTTAATTGGCTTATGGCCCCGATGTTCCAAAAATCGAAATTATGGAAGTTTATGGCTGCG
>JBGTBA010000016.1:0-2466 GCA_041749595.1 Flavobacteriaceae bacterium | reverse complement strand
AGCGGTCCGGACGGGACTCGAACCCGCGACCCCCTGCGTGACAGGCAGGTATTCTAACCAACTGAACTACCGAACCGTGGTGTAAAGCAGTTGCAAATATACGTTGCTAATTTAATTGCACAAATAAATTGGGACAAAAATATAGCCCGTATTAAAGAAACTTTTTCCTCTCCACCAAAAAAGTGTTCAGTACTTTTGAAAAACCAGTATGTACGTCCACTTCCACATACTTTATTCTGTATTGGGCACACTTCAGTTTTAGGGTTTCGAAATAATCAGTTACCGCTCCCTCATAGGCTTGCTTTATGTTATCTGCATAAAGATCTATATATGTTCCCGTTTCCACATCCGTAAAGCGTTTTGGGGTATTTTCAAAATTGAAATGGATCTCTTTTTCCTTGTTTAATAGATGGAAGAGCACTATTTCATGTTTGTTGTACTTCAAATGCCGTAAAGCATCAAAAACCTTTTCGTCATCGGTTGCCGTCTGAAATAGATCGGTAAACAAGAAAACAAGACTTCTACGATGCATTTTTTCGGCTATTTCATGCAGATAGGAATAGGTCTTGGTTTGCTTGGCCGGGCGGGTTTCCTGAACTATCTCATTGAGCTTGCCCAACAGCATTTGATGGTGGCGTTCACTGCCCTTCTCTGGCACATAAAAGCTGTAACTGTCCGCATAGATACTCAATCCAATAGCATCCCGCTGCTTTTTAAGAATGTACATCAAGGCAGAAATGGCCAATACGCCAAAGCTTATTTTATTAAGATGGTCTATTCCTGGATTCTGGATCAATGGATAATACATAGAGGCGGAATTGTCCAAAATCATGTGGCATCTTAAATTGGTCTCCTCCTCATATTTTTTGGTGTAAAGTTTATCCGTTTTTGCAAATAACTTCCAATCTATATGCTTGGTGCTTTCCCCACTGTTATAGATCTTATGCTCTGCAAACTCTGCGGAAAACCCATGGAACGGGCTTTTATGTATCCCACTTATAAACCCTTCAACCACCTGTTTTGCCAAAAGTTCCAGATTGGGGAACAATGTTGCCTTGTTTAATTCCGATTGAAGATCCATGTTACGAAGATAGGCATAAAAAAATCCCGTAAAAACGGGATTTTAACTAATTTATGTACATCCTAGGGAAGATTAGTCGTACTTATAATGCCGCATCAATAGCGTCTGTGTACACTTTTTTTGGAGAAACGCCTACTTGTCTATTGACAATTTCACCATTCTTAAAAACCAAAACAGTGGGAATATTTCTAACACCATATTTAGCGGCGAATTCTTGGTTCGCATCTACATCTACCTTACCAACTACGGCCTTCCCTTCATATTCGTTACTTACTTCGTCTATGATAGGCCCCACCATTCTACATGGACCGCACCACGCTGCCCAAAAATCCACCACTACCGGTTTATCACTTTTTAGTACTACCTGATCAAAAGTAGCATCTGTTATTTCTAATGCCATGTTTGTTACATTTAAATATTATGCAAATTTAGTCAATTATTTTTCTATTTCCTTACTGTAGGTAAATTCGTTTTCTTTATTGTGTTATTGGCAAAGCCTATCGGCAGAAATGAACCCTATTTGTCATTCGGAACGCGGCAATACGTATATAAAGCACGTGGCAGTGCAACATATTAGGACAGCTACTTGTGCTTCGTTATCCATAAACGTTTATAGAATGCCCCACCTTTAAATTACCACTAGTTCAGTTTTTGTTCATATGTGCAATGGGTTACGGATTTATTCTTTCAACCCTAAAAGTTTTTCCAGATATGCACATAATTTTTTCCATTTTACCTTTTCGGGCTTTGGTGGAAACCAAAAACTCCAATGGTGTTGGCAGTGCTTTTTAAGAATCCACGCTTTTCTCCTGAATTTTGGCGGATTTCCAAAATTTAATAGGTTGATTTTGCGGATAGAATACCAGTGGTTAAAATAGACCTTCTGCTATATTGAAAATCAAATTATTTCACTAGTGTTGCGATATTGAAAATTGATGTTCTTTGAAATACTTTGTAGATGGGGGCTGTGCCCGATTTTGGGGTTCGAAGGGTTTGAAAGGAATGGTTTTATGGAAACACCTTGCTGTTTATTAACCAAGGGGGACATGTTTTTGCCCGGGTTTTAGAATTCCTTCCGCACAATGATCTTTTGAGGTTCGTCAAAAAACACGGCGTCAAGGCTCAGGTCTCGGACAGCCATATCCGTCCATGTGCCATAATGGCCCCGAGGGAACTCATGATCGAGCGGTCGGCCTAAGGAACCCTACAGGTTCTGAGCATTAACATATTTGACAAAGAGCCTATATAGTCGATCCTTAAAAAAGGAATTTATGGTCAGAGTGGTTTACCTGAATGCCATGTGATTCCCAAATATTTTTGGACCGAACATATTGATAAGGTACGAATATAGCCAAAGAATCGTTTCCTTTAGTTTTATCATCAAT
>JBGTBA010000015.1:0-11561 GCA_041749595.1 Flavobacteriaceae bacterium | reverse complement strand
TTCATTTTGTTTCTTCCCTGATTTTACTAAGGCTACTGCGCGCTTGCGGAACTGGTAACGTTCTGAACTCGTAAGCTTTCTAAAGTCTGTTTTTTCCATTCAACAAATATACAAAATGTTTTTTATATATTACGTTATATTACCGCTATGTTAATAACCTTTGAAAAACTGAATCAAATAGGCAATCAAAATACTTACCATGAGTCCAATATTAACCTTTGCAAAGTCCTTAATTATTAATCGGTACGTATTTTTCATTTCCTTCTTACGCAAAAGATAGTTTATAGCAATTTCCCTGCCGGCCAAAATTCCGATAAAAGTCCAAGTAGTACTCATAGGTAAGTTATTAAGGATAGTAAAAAAGTACAATAGCAACCCATAACAGGCATCTATGATCGTAGCCGACCTTATATGTTGTGTGTTCGATTTTTGATTGACGATTTCTTGTATCTTTCCCCCCTTTGCCCTGAATATATAGGCCATTATCAAAAGAATGACCCCAAGTGAAACAAATAGCTCGGTTACTCCCAACTGTCGGGGCAAAAAGACAAAGATGTTGGCGAAATCCTGTATAAGCCATTGCGACCATAAAAAACCAGTCGAAAACCATTGTGCGACCAGCCAGTATCTCTTTTGCTTCTTTTTGTCCATCAAACGAATGGCTGCTTTAGATTCAAACTTCTTTGATATGACGAGGTATAGTACCAACGCCGCCACAAAGGCCAATGAATAACCAAAGATGGATTTAAGAATCATTTTCTGTATCAGCTGTCCGGAGGAGAATATGCTCAGAATCATAAATGTGGTGCTAACTGGAATACCGAGTCGAGTAATGATCAATAAAGAAATGGGTGCCAAAAGATACCACCATGGCAAAGGATTCGGTAACGGAATCTCTGACAGTCTACCATAAGAAACATCTCCTGAATTCGAGTACCAACCATAAAGTATGGTAGCGGTAAGAATAAATCCGGCGAATGCCCAAAGGTACCACCATTTTATTTTGGTGTTCGAAGCGATAAACGTCCCCAAGGTCTGTATAACGTCGTTTGCAATGACGGCATAGGCAGCGATTAAAAACCCAGCATAGAATATTAGTTGATCCATCCTAAACATTTTTTCCTTATGATTGGCCAAATCTAAAGCCAAGTAAAAGTAGTTTACATTTCGAGCTAAGTGTCGTATTGAGATAAAATAATTGGCTACGATTTTAACATAAAATCAACGGTAATTTATCTACATTTGATTAAGAATTAAGATGAAAAATGATGTCTCTTAGGCTTTTACTTCTACTCACGTTTGTAAGCACTAGTGTTTTTACATTTGCGTCCACCAACTCTTTTAGTGATATCAAACCGTACCATTACAAGAGTGCGGATATGTATTTTTATGAAGATTATAATCCGTTCTTAAATATACCGGAGTTAAAGACTGAGAGTTTTCCATACCAAAATACAAGACTAAAACCCAAGGTAATTTATACTCTGGGCCACGCTAAGATTACCATTTCAACTAGAAAACATCTTGGAGTCTGTTCTCAATATCTCAGGTTTAACTATACTATTGACTTAAAACTTGCAAGTCATTCCATTTCTTACCCTTTTCACTCCTTTCCTTAGTTATAAAATTGTTTTTACAGTGGACTATTTTTTCCAAAATCGCATTGCCCAACGGCCGGGTAATAAGTCTGCTAGTACCTTGAATTTTTAAAAATCAATTGGAACAATTTTTAATTAACATAAATAATATTAAAATGGATATTTCATTTATAGTAGTATGCCTCATCTTAGTGGGCGGCGTTTTTATTCCCTTCTTTTTGTTCAATGCTGCCGGAAAAAAGACCGCCATAAGGATTGAGAATAAGGTAAAAGAGGTTATCACAAAAAATAATCTCAACATCTCCGAGTCGGAAAACTGGGGAGATACGTATATAGGATTGGATACGAAGCAAAGAAAATTCTTGTACCTCAAGTTTAAGGTATCAGAAAATGTAGAAGAATTAGTAGATCTCGATACCATCAATATATGTCAAATAGTAGAAAAAAGAAAGTCGGTTAAGATTAATGATAAAAAAGAATTGATCTTAGAAAAACTTGATATTGACATTCTTCTAAAAAATGGTAAAAGTTTACTATTGAATTTTTACGATAATTATGAAGATCGCACTGAAGATTTTGAGCATGCAAGGGCAGAGAAATGGAAGGCTATACTAAATAGGCTTACCTCAAAAGTCCCTTTTGGACAAAAAGCGGCCTAGGCTTAGATAACATAATTTACACCTATAATTTAAGTACAAAACTATAATGACAGCATGGTATTGACAGCCCTATTTTTTCTGGCGGGTTACACACTTATTGCGTTAGAGCACAAAATAAAGGTAGATAAAGCCTCAACGGCCCTTTTTTTAGGGATCCTGTTGTGGCTATTATTATCGTTTTCTGGTATTGGGCTTACCGAAACTATAGCCCAACTCAAAGAGCATTTTGAGGAAATAGCTGAAATTCTATTTTTTCTATTGGGAGCTATGACCATAGTTGAACTTATTGATACCCATGACGGCTTTGCTATTATACATCAGAAGATCAGGACTGGGAAAAAGATAAAGCTCTTGTGGATTTTATCATTACTCGCATTTTTTCTCTCGGCGGTATTGGACAATCTTACCACTACCATCGTGATGGTCGCAATCGTCAAAAAATTTTTGGACACCAAGGAAGACCTCTGGACCTTCGCTGGTTTTATCATCATCGCGGCCAACGCAGGTGGGGCTTGGTCGCCCATTGGGGATGTAACCACCATTATGCTGTGGAACGGCGGTCAGGTATCGGCGAACGTCATTATCTCTGATGTTTTTCTACCAAGCTTAGCGTGTTTATTGGTGCCTTTAGCTATTGTGTCTTATCGGTTTCGAGGAGCTGTTATCAGCAATGTTGAGAGCGAGATTTCCATAGACAAAAGGATAAAGTCTTGGGAAAGCAATTTTACCCTTATTCTGGGTATTTCACTTTTACTTTTGGTGCCCGTGTTTAAGTCCGTAACCCATTTGCCGCCTTTTATGGGAATGCTGTTCAGCCTTTCTGTTTTTTGGCTGGTCACGGAGTTAATGCACAGAAAGAAAACCACGACTGAGAAACATTATTTTTCAGTAGCGGCAACTGTGCAAAAGATAGATACACCAAGTATTTTATTCTTTTTGGGCATCTTATTAGCTGTGGCCGCCATGCAAACGAATGGGTCGCTGGGGGTAGTTGGCAAAACCTTAGATGGTACCTTTAATGATTTTTATATCGTCAACGGCCTTTTGGGGCTATTATCATCGATAATAGACAATGTTCCATTGGTGGCAGGCGCCATGGGAATGTATAGTATGGAAATGTACCCTCAAGACCATGAATTTTGGACATTATTGGCCTACTGCGCCGGTACCGGCGGCAGTGTACTTATCATTGGTTCGGCCGCGGGTGTTGCGGCCATGGGTATTTTAAAAGTTGATTTTCTTTGGTACTTAAAGCATATTTCTTGGTTGGCATTGATAGGATATTTATCAGGTATAGCGGTTTATATGGTGCTCAACTCATGAAAGTTGCCGTAACTTACGGTATAATCGGGCGAGGAGATTCAAATACCTGCATAACTATTCCTAAAAAAACAATACTACTTTGGAAGTGATAGCAATGGATTTGCCGCTTACAGATCCCGTATTAAAATTCCTTTTAATACTGTCCATTATTCTTGTGGCACCTATTTTATTGAATAAAATTAAAGTTCCACATCTTTTGGGTTTAATAGTGGCAGGTGCCATGATTGGCCCAAAAGGATTTAACCTCATAGAAAGAGATAGTGGTATTATTCTCTCGGGAACAGCGGGGCTACTTTATATTATGTTCCTTGCCGGATTGGAAATCGATTTGGCCGACTTTAAGAAAAACAGCAAGAAGAGTTTGGTTTTTGGCCTTTATACATTTTTAGTACCAATGAGCTTAGGTATTTTAGGTGGACTCTATATTTTGGATTTCTCTGTGCCCACTTCTGTGTTGTTGGCCAGTATGTTCGCTTCCCATACCTTGATTGCCTATCCATTGGTCAGTAAAATAGGGGTCGCAAAAAATTTAGCGGTCAATATTACGGTGGGCGGCACGATGATAACAGATACGTTGGCGTTATTAGTGCTTGCCGTTATTGTAGGAATGAACACGGGAGAGGTAAATACTGAATTTTGGGTACGGTTATCTGTTTCCATCCTTGTTTTCGGCCTTATCGTACTTCTATTGTTTCCAATTATTGCAAGATGGTTTTTCAAGCGGTTCGATGATAATATTTCACAGTATATTTTTGTTCTGTTTATGTTATTTCTAGGTGCCGCCCTTGCCCAGATAGCCGGAATTGAACCTATCATAGGGGCATTTTTATCCGGTTTGGCACTGAACAGGCTCATTCCCCCTACTTCTCCGTTGATGAACAGGGTCGAATTCGTTGGCAACGCTATCTTCATTCCTTTTTTCCTCATAGGTGTTGGGATGCTGGTTGACTATAGGGCTTTTTTTAAAGACTGGGAAACCATTAAAGTTGGTACCGTAATGATCATCATTGCAACTTCGGCAAAATTCATAGCTGCCTGGCTCACACAAAAAACCTACAAACTTTCCGTCGATCAACGAAGATTGATTTTTGGGCTCAGCAATGCGCAGGCCGCGGCAACTTTGGCCGCCGTATTGGTCGGTTACGCCATTGTTATTGGAGAAACCCCTACAGGCGAGCCCATTCGCCTTTTAAACGAAAATGTGTTGAACGGTACTATTCTTATGATTCTCTTTACCTGCACTTTAGCCTCCTTTGTTGCCCAAAAAGGGGCCAAAAATATCGCATCGCAGGCAAGTGCGGATGATGGGCAAGAATCCGAATATGACGAAAAAATTCTAATCCCTTTAAGCAATGTAGAAACTGTTGATGAACTCATAACTTTGGGAATAGCACTGAAATCGAAGAAAAACTATCTAGGCCTTTATGCGTTGAACGTAATTGATAATTCTTCAACCGATGGCTCAGCAGAGATAAAGGCTAGAAAAGTGTTGACCAAGGCAGCTGTAACGGCTGCGGCTACAGATAATGTTCTTCAAGAACTTCTCCGATATGATAACAGTCTTGTTAATGGCATTACCAGTGTGGTCAGAGAACGGAATATCACGGATCTAATCTTGGGGCTTCATGTAAATCAGGGAATCTCCGACTCATTTTTGGGAAACCTAACGGAGAGTATCCTGCTCAAATGCAACACTACAACGCTCATTTATAAGCCTGCACGGCAATCGATATCAATCAAAAGATATAGTATCGTAATACCGAACAAAGCCGAGTTGGAAATGGGCTTTCCATTTTGGCTGATGAAGGTGCTAAACCTTGGTGTAAATTCTGGGTCTAAACTTGTATTTTATGCGTCAAATGAAACCATTGGCATTCTTCGGGCAAGAGAGCAGTTAAATTCATCCGCAATCGATTTTGTGGAAATGCCTTCTTGGGAAGATCTGCATACCATTAAAGAAGATTTTAATGAAGACGACCAGCTAATTATCGTACTAAGCAGAAAGGATAAACCGTCTTATAACAAAGATATGGAACGGATTCCATCTTATCTGAACAGCCATTTCAAGGATAAAGGTTTTATACTCATATACCCTGTTCAGGAAGGTATTTGGGATACTTCAAAAATAGATTTTAGGAACGCTTCATTCTTGGATCCGGTCAATAAAATAGATGAAATCGCCAAGTCCGTAATAAAAACGTTTAATCGTAAATAACTACAAATTATCAAGCCTATGAAAGTTTTCCACCATCGATCGATTACCCTTTTAGCAAAAACGGCAAGTCCAAGTAAACAAATATTTCAACTACGAAAATGAAAGTAACCCTACAAAAGGTTTCCGCAGTTTCCCTGCTCATGACGTTGGGCATTGTCTTCGGTGATATCGGAACCTCTCCGCTTTATGTTTTTACGGCCATTACCCAAGGAACTGATTTTGGCCCTTTGTTGGTCATGGGCAGCATGTCCTGTATTTTTTGGACTCTTATGCTCATTGCCACGTTCAAGTATATTTATTTGGCACTCAATGCCGATAACCATGGGGAAGGCGGAATTTTTGCGCTATATGCCCTACTTCGCAAGACGAAATCGAAGTGGATCATTTATCCGGCCTTGATCGGTTGCGCTACCTTGATAAGTGATGGATTTATCACACCGGCCATCTCGATTTCATCTGCCGTAGAAGGTCTTGATATTCTGTATGAAGGCATTCCCACGTTACCCATTGTATGCGGTATACTGATAGCCCTCTTCCTGATCCAACAGTTCGGCACTAAAAAAATAGGCATTCTTTTTGGCCCCGTGATGTTCATTTGGTTTGCGACCCTTGGTGTTCTTGGCCTGAACCAACTATTGCGCAATCCTGATGTATTGAAGGCCGTTAACCCTATGTACGCTTTTGAGTTTTTATTACAATACCCTAGCGCCCTATGGATTCTTGGAGCGGTCTTTCTATGTACCACCGGTGCGGAGGCATTATATTCAGACTTGGGCCATTGCGGCAAAAAGAATATCCGGATAACCTGGGTTTTTGTGCTGACCATGTTATTGCTCAATTATTTTGGACAAGCCGCCTTTTGTTTGTCCCTAGAAAAGGGAGCTTCGGTTAAATCGATTTTCTACGCCACCGTACCAAGTGGATGGCTGCCATACATTATAGGCATCGCTACCATAGCCACCATTATTGCGAGCCAAGCACTTATTACAGGCATATTTACCCTAGTGAACGAGGCGATAAAGCTGAAATTATGGACCAACCTCAGAGTAAGGTACCCCTCTACCCATAAAGGTCAGATTTATATACCTTTTATCAATTACTTTCTACTGGCCGGTTGTTTGTTGGTGGTCTTTCTATTTAAAAAGTCGGCCAATATGGAAGCGGCCTACGGTCTGGCCATTACCATAGATATGTTAATGACCAGTTTGCTGCTAGGCTATCTCCTTCTTACCAATTATAGGAACCGAAAGGCGATTATCGTAGTGGCTTTTGTCATTATTATGATTGTCGAAGGAACCTTCTTTATTTCTAATCTCAATAAAATAGCACATGGTGGATGGTTTACGCTATTACTGGCAGTATTGTTATTTACCCTCTTACTTTTTTACCATAGGGCAAGAAAACTTCGCGGCAGGGTTGCGGAATATCAAAAACTGGAGGAGATTGAACCATTTCTATTAAATGTGACCAATGATGCCAGCATCCCGTTCCTGACAACGAACCTAGTTTTTCCAACACGTTCTTCCAGAACAAATTACATTGATGTAACCATTGCGCATTCGCTGTTCCGTTCTCAACCAAAAAAGGCGGCCATCTATTGGTTTCTGCATATCGATGTTACCGATAATCCATACGGAGTGTCCTATAGCACAAAGACCATAATTCCCCAAAAAAGCTTCTTTGTGAAGTTGAACCTGGGCTTTAAAGAGCCTCATTTGATCGATTATATGATGCGGAAAATTCATGGGGACTTAACCGAGAGCGGAGAGATCGAAGGCCGGAATATTTTCTTCGCAGCTGAAGAAAACAATATTCCCGCCGATTTTAAATATGTGCTGATCAATTCAAGGGTTGCCACCGATAATCATCTGTCTATTCTAGAAATTTTCGCAGTACGTATCTATCGCTTGTTAAAATCGTCCGGGCTATCGGCAATGGACGATTACGGGTTGGATACCAGCAATTCCATTGAAGAGAAAATACCCATAAACGTAGCCCCGATAGAGAAGATAAACGTGGTAAGAATTTCCTAAAAACAAATACAATAAAATCATATGATACCGCAACTATTTAGGAAAAAATCATTGGAAAGTCTTCAGAAAGAATCTGAGGAATCTTCCTTAAAACGATCGTTGGGCGTTTTCGACCTGACCATGTTAGGTATCGGTGCCATTATCGGTACCGGTATCTTTGTGCTTACCGGCGAAGCGGCCGCAGGTACGGAGCACGCGCTCGGTGCGGGACCTGCCTTGACCATCTCTTTTGTGATAACGGGTCTTGCCTGTCTTTTCGCGGCATTATGTTACGCAGAATTTGCCTCGATGATACCGGTTTCGGGTAGCGCCTACACCTACTCTTATCATTCTTTTGGAGAGCTTATCGCTTGGATCATCGGGTGGGATCTGATATTGGAATATGCGGTAGGTAATGTTGCGGTGGCCATAGGCTGGTCAGGATATTTCAAAAATCTTTTGGACGGTTTCGGTTGGTCCCTACCAGGATGGATGTCAGGAGCGACAGGAACCGAAATGGTACAGTTGCCATCGGGTTCATGGACCGCGTTGACCCCTGCTTTGGAAACTAAATATATGGATGTGATTTCCACCTTTCCACATGACACCGCATTGCTTAACTTACCGGCTATTGTAATTACGTTGCTAATAACTATGTTGCTATACATAGGTATCAAAGAATCGGCAAGGGTCAATGCAATATTGGTCATCGTAAAGTTGATATTGGTGGGTATCTTTTTGTGGTTCGGTCTTCCCCATTTTAACCCCGATGTGTATTGGGAACCTTTCGCGCCGAACGGTTGGAAAGGGATTATGACGGGGGCCGCATTAGTGTTTTTTGCCTATGTTGGGTTCGACGCTGTCAGTACTACCTCTGAAGAAGCCAAAAATCCGCAACGGGACCTGCCGCGGGCAATGATTTTTGCGTTGGTGGTATGTACAATTCTTTACATCATAGTAGCGGGGGTATTAACGGGTATGGCTCCTTTGGATGTTCTGGCCAATGAAAAACCTGTTGCCGAGGCATTGATCTCGGTCGGGGAGAATAATATAGCCTTACTCATAGCTATCGGTATAACCATAACCATGCCCAGTGTTCTTTTGGTCATGCAATTGGGTCAGATCAGGATTCTTTTTGCCATGAGTAGGGACGGTCTGCTAGGAAACAAATTCAGCAAAGTCGACAAACGTTTTTTTACACCCTCTTTTGCAACTATAGTGGTGGGTTTGTTCGTTGCCACCCTTGCAGGTACAATCGATATAGGGGTTGCAGCCGAACTTACGAATATCGGCACTTTGTTCGCTTTTGTACTTGTGGCTATCGGTATTTGGGTACTACGCATAAAACAACCTGATTCGCCCCGAAAATTTAAAACACCCGCCTTCAAGATTGTCTGTTCACTTTGCGTTTTGATCTGTCTTGGATTAATGATTGCTTTACCATATTTCACTTGGATACGTTTTATTCTATGGATGGTGCTCGGTGTTGTAGTCTACTTCCTATTCGGCTTTAGACACAGCAGGTTGAACCTAAAACCATAGTTGACTTCCAAGAAAGGTATCGATTTATTTTTTAAGAAATATTCTGCGAAACATGGCCCAAACAATTGGCAATAAAGAAATCCCGATGAGCATTAAAAAAATCAGTCCATAATTATTTTTCACCCATACTATTTCGCCCAAAAAGAATCCGGTCAGCAGAAACAACGAAATCCACAGAATAGCGCCGAGAATAGTGTTTTTAACGAACAACTTTCGTTCCATCTTGGCCAGACCGGCAACGAAGGGAATGTAGGTTCTGATAATTGGAAAAAATCGACCTATTATAACAGCTTGGCTACCATGTTTATGATAATAATTTTCGGCTTTGGGCAGATATTTTGCCAATAATCTTTGAATAATGGAATTTTTACTTGTCCTTAATCCTGTTCCCAGTGAGGTTCCTACATAATAATTCAAAAGGTTTCCGCTTATAGCGGCAATAATCAAAAGTGGTAGCAGCACCATGACCTCCAATTCGGTGGTCGCCGCGATTACGCCAGTCGAGAATAAAAGACCGTCGCCAGGTAGAAAGGGGAAAAATATCATTCCTGTTTCCAACATTATAATTATGAAAAGCACAAAATAGGCCTTGTTTACGTTTTCAGCCACCAATGCCAAAAGAGCATCATCAGTGTGTAGTATCAGTTCGATTAAATCGTTCATCTTTCAGATTGAATTGGTGCTTATGTTTATCATTGGTGTCTCTTAAGTGAAAATATGCTAATCCTGTTTTCAACTATAAAGATAGGTTCAAAAGTTTTCAAGGAAGTTAAAAATGCCCTAAAGAATTATATGTGAATATAGAATTGACAAAATGAAGGTTTCCTCAATTGGGCAGTCTCATTCTATAAATATCAACGATTGTATAACTTTGGTATTTGTATGGGAATTGTATCAAATATTTTCTGCACCCTATTTTCCCTTTGGGTCATTTGGGAATGTAGTTAACTACGTTGGCAACTTTGCCAGTTAAATTTGCAATGAATGGAAACAATTGAACAAGTTAAATAAAAGGTCTTTGTACTTTACAAGAAATTGACTTATGAACATAAAAATTATAGAGGTCATCACTTAAGCGCTTACTATTTGTTGATGCGTAATATTGTCCGCGGCAACCATTCTTCTGATCAAATTATTGAAGATGGTTTCTTTGTTTTGTGAACGGTTAATCCGATAACAAAATTCATCAAAATATCTTTCAATATTCTTTTCGCTTACCCAAGAATACGTTGTTCTAAGCCATGATTTGACTTGATGTACCATAGTGTGCAATGCTCTAAAGTTGACCCCATTGTTACTGGGAATTTGCTCAATTTTGTAATCTTTCATGATCGGCCTATAGCCCTTCCGTTCGTCAGTTGTTATATCAGCCTGTTCACTGACATGTTTGTCAAATATTGTCCTTAATGACTTTGCAGAGAAATCCTTGATTTTCAAGGCATAAAACCTTTTTACTTTACCATCTTCTGTTAACTGCACGGCGCAAATAGATTTCTTTTTTTTCTGTTGTAGCTTCGGCCAGGTTTATCTTCTTCTTTGCCTCCAACTACAAACTCATCAATATGGACAATCCCTTCCATGGGGTGATTTTCGCCTGATTTCATTGCTTCTCTAACTTTATGCATGAATAATCTTGCGGTATTTTCTCTAACGCCAAAACGCACGCCCATTTGTGATGCAGAAAGACTTTTGGTTGTTGTCGACATCTCAAAACACATAAAAAATGCTTTACGCAAACCAAATTTCACTTTATGAAACAGGGTATTAGCCATGGGTGATTCCGTATCGCCACAAAGATTGCAAGTGCGTGAATGGTTTTTGCGTTCCTGATACTTTGTATGACCGCATTTCCGACATACAAAACCATTTTCCCGCTTAATTTCTGATAAATGCGAATCAAGGGTTAAAAGATTAATCCTATAAAAGCAGCTACGAGCCTTCCGTATGCGTGTAGGGTCAGTCCCTTGGTTGACCTGACCTTGCTTGCTTTCCGTATGTCGGATTTCTCAATAAGCCAACTGAACAGTGCCTCTATGGGCTGCCTGATCTTGGATACGGCCCTTGAGTACAGGTCGTTGCAGGCCCTGTCAAATTTCTTTAGCACATCCGGCATTCCCTTTACCGCCTTTACCGGGGTCAACATTTCAGAGTTGGACCTCTGTCCCATGTTCCGAAAAAAATCGGTGTCGTGGTATATCTTATCCCCAAAGAA